>CP072208.2:0-331677 GCA_015257795.3 Candidatus Nanogingivalaceae bacterium
ATGAATGAGTTGTGGAAAAACATCTTAGCTGAGCTTGAAATGGACCCTAGAATCCAAGGTGCAAATTTTAAGACTTGGTTTGCTGACACTCAACTCTTATCTTTAGAAAATGACCATGCAGTTATTGGCGCTAAAAATTCTTTTATAACTAATACTATCAAGAAAAAATATCTTGAGCATATCAAAAAAGCCTTTCGAAATAACGGTAAGAATCCTGAAATTATCTCTTTTGAGGTTATTTCCACAAAAAAACGTAAAAAACAGACCGAAGAAATTCCGACACATTCTTCTAAAAAACCTTCTGTTGAGGATTTAATTAAAAAGAAGACCGAAAAAGCCAAACATTCCAGCGGTTTAAACAAAGATTTTACTTTTGATAATTTCATCGTTGGCGGATCAAACGATCTTGCATTTTTTGCTAGCCAAAATGTTGCCAAAAATCCTGGAACAAAATACAATCCACTTTATTTTTATGGTGAATCCGGATTAGGAAAAACTCACTTAATGCAGGCAATCGGTAACGAAATTGAAAAAACACACCCAGAATTAACTGTTCTTTATATTACAATTGAAAATTTCTATCGTGATTTTTTGGATAACGTGCGCTCAAAAAAGCAAGGTTATGCTGATAAATATCGCAATGTCGATGTTTTGATCGTCGACGATATCCAATTTATTTATGGAAAAGATAAAACTCAAGAAGAGTTTTTTCATACTTTTAACGAATTACATCGAGCGAATAAACAGATTATTCTCTCTAGTGATCGTGCACCTTCAAGTATCCCAACTTTAACTGATCGTCTAAAAAGCCGTTTCGAAAGTGGAATGACTGTTGATATCCAACTGCCTGACTTTGAAACTCGTCAAAGTATCGTTGAAGCTCGAGCAGAGCATGATAATGTTAAACTCGACCCCGAGGTGTCGGAGTTTATCGCCGAAAACTACCGCACAAATATTCGTGAAATTATCGGAGCGGTAACTCAACTAATCGCAATGGCGGAGCTGCGAAATATTAAACCAAACCTCGAGCTTGCGCAAGGATTAATTCAAAATAGTCGACCGACTCGACCAAATCATCTTAACTCAAAAAAGATAATTGATAAAACAGCAAAATACCTGGGCGTTTCTAAAGAAGATATCTTAAGCAAATCTCGTCAAAAAGATATTAATCACGCGCGCCAAGTTGCTTGTTATTTAATGAAGTATGAGTTAAAAATGAGTTTTCCGCAAATCGGCAAGGAATTCTCACGCGATCATTCGACCATCATGAATGGTGTTTCGAAAATTGAAAAAGGCATTAAATTGGATGCTGAAATTCGCTCCGAAATCGAGAGCTTACGTGATTTAATTTACGAATAGAGTCTAAATGGCTCTATTTTTATATCTGTTAATTTGACATTTTCTATTTTTAGTTTTATAAAAAGCGAACAGCTTTATTTGTTCGCTTTTGACTTTTTCTAATTATATTTTATTCATATAAATACTAAGAGCACTTCTCTATTTGCGAAAATATATTTTTTATTTTATTGCTATGTTTGACAATATGCTGCTATTGTTTTAATAAAGTGTTGAAAGCTTGTGGAAAAATCAAAGATTTCGTTTGGAAAACCTGTAAAAATCTTGCAGAAAAAAATGGCAAAGTTTTGCACAAGTTTCTTGTGGATAATTTCCAATTTTCAAAATTGTGAAAAAGTATTTAATTTATGCACAGTTTTTCAAAAAGTTTTGCTTTGATTTTCCACACAAAAAATGGTATAATTTAAGTAGTGAATAAGTGGTTTTCCACAGTTTCCACAACACCTATTATTATAACTACTACTTTTTAAGAAAAAGGAATTTGAATTTTATGGAACTGACTGTTAATAAAGATGATTTAGCTAAAGCACTCAATAATGTTGAAGGAATTGCAAGTGCAAAAACAAGTATGCCTATTCTTGAGAATATTCTTTTACAAACAGATGGACCAAGACTTTTAATTGCTGCTACAAATTTAGAGATTGCGATTTCGCAAAAAATTAGTGCAAAAATTGAAAAAGTTGGTTCGATTATGGTTCCAGCAAGTTTAACAAAAAGTTTTATTAGTAGTCTTCCATCAAATAGTCAAGTTTCTTTTAAAGTTAGCGGCGATCATATTTTAATTGAAAGTGGAAATTATAAATCTAAAATTAATGGTTTTTCGGCTGAAGATTTCCCTGAACTGCCAACAATTGATGAGCCAACCGCACGATTTTTTATGAGTACGGATATTTTTAAAGAAGCGGTTGATCAAATCAACACGGTAAGTATGGATACTTCGCGGCCAATTTTAACGGGTGTGTTTTTGCATACTTTCGAAAACTATATTTATATGGCCGCAACGGACGGTTATCGATTGAGCGAGCGAAAGTTGTTTGAAACTGATCAAGAGTTTGAATCAATTGTTCCAAGCAGTGTTTTAGCAAAAGTTAAAAGTGTTATTCCAGAAAAACTTGATGAAATTGAAATTCTTATCAACGATAACCAAATTCAATTTATGGTTGGCGATATTTTAGTAATTAGCAATTTAATTGATGGAAAATATGTTGAATATCGCCGTTTAATTCCCGATAAAACTGAAACTACAGTAAAGATCAGCCGCACCGATTTTTACCAAATTGCAAAAGTTGCAAAAGTTTTTAGTGATAAATCTGGTGGAAGTGTTAAAATCACTGCAAACGAAGAAACTTCGAAATTATCAATGCATACAATTGCTAGCGAAATTGGTGAAAACACATCTGAAGCCGATGCGGAAATTCAAGGTGGAGGCGAAGTTACGCTGAATGTAAATTATATCGAAAATGCTTTAAAACCATTAAAATCTTCGAAAATTTATTTTGGATTTTCAGGAAAACTTGCGCCAACAATTTTTAAAAATACAGATAGCGATGATTATATCCACATTGTGATGCCTCTAAAAAGTTAGGAATTGAATGATTTTAAAAATTTTAAGGGTTCAGAATTTTCGAACGCATTCTGATTTCATTTTAGAAATTGGTGAAAAATCGACATTAATTTCTGGTGCAAACGGTAGCGGAAAGACTTCACTTCTTGAAGCGATTTATTTTACTCTTCAAGGAACTAGTTTCCGATCGAGCGATAAAGAAATTCTTCGAAATGATGGTTCTAGCTGGTTTCGGATTGATTTAAAAGATTCGAAAGATTCTTTAAGGACGGTTACATTCGATAATTCCCTTACTAGTTCGAAAAAGCAATTCCTAATAGATGGAAACAAAAAAGCACGCCTGAGCGCAAATTTAAGGGTTCCTGTGGTGCTTTTTGAGCCTGAAGACTTGCAATTATTGAGCGGGTCGCCGAATCGCCGACGTAATTTCCTGGATCATTTTTTAGCCCAAATTTATCCAAGTTTTCAACTAGCACTTTCAAGATACAATAAAGCCTTAAAGCAGCGAAATAATCTGTTGAAAAGTGATAATTTCTCAAAGATTGAACTCTTTCCGTGGGATTTGATGCTCGCAGAATACGGTTCCGAAATTATTTCGAAAAGATGTGAATTTATAAAATTATTGAATTCGAAGATCGAAAATATTTATGCAGAAATTTCAGGAGTTAAAGATAGTATTAAAATTCAATATTTGGGCGACAATGTCTCGAAAAGCGAAATTTTAGCGATCTTAAGTGAAAATGTTGAGCGCGATAAGATTTTAGGCTATACAAGTTTTGGTCCACACAAGCATGATATTCAGTTTATTTTTAATGGAAAACCAGCGCAAAATGTGGCAAGTCGTGGCGAGAACCGTAGTTTAGTTTTAGCGCTTAAATTTATCGAAACAGACATTTTAGCGGAACTAACTGGAAAACGACCAATTGTTTTGCTCGATGATGTATTTTCAGAGCTTGATAATGAGCGACAAAAATTACTAACTAAGCATTTTTCGAAATATCAAACTATTATAACTTCAACAAACGATATTCAGGTTGACGAATGTAAAATAACCTCACTAAGTTAGTGAGGTTATTTTTTTGGTTAATCTGTAATAGGCTTTACGTTTGTTGTATCTTCTTTACATACGGCAGGGTCGCAGTAATTATATTCGAGAACTGGATTTTCTTCCTTATCGGTGTCATAAAAATAGAACTTATACCTAAATGGTGTGAAAGATTCAATTTTTACCCATAAGGTTTTTTTGTTAGTATCTAGTTCGATCTTGAAGCGATGTGTGAAGATATTAGTTTTTGGATCTGTTTTGGCTGAGTAAGAGTCTTTATACATACTTACACGCTTATAATAAGTATTGTAATTATTGCCATTAACTTTAAGCTGATACTGTCGAACGACACTTTGAAATTCTTTATACATATTGAAATTTGCGCCGTTATTAACAAACTTTTCAAAGCCAATATACGGAACAGCATATTCTGGAAGATTTCCACCAGTTGGAGGGCCAATTACTTCGCCCGAAGCTGGATCGATCTCAGGTTTTTTGTTGGCCTCTTGCTGCTGGCGAACAACCGACCAGATTGCTAAACCAATCATGAGTGCGCTAGCAAATAGAAAGGTTATTACGATAGCTTTGATTTTCTTGTTTTTTAAAATATCTCTAAGCATATTCAACTCCTTTTATTTAGTAACTCCAAATGCTGCGAAAGTCATTGAGATGACGTAAGAAGGATCATAAGGAGTGTCGTCAAGCTCTTTACGGCCAGGGTTTGCTGTGTACCATTTTCCACCTGAGCTTTTTCGAATAACAACATAGTGGCTCGTGTTTAGGAATGGACCGGGGCCAGTTCCTGCTAACATAACCAACCCACCTTTCTTTAGGACATCTTCAACAGCATTAACTGAAATATCAATTTTAGATTGTTTTAATCCATAATCTTGTACCATTTCAACAACTCCTAGGGTAGTTCCGTATCCGGCTTCATAGCCCTTTTCGGCGGCCTTTTTAGCCATCTCAAGAGGGCTGATGGATTTTCCAGTAAGGGCTAGTACCATGTTGGAAACAGATGTTGGACCGCAGGCTGCGTGACACATTGTATTTCCAGGATTTTTTCCCCACTGTTCATTAGCCCATCGTGGATCGCATTGTTCGAAAACTGAGAATCCATCTGATGTTGTGTGTGATGCGTCGGCTGAAGTCATAAACTTGCCCGAAGCAGATCCGGTTGCACCACAAGAGTCCGATGACTTAGAAGAATTATTACCACCACCATTAAGCGCTTCTTGTAGGAATTTTACATAGGCTTCCTGTCCCTCAGTATTTGGGTGAATTCCATCACCTGAGTAAAGCTTTTCGCGTCCACCATTTTTCTCGGCGTAAGCCTTCCAATCTAAAACTTTAACTTCACTATGCTTTGATGCGAATGCTGACAACTTCTTGTTGATTACTTCATAATCAGCGTTACCACCTTTCGAGAAGTTATTTACCCAATAAATTTTCTTACCTTTTAATTTACCAAGTAGGGTTTCAGCAGCGCTTTCATCAAAGTTATCGTTAGTTCCAAGATTGATTACAACAGTATCGTTTATTTCAGCTGGGAGTTTGCTTGTTGCGGCTGCGATTGAGTCTCCGACCGTTGCTGAAACGTTCGAACCTGAGAATGTTGAAGTAAGTTTATCTTGTACACCAACAGTAATAGAATCGCCGATGAAGGTTATTTTTCCGCTATTTGATGAACTATTCGAGCTTGAAGATCCTGAATTTGAGCTCGAGCTTGAGCTGTTTGAGCTTGATGAATTGCTTGAAGAACTTGAAGAACCTCCACCCTTACCTTTATATTTAGCAAGAATATCATTACCAACTTGCTCACCTTCTTGAATACGTCCAGGTCGCAAATCTTCACGCGGTCGTTCAAACTGAAGCGTCCAGGCTGTAGTTGCTTCTTTCACGGATTTTGCAGAACTTACGGCATTTTTTGCGGCCACTTCTGGGCCCTCAAGTTCTGTCCATAGGAAATCTAGCTGAACACCAAGATCTGATACGGGCTTACCCTTTTCTTTGGCATAATTTTCGAGATTTGTTCGTCGTCCAAAAGACCACTGAGCAATACCATAACCAATTCCGCTACCCGCCTCATTTAAGTCAGGTTGAAAGTGGTTTGATTCACCCCAAAGGCTACCCATAACTCCAGCAACCTGTTCATCGCTCCAACCTTTAGATTTGAAGAAGTTCCAGATTTTTTCAGCATTATCGTTTCCTTCGAGGTTCGTGGAGCCACTACCACCACCTCCTCCGGTTCCACAATCATCACCCGCATCGTAATAGGTGATATTATTTGAATTGAAGAATTTAGCATTAAAATCTGCTTTGGCTGGAAAGCTAATTAAATCGGCTAGCAAAATAGATACGGCTATAATTGGTAAAATTCTGATTCGTTTCATTACAATACTTAAGTATTTCCTTTAATTAAATCCATAGGGTTGAAGGCACCTTTTTCTCCCGGTACTCCGGTTCCCTTCTTTGTTTCAAAGTGAAGATGTTCCCCGCTTGCGTTTCCTTCTGCTCCGGTAACACCAATCTGCTGGCCTTTTTTAACTTTATCTCCTTTATGCACGCTATGGGATCGCATGTGTGAATACGTGGTGTAAATATCGCCATTATGCTTAATTGCAACGTAGTGACTACCAGCACCCCATCCTACGGTTTCGGCGTCTCCACCGTAAACAACTTCACCGTCTGCTGCCGCATAAACTGGTGCTGCAGAGCCGAAGGTTGCACTACCGAAGTCTATTCCATAGTGTGTTGATGAGAATCCATCAAAGAATGATCTAGGTCCGAAATCTTGATCTGGCCCAACACCTTCGATTGAGTCACCATTAACTTTAACACCCTTAACTGGCCACACAAATTCTCCACTAAGTTTAGCTAGATCTGGGTCTACACCTCCTGAACTTGAGCTTGAACTTCCAGATCCGCCACCTTCGTCAGGTTTGAAATCTTCATTCATACCTTCTTCAACCCGAACATCTGTTAAGAATAGTGCGTATAGATTAGCTTTTGGATTTTTATCACTATTACAAATAGCTCCAAAGTTATCGTCATCATCATCTTCTGATGCGCCGATTGGTTTTTTGCGGTTGAAGCAATATTTTTCGTACTTTTTAAGTTCGGGACCCATTTCAACTGTACTTAGCATATCGTCAGTATCCTCGTCTCCGGAGTTATCTTTTTCTTTTAAATCTCCGCTACTCTTTAGCTCGTTGATAACTTCATCTGTATCTTTATCGGCTATTTTCATATCGATACCAGTATAGACATTGCAGAAAATATCAGTTGCAGCACCAGTATCTTTGATAGACTTATCTTCACAAGTGTCCATATTTGCAATAAAGTTCGCATCATTTGCAGCATGTGCGCCAGGCGTGATTGCAGCGAATGATCTTTGCGCACCACCAATAATCGAAGGCAGGAAGCCGCTGATTGAGGCTATTTGCTTTGAATAAGGTAGCATATTGCTTACAATTGAACCTAGGAATGTGTGACGAGTATTTGGATCGAACGGACTTCTTGTCTTTCGAATTTCTTCAGCATTTTCGGCAATTTGCCTTTCGGTCTCATGGTAAAAAGCAACGGCTTGTGATTTAGTTAATACTCCTCCGCTTCCGGCCATTGTGTTTTTAGACATCATCGCAGCAGAACCCGACATTATGGCATTACCAAAATTTTCACCTTTAGTGGAGTCGTTAAGAATTGTTCCAGTTAAACCTTGCGCAACATGCAGAGATATCTCATCCATCGCCTTATCTTTTAAGACAGTTAAGGCAAGAGACAGTGCAACACCAACAGCCGCTCCCCAAGCTATAGATCCTAGAACTTCAGCTACACAGGCAGTAGTTGCGCAGGCCACGAGGCTGGCTACGACTACTGCAGCACCAACTACAGCTGTAGTAACAGTTGCAACTTTACACCCTTTACGAACCACCCAGCCAAGAGTTCCGCTAGTGAATGTATCCATTATTTTTGCTAAAGCACCAGTTATACCAACTTGATAGTCTTTTGCCGAATTATCTAATTTAGAGACGCGGTCTCCATAAGCAACAGCGCGCCAACCCTGCGAATCTGTAGCGCTTTTTCCAGGACTATTTTCTTCAGCTGAATCTGCGAAAAATGCAAAGGCCTCTTTTAATCTAGAAGTATTAGAATCGCTTTGTTCGCTGTCTTTTTTCTCGTCGGAATCTTTCTTATTAGCAATTCCCATTAAACTATTTCCTTGAGCTGTGACTTCTTCTTGGGTTGCATCACCGGACCTGATCTTTGAAGACATCGAAAGGAAAGATAGCCCAAACTGAGCAAAAACTTCAACTTTTGCTACTTTCGCAACACTCCATCCCATAGTTACGAGTGCATACACGCCACAAATTTTATCAATTGCATTTAATGGGCCACTAAGTGTCTGACCTACACCCTTAATGGTATTTGCGGCTGCAATGGATTTTTGTCGGGCATTTTTAAAGCCCTTTTTGAGTTTATCACTATTAGATTTTAACTTATCTTTAACTGCACTCGTACCCTTATCTCCTTTTTCAACTTTACCGTCTTCTGGGTCCGGGTCACCCTTACGGCTTTTGCCGTCAGCGTCCTCTTCTTTCGAATGATCATTGGCAGTTTTTTTCATGTCCTCATCAATTTCTTCTTCGGTTTTGCCCTTGTTATTCTTTCTCCATTTCTTGAAGCTAAACCACCCCTTAAGCTTTCGCCACTTCTTGTCTAGGAAAGATGCAAAGCGCCCGTTATAGCCACGTTTAAAAGCCTCCCGAACCTCGGGATTTTTAGTTAGCACATTTTTAATATCTGAAGATGTATTATTTATTGTAATTTCTTGGCCAGCCTTAGTGTAGGTTAAGGATTTGATTTTTTTACGACCAAAAAGGCCATCACCATCCTCTAGTTCAACTTTAAAACCAGCCTCGCGTAGATTCTTAATATTTCGATTAGTCACTCGTGACATTCGACAAACGATTCCTGCCGTACAGTTTGCGCCCTTAACTTTAAGTTTCATAACTTTTACGCTTCGCTTGTTCATGCTTATCGAGGCTGAGTTGAGCTTTTCGGTAATCATTTCAGTGATATGGTTCGACATCAGGGAGACCATATTAAATGTTCCGGCAAAAATTAAAGCACCAACACCACCAATAACTCCACCAGTTGTAGCAAAAGCTCCCTTACCCTTAAAGAATGACATCGCGCGGTTTTTTGCGCCGCCTTTTGAGGCTGCATTTCGTGATTTATGAGTTCCTCCGCCGCTAACATTATTACGCCAACCACTTGATTGAGTTGTGGTTGCGTCTTTCATGAGGGTTTCGTTATCGCTGATTCCTGAACTTGAGCTTGTTGCCATAGACGAATTTTCAGCGCTCGCTAAATCTGACGGATTATAGCCGTCATCACCGCGAATAACCTCAGCGTTTCCCCATCTACTTTTTGCTTTTTCTAACGCAGATTGGTTTGTGTCGCTTAAGTCGCTAAAATCAAGATTTTCATCTTGGTCAAAATCTCTTGCTGCTCCCATTTTTTTCCTAAATTAAAACTCAAAAATTTATAAGACTATCTTAACATGTTTATGCTCATGTTTCAAGACTAGAATAATTCATTCGGGTCTGCATACCCATTTGTCATTAAGTTATCACTCTGGCGATTCTTAGAATTATTTGGACTTGTTGAAATTAACTGGTGTTCAGTATCACTGGCAATAATTTGAATATGAACGTGATTCTGTCCAGCGAAGAATAGACCTTGCCCAACTGGGAAGTTTGCAAGACGTTTACGCTCTTCTTCAGTTAATTTAAAGACATCACTCAAAACATCAACTGCGCTTGAAGATTGCTTTAGAAGTAGCTGCATTGAGCTGTTCGAAACAATCGCACGACCCATTTTTGAACCCATAAAGTCTTCAACGTCCTGAGAAATTGTAGTAAGACCAAGGTAGTATTTTCGGGCGCGTTTTGCCAAACTGAACAAAAAGTTTGCGGAATCGTCGTATTTCATTAACTGCCAAGCCTCATCAACGATCAGCATACGTTTTTTCTGTTCCGAACGCACAATATTCCAAATGTGTGAAAGCACAATATACATCGCAACTGGGCGAAGTTCATCTTCAAGGTCGCGAATATTAAATACCACCATTGAGTTATTAATATCAATATTTGATTGTTGCGAGAAAATCCCCGCGAATGTTCCGGTGGTATATTTGCGAAGGCGTTGTGCTAAACTTGGACCGCTTCCATCCATATGAACCAAAGTATCATAAAGATTATGGATTGTTGGCGGTGTTGAATTATGCGTTAGCGGATCAGAAGTAATTCCAGCGCGCGCATAAGTATCGATAATCGCTTGATCAAGATCAGCTTCTTCACTCGGCGAAAGACCAATTGATTGCCCTGCACTCGTTCCGCCAAGCATTAAGCGAAATAGGCCGTGAAGTGTAACGATATTTGCGCGAAGTGCGTTGTCGGCTTCCTCGGCATCAATAACGTGTGGCAAATCGAACGGATTAATTCGCACATCAGAGTTCAAACTTAAGCGAATGTAGCTTCCGCCAACCGCATCACTTAATTTTTGGTATTCGTTTTCTGGGTCGATAATTAAAACTTCGGCGCCCATCATCATTGTTCGAAGGGCCTCAAGCTTCACAGTGAAAGATTTACCGGCACCAGATTTCGCAAAGACCACCATGTTAGCGTTTTCAAGTGTGAAACGGTCGAAAATAACAAGTCCGTTATTGTGCATATTAACACCATAAAGAACACCATTTTCCTGCGTAAGATCGGCAGAAGTAAATGGGAATGAGGTTGAAATTGCACCCGTGTTCATGTTTCGGCGAATCTGTAATTGATCTGAAAGTTGAGGAATTGTTGCTTTCAAGCCCTGCTCTTGTTGGCTTGATGCCACTTTCGAAAATAGCATTTGCTGTCCGAGCATTGTTTCGATTTTACTTCGTACGAAGTTTAATTCATCAAGGCTATCAGCATAAATCGTTAAATAAAGTCCAAAACGGAAGAATTTTTCCGCTCCAAGCTGGAGTTGATCTCGAAGCTCTTCGGCGTCATTTAAGGCAGCCTCGAGCGCTGGGTCACGAGTTTTACCCTTTTCATTATTAATCGAAAGGTCGGCTTCAAGCTGGGTAACTTTTCGGCGGAGGTTTTTCATCACGATTTCGGTTTCAACTGGATAAATAAACATTGAAACATCCAAAACTTCATCAGCATTCAAGATTGGTGAAGCCCATCCGGTGTAAAGCTGGCGTGGGTAGCCATAAACGTAGATTGTCTGGCCGTATTTTGTGCCTAAGCGAAAATAGCTCGAGTGAAATTCGAGGCTTGATGGCGCGATAAGGTCGCGTAAAGTGTTAATACCAGTTAAAAATGCTTGTTCAACCTCAGCCTGCTCTTGGGCGCGTTGCTGCGCGGCAATATCAACTGCGTCTTTTTTCTTCTTCCCCATAATTAAAATCCTCCTTGATTTGGATTATCACCCTCTGCTTTTCGAACAAATAAGCTTGCTGTATCACGGAAATCACCCAAAGGCTCATAAACTGCCGTATCTGGGTTATAAACATTGTAATAAAGCTCACCAAGTTCTTTCGTGCTTAACTGCACGGATTTAATTCCCATTTGATAAAGTCCACCAGTGATTGAGTCAACGCGTTTTTTAATTTCCTCGCGCGCTTTATCCCAGGTATTTCGATCAATTTTCGAAATTTGTGCACTTGGTTTTGCGAATATTTTTCCAAAAAATCCCTTGGCTGAATCTTTAAGATTATTTAGATCACCAGTTGGGTGGTAAGGAATAACAATAAAGAAAGATTTATCCATAATATTCGCACTGCGACTCAAACTATCGATAAAGTTAATATAATCTTCCATTAAATCACCAAGAAGCATATTATCTTGAGCCATTTGAATATCGGCAAGTTTGTTTAGATATGGCTCGATATCAACGCGTTGCGAACGAACCAAAATTTGAATTGGAAAAGTTAGCGAGTTTAAAAAGCTCTGGTAAGAATACTCCACTCCCTCACGTTCACGAGAACTCATAAGGTCGAAGTTGATTGACTTACAAGCAATAACTGCTCGAAAGCTGCCATCGCGCATCACAACCATTCCTTCACGAAGTTCGGCAATTTCTAGCGAATTTTGTGTTGAAGTTGGGTTAGCTGGTGCATTTGAATTTGTTTTATTCTCGGCTTGGTTTGCATCCATTGCTGGATTTTTTTGATTCATGTTATTCATTATTTACCTCAATGATATTAATACTTCATTTTCTTCCAGGTCGACCTCTTTTGAATTATCCTGGGTAATCTTTTCTTTATTTGCTATTTTATTCGCTTGGCGTGCAAGCGTTTCAACCGAAAGGTCCTTTCCTTCTGAAACTAGCCTTTTCATTTCAGCACTAATTTCTTTAGCAGAGGTTCGACCGGTTGATTGTTTTTTATTAATGAACGGATTATCCTCTGGGTTTGTTGAAATTCTCGCCTTTGGATCGCGCTTTTCTCTTTCGTCTGTTGTATTATTAAATTCTCGAATTCTCTCAATATCTTCACGGAGTCCTTCAAGTTCATCTTTTTGGCTTTGATAGCTTTCTGGACTATTCGGTGCTGGATACGGATGTTGTTGCGGTTGATTTGGATAAGGGTTCTCAGTAAAGTTTGAAAGTGGTTGTGGCGCAGGTTGTTGGATATTGCGCGGTGGGTTTTGTTGCCAGTTGGGTGAAATAACAGTTTGATTCATTGAATCTGGGTAAGGGTTGTAATGAAGCTTGATATTATTAAATTCGTTATTATTTTCAGGATTTGGTTGAGGCGGATTTTGCCAGTTTTGGCTTGGAGTGTAGCTATTAGAATTATTCTGTCCCGAATTCCAATTTTGCGTTGGGTTTTGCGGATAGGTATTCGTAAAAGTATTGTTAGGAGTTTTATTTTGACTAAAATTCATGCGATATTGGTCTTGCTGATTTTGTGAAAATGCTGTAGGCTGAGTTTGTACTGGGGCTGATACTGGGGCTTGAATTGAGACATCTTCAAATTTAACATTATCTGAGCCAATGTATTTATTTTTAGGATCGAAATAATAAGTTTGGTCTTGAATGTTTTCCGAACTTTCATTCGTAAACTGTGCGAGATTTCGCGCCATATCAAGGTTTTGCATAATTTGTTGTTTACGTCGCTGGTCGTGTTGGCTTAAAAGATTATCAACATTTGAAGATACGCGGGAATTTTCAAACATATCTTCCGCTGAACGTGCCTCATTAGAGTATTCCTCTCGAACGGTCGTGTTTACGGGTGCAATTGAGTGCTTAATAGCCCAACCTTCAGTGTCAACAATATCCGCCAAATAACTAAGCCGTCTTGACGCTTCATTTTGTGAGATATCTTTAGTTAAATGTTCATCTTTTTTAATTGGCGCAGAAATTTGAATCAAATGTTCAACACCATCTGGCTGCCAATAACGCTTATTAGGTTTAATATAAAAAGAAACAATTGCAGCAAGATAAGTTTCCATTGGTTGATCTTTTCGCAGAGGCAATGCGAGCGCTCCAAAGAAAATGATGAAAGGCATTGGTATAATTACTAATCCAGGAAAAATTCCCCATAGAAAAATATCCAGTGCAATACAGCCTGCAACAATAATCAAGTAAATAAACTGCCGAAAATTAAACGGCCCAAGCAATTTGTCATCAGCCTCAACGTCTTGAGGAACTTTATAAACGCTCATTCTCTATTTTTGCCCACTTCTCCTTTATTATTAGTACAATTTTAACATATTTTTTCTAAAAAATAAAGTAAAAAAAATAGACAAAGTCGTGAATGCTGACCTGACACCTAGCAGTTTAGCTATTTCAATATTGACAAGTCAGACATTTTTTGATATACTTTTGAAAGTTATTATTTATTTTTGGGGATTTATTTACCCCAAAAAAAATAAAAAGATTTCGTCGTTTTCATATGACGAATGTCTTTTGTACATTTTCGAAAATTTAGAATTTTCTGAGAATTGAAAATACAATAAATAGTAACTCAAACAGAAAAAACCACTTCCGAAAACGGAAGCAGTTCTTTAACCGAGTAGTTCCATAAACTAGGCCAATAGTTTATGGAATGAATCACATCTCCACAGTGAGATCAATCATTTATTGCGGTTACGCTCGTTCTTGCGTAGCCGTTTTTTATTATCTTTATCTGGCGGTTCTTTATTTGAGTTTTTTATAAACAATTCAATCAGAACTTCCAAAATTGGATAAGCTTTTTCAAAAACACTTATCAAAAGCAAATCAATATTTATATTTGACAAATAATAGAAAAAAGACGGATCATTTTTTAAACCGTCTTTTTAATTCACCCATAAGATATATGAACTCAGATTACTTTTAGACTACTGAGCGTTAAACTGTCTAAACTCTGTTTATTTTTTATTCTTAATATTGGTTGGTTTCCAGTTTGAACCAAGAATGGAGTCGTAGATTGCCTTATTACTCTTTTCGACCTCTTTAAGCATTTTGTGGATTTCAGATCCCTGAACTGCATTAAGCTTACTGTATTCAGCGGGGTTCTCGTTAATTGTTTTAACACTCTTGAGTGTTGACTTGAGTGTTTCATCCGACATTGCTGAAAGTGCTTTTTTATCCCAGATGATTTTCATTGCATCATTTGAAGCTTTTATAATTTTCTCATCTGAAACATTCTTGGTGTAGTTATCATGAATAGCATTTATAACTTCTTTTGAAGTCATGCCGTTTACTGCGATATTTTCTAAGGCCGCTCCGCCAATAAACTGAAGATCGTCTTTTTTGGTTTTCTTGAAAGCTTCAACCAAATCGCTACGATTGGCATTTAATTCGCTACCAAGTGAAGTTTTACCGAGCGAATCTAGAGCGGTTTCGAGATTTGATGAACCCATGAATTTCTCGGCCGTTGCAGCGCGCAAATTCTTAGTAATTTCGAAATCGATTCCATCTTTTTGAATACTTTCACCCATATTTTTTGAGAAGATTTGGTTATAATCGTTGCCTGAAAAGTTGAGTGATTTTGTAAGATTTGCGAGTGATTCGACCTCTTCTTTGTTTTCTTTCGAAGCGGCCGCCATAGCACTAGCAAGTGCTGAGACTTTTCCAGATTCGCCACGAACACCAGATGCGGTATTTAATAGGTCGTTATTGTAGCGCAAATTGTTTGCCATTGCATTATTGAGTGCAATATTGTTATTTCTTTCAGCTTGCTTAAATGAAGTTGTTCTGTTTGCATCATCGATGAATTTAAGTGCCTGTGAGCCAAATTTTCCATTGAGAGTTCTTAGAGTATCATCGCTAAGATCAACAATTCCTCTAATCTTACCACTCGGATCTTTATCAAGAGTTGAACTGAGTAATTCAGATTTAATTTGTGAAACTGCCGCGCCAGATTGGGCGTTGGCACGATTCAAGGCCTCGTTAGCGAGCATTTCTTGGTATTGAGTATTTGTTCCCAAAATATGTTGCTTGCGAGCTTCGTAATATCTGTTCGAAAACGCATTTGAACCTTCTGGCATATTTTGAACGGCTTCTAAATCAGAATTCTCTTTATTCGCAAAGCGTTCTTTTTGATATGTGTCAGCAATAGATTTTGCTGAACCGATTCTTCTTGATCGGTTGTAATTCATTTGATTTAAGCGAGAACCAAGTGATGCTGGATTTTTTGCAATTCCCCGATTTCGGTACATTTCTTGATTTTCTCCAAGGAATTTCTTGGCTCGGTCAATTGGTCCTTTATTTGGATTGTTGATAATTCCAGCAAATTTACCAAGTAGACCACCACTAATTCGCATAATTGTTGGTGTAATTGCAAGTGGTACAATCTGAACAACTGCACCTAAAAGGAAGACTAAAAAGCTTCCGTTTGAGCTAGCAATAATTGTAGTTCCAACGAGCTGTGCTCCACCAAATAGTAGGGATATAATTGGATACATGACAAGCATTGTCGTGAATAAATCTTTCCATTTCTGGAACCATTTTTCGGTATTTGGTAGGATGTTTGCGGCGAAAGCTAAAGGTGCTAAGAAAACTAAAACAATAATAATTGCTTGACGAGCAGCTAGAATTACTAAGCCAACTACGGCTGAATAGATAACGGCAACCAAAGCGCCAAGTATCATCATTACTGCTGCACCAGTACTTCCTGCAGTTGCTACAGATACTGTGTATGCTCCATACGCTACAACACCACTTCCACTTAAAACAGCTGCAGTCATATTTGACCAGTCTAAACCTGAAACCTTAATCTTATTACCGCCACTATTGAAAATGCTGTTTCGAATTCCCACGAGAAGATTTTGTGCTTGGGCGCCTAAAATATTCGAAATGTCCACCAAAATTGCACAAATATAATAAGAGATATTAATTAAGATTGCTGCTACGATTAATTTTGGTAATATTTTTTTTACACCATAATTACTAATTCCAAACCCAGTCACCTGTGAATAAATGACAAAAACAAAACCAATCACGAAAAAGATATTCGCGACATTTCGCATGTAATCCCAGACCTGGAAGAGACCTGATTTATGGGAAGTATAAAGTGGTTGAACTCGCAAAAAAGTTTGAAGCCATTCATAAATTCCATCCATCCATTTCGAGATAGTGTTTGCAACCATACAAACCATCCAGCCACCACCGCCTTCAACGCTACAGTTTGATGTTTCTTCATCTTTTGAGGTGCCGTCAACTTTAACATCTTGCGCATCACCATCTTGTTTTAGATTTCCTAAGGCGCTCACGTCAAAAGTGTAAATTTTTCCACTAGAGGCATCGTTTTCGTCATCTAAAGCAATAACTGTGGTTTTTTGATTGTCTGCGCTGACAGATGAATTTTCTGCATAGATTTTTTTTGAACGAATTGAATCAGGATATTTCGAAGTATCAGAAACTTTTGTATAAACTTTTCCGTTGTATTTTATACCATTTTTTGAAGAATCTGTCCATTGAGCACCATCGAGCGCGTAAGCCAGGCTCGAACTAAAAAAGCCCAAGATTGTGACTACTGTTATAGTCGCGATAAGAAAAACTTTTCGAAAATCTTGAGTTTTTGCTTTTCTGAACCTCGTCAAGATCTGCATATGACCTGATTTTATCATATTTTAACCCTTTTGTCAATCTTTAAATTGTTTTTTCGAAATAAAACACTTGCTTTTTCCCTAAAAATGGTTTAAAGTATAATTATTATGATTAAAAAAATAAAAAAAATAATTACAATTGGGCTAGTTTTGACGAGCTTTTTTGTAGCTTTTCAAACGTTTTTTGTATTCAGCAACGATGCATATGCGAAGCTACAGTATATAGATGGTAATGGTAATGCGGTCGATGCCCCTAAATCATCAAATAAGAAGAAGAAGGATAATAAAAAGAACAATTCAGGCTCTAATTCAGCACCAGCGCCTGCCCCTGCGCCCGCTCCTGCAAATTCAGGTTCAACATCTGGATCGAGCTCTAGTTCAAATTCCGGCTCCAGCTCTTCCAGCTCAAGTGATGGAGACGCGGGTGAAAACAAAGAAAATGAAGACGAAAAGGAGCCGATCGACAATACTCCGGAAGAAGTTAAAACAGCAATTCTTCCAGAAAGTTGGAAAATTGAAGATATTCTCAACATGATTCTGCTAGTTGTAACAACTGGAGTTGGAATTGCGGCCGTCGGTGCGATCGTTTATGCAGGTGTATTATATATAACTGCGCGAGATAATGCTGGGCAAGTTTCAAAAGCTAAAACAATGATCATGAATACGGTTATTGGTGTAGTTGCGTACATATTAATGTGGGCATTCCTACAATGGATTATTCCAGGAGGAGTCTTCTAATGAAAAAAATTTTATTGATGTTATCTATTATGCTTATGCCGATGATGTATTTTTCACAAAGCGCTTATGCAGACTCGGGATGTACTGGAAATGAAACTTTCTTTGGCCTTCCTGCTTGGTATCGCGGATTAGTTACTTCTGGCGAAAACGGCTGTCAGATTAAAGAGATTGGCCCTAATGATGCAAAGAATAAACACGAGATTACGATAGAACAATTTGTTTGGACGGTCGTAGCAAATGTGATTGATATGGGATTTCGAATTGCAGGGTTGGTAGCGATGGCATTCATTATTTACGCGGGATATCAATATATGATTGCTGCTGGTGATCCAGGAATGCTTGCAAACGCAAAAAGGTCATTGACTAACGCGGTAGTTGGTCTAGTGATTGCAATTTTAGCATCAACAATAGTAACATTTGTATTAGGAATTTTAGGATAATGGAACAATATATATTTTTAGCAGAAGAAAATGGATCTGGAGATAAGGGCGAAAGCACTTCAGATGGTTCAATAAATTTCGATAAATCCAAGGTATTTAATAACGTTGACACTTCAAATAAAGACAAAGCTAATGATGCTTCCCTTCAGAATGCGTTTAATACGGCATTTATCTGGGCTGGAATAATTTGCGTTATCGTGATTGTTGTTGCGGGTTTGACGTTTGTTACCTCCTCTGGTAACCCTGGCCGAATTTCGAAAGCTAAATCTGCGATAGTGTATGCATCTTTCGGAATTGGGATAATTGTCTCAGCAGCTTTAATTGTAAATCTCATTATTGGTGGGCTATTGAAAGGAAGTATTTAGATGAAAAAGATTATTCTATTAAGTAGTATCTTATTCGCGTTCATGATGCCGACAAATGCATTTGCGGCGACCCCATTCGGTGCCTGTAAAAATGTTGTTTCCGGAAATACAGCTGTTTGCTCTGGAGATGCGAAAGACGCTAAAGAAATTGCCAAAAATATAATTTCGGTTCTTCTTTGGATTGTAGGAATGGCCTCGATAATCGTAATTGTCTATTCAGGAATTACTTTTGTTACATCAGCAGGAAATCCAAGTCAAATCACACGAGCTAAAACAATGTTGCTGTACGCTGTAGTTGGTCTGGTAGTTTCGATTTTGGCATATGCAATTGTTAACTTTATCGTTGGAAGCGCGGGCGGAAGCAAAGGTGGATCCAGTGGTAGCTCCTCATCTTCTAGCTCAAGCTCTGGCTCTGGTGGTAATTCATCTAGCGGTTCGGGATCTTCTAATAAAAATTCAAATAATAATTCGCCAAATACTAAGTCTGATAATTCAAGCGGTAGCCAAGGCAACGATGGCAGACCTTCCTTCCCAGAACTTAACTCTGGAAAAAATGAAACAGGTGATAAAAGTATTTGGACAAAAATATAAAATAATTTAAGGAGAATAAATGAAGAAAATTTTATTAGCATTCGGTTTAATTTTTGCTTTTGCTACCCCTATTGTTATGACATCGAATGTTCTAGATAATCAAGCCCATGCTGAGGGCGCTGCAGATTTAATTCAAAAAGGTGCGGACTCTACTGGTCAGAAAGATTCTCGATCGGCTGGTGACCTTGCTAAAGATTTCGTTAATATTATGCTTTTTGCGGTTGGTATCTTAGCGGTTATCATGCTTATCTGGGGTGGTATCCGATATGTATTGTCGGGCGGAGATAGTGGTGCTGTTAGTTCAGCTAAGAAGACAATCCTTTATGCAGTAGTTGGCTTAATTGTCGCTATCTTAGCTTATGCTATCGTCAATTTTGTCATTACCACTATTGCAAAAAAATAAAATTTTGGTATAATTTAAGTATAAAATAACTTTTTAAGAAAGGAAATTAATTTAAAATGAAAAATTTTGTAAAAACAGCTTTATTAGCTGCTGTAACAGTGTTCGCTGTTGGTGCTACAACATTTGCGACTCCAGCATATGCTGCCGATTGTAAAGTTACTGGTGGTCTAAAAGCTGCCGATAGCTGTGCTAAAGGTGTTCAAGAAGAAAATGGTGGACCAACAAGCTTGTTTGACGGAGACTCACCAATTTTCACAACAGCAATCAACATTATGCTCTTCATTATTGGTATTCTTAGCGTGATTATGCTTATCTATGGTGGTATCCGATATGTTCTTTCAAGTGGTGATTCTGGTGCTGTGACAAATGCTAAAAATACAATTATGTATGCTATTATCGGTCTTGTTATCGCTATCTTGGCTTACGCTATTGTTAACTTCGTTATTGGATCAATTACAAATAAGAACTAAAGTTAATAAAAATAAAAAGAGACTTTCTAATGAGGTCTCTTTTTATATTGGGATTAATATGACGTAAAAATAAAAATCTCGAATGGTTAATTCGAGATTTTTAGATTTATAGAACTTTGATTCGTGTTGCTTGAGTTTTTAGCTTTGTAAAGCTAATTGTTAGAATTCCATCTTTCAACATCGCCTCAACTTCATCTTCCTTGATTGGAACTGGAAGTGTTAATGTTCGACTGAATTCTCCCCAGTAACATTCTTGAGCATGATGAGCAATAATTCCCTCTTGATCACCAGGATTTAAGCTACCGCTAATTGTTAAAGTTCCGTCTGAAAGTGAAACATCCAAGTCATTTTTGTTTACGCCTGCAGTTCGCGCTTTAACAAAAAGTTTATCTTCTGTTTCGTAAACATCAACAGCGAGCTGACCTGGAAGTTCATTCTCTTCTTCAGCCATTTCAATTTGTTCAGATTCTGCGAAAGCTTCGTCTTTTGAAGTTTCCATTAGATCATCACCAAAGTTGAAAGCAGCTTCGAGCTCATCATTCAAAAAGCTGTCATCATTTTGTCTTCTAGCCATTTTTCCTCCACATTAATTACTAAATAGGCTTAATTTACTTTATTATACCGCACTTTTGCTGTATAATCAAGGGGTAGAAACGATTTTTTATGAAGAAAAGCATATACGAAATAGTTTTAGATTCATTTGCGCCTGAAAGGTGTTATTTTTGTGGAAAACTTAGTAGTCCTATTTGCGAAAAGTGCTTTAAAAGCTATTGTGGATTTGGAAAAATTCTTTCGAAACCGAATTCTGTGATTTCGAAAGAATTTTATCTATCGGAGCGTTCTGGCGAGCTTCAAAAAATGGTTGATGAGTTTAAGCTTCAGAGCAAGCGGCAAAATTGCCGACCTTTAGTGCGGCTTTTTGTTGACTTCTTGCTTTCGAAAGAAGTTTTTCTTCAAAATCGTGATAAAATAGTTTTAATTCCTATTCCAACACTCTCGAGTCATATTCGTGAGCGTGGATTTGATCATACCGAGATGTTGGCGAAAAATCTTTCGGATATGCTTGATGTTCAGAAA
This sequence comes from Candidatus Nanogingivalaceae bacterium, assembly GCA_015257795.3. NCBI lineage: Bacteria > Candidatus Saccharimonadota > Candidatus Nanosyncoccalia > Candidatus Nanogingivales > Candidatus Nanogingivalaceae > Candidatus Nanogingivalaceae bacterium. Next base: position 21,141 of record CP072208.2, read on the forward strand.
ATACAAATTGTTCAAAAAATTGAAAAAACTTCACAACGGGGTGCAGACTTTAAAACTCGTCAAATTCAAGCTAAAAAATCTTATAAATTTATCGGCGAGAAGCTTTCACAAGATAAAATCTATGTCATTCTTGATGATATTCGAACGACTGGCGCGACTTTAAATTCGATTGCGAAAATTCTCCGCAAAAACGGTGCAAAAGAAATTTGGGCATTTTATCTGCTTCAACAAGAAAAATAACTTGAGCTTTTAAAAAAAGTATGTTATAATGGTTTTTATCTGGAGAGGTGGCCGAGTGGTTGAAGGCACCGGTCTTGAAAACCGGCATGCGGTAAAACGTATCGAGGGTTCGAATCCCTCCTTCTCCGCCAGAAGATAGAATCTCACCGTTTGGTGGGGTTTTATCTTTTTTTATTTTTTTGTAAATTTAAACAGCTTATGCTATAATAAAAATATTATGAATTTTGATAACGAGAATCAAAACAATGTCCCTCGTGTGACTGGGCTGCCTGAATCACAATTTCAAACTCCAAGTTCGGGTCATTTCATGGCTGAAAATACGGACCACAGCTATGAAAATGAATCTTTCCAGACGCAAGAATATAGGACTGTTGAAAATAATGAGATGCAGAATCCCGATAATATAACTGAGGAACGAGAAATTGCAAATTGGCAGGCTCAAGACCTAATTATTGGCGATAAAAATGAAGTTTGGTATTTGTTCTTTTTTCTAGCCAGCTTATTATTGTGTGGGTTTGCAATTTGGGCTCAAAGCTGGACTTTTCTTGCATTAATAATCGTATCTTCGATTGGAATTCTTGTTCTTCGAAAATCTGATCGTTCACAAATTATCTCATATAGTCTTTCGAATCATGGAATTTATATGGGTACCACTTTTCATGCATATGACGAGTTCCGTGCTTTTGGTGTACGTAAAGAAAGTTCGACATACTCGATCGTATTTCTACCTAAAAAACGTTTTGCGCCAAGCACTGTGATTTACTTCCCTAAAGATTACGGTGAAAAAATTACTGATATTATCGGCGCACGCTTACCAATGGAAGAAGTTAAATTTGATCTCATCGATAAGATTATCCGGAAAATAAAACTTTAATTCTTGCAAAAATATAAAAAATATGCTAGAATTAAAAAGTCCATTAACGTGGAAGAACTTCAAAAGTTAGCTACTGAAAAGTAGCATATGCACCTGTAGCTCAGCTGGATAGAGCGTTGGCTTGCGGAGCCAAAGGTCGTAAGTTCGAATCTTGCCAGGTGTACCATAGAAAAAGCATCAGAGTAATCTGGTGTTTTTTCTATTTTGGTAGTATAATAAACTTATGGTTAAAAGGATGAGTGAAAAATATCAGAAACTAATTAAGGATAATCAGCGAAATCGAAAAATTTTGATTTTTTCTGCGTTAATAGTTTTGGTTATCGCAGTCATTTCTTACTGTGCTTTTTATATGATTAGCAAAAATAATCAACAAAAATCCACTCCTCAAACTGAAAACTCTCAAGAAGTTTCAAAATATTATTTTAAAGATTCGAAATATGAAGGAATAGCTTCGAAATTTATTGAAAGAAAAACTAAAAAAGAAGAAGTTTCTTTGGAAATCCCAGTAACGAAAAATTCGAAAATCAATGATTTTATTAACAAAAAAGTTAAAGAAATTGATGATACTTTTCGCGCAGATATCAAAAAACCATTTTTCGATAAACCTGCGACTGAAAAAATGAGCTACCAAGTTTACTATAACCAAGATAACCTTATTTCGCTAGCTCTCTCGGTTAAACAAGATACTCACGGAGCAAATTTAGTTGATGAAAATCTTTTTTGGACTTTTGATAAAAATAGTGGCGATGTTATAAAGCTAAGTAGTTTCTTAACCGATAAAGATAAATTTAAGCCAAAAGTTTTAGAAATTTTTAAAAATAAAGTTTTTGAATTTTTAAAGAGTAAAAATTTAGAATATTCGAAAGATATTTTGGATGAATTAACTTTTGATAATCTTGAGAATTTTATTATTTTAGATAAGCAAACTATTGATTTTCCATTTTCTCGATCAGATATCTTACCTTCTAGTTACGGTGATGTCAAAATCCAGCTAAAAATTAGTGAAATTTACGAATTTTTACAAAATGATTTTGCGCGCAAAACTTTTGATGTTCCAGAGCCACCAAAACCTAAAGCCGTAGCTCCAAAGCCAGTGTCGCAACCTGCTCCGGTTATTTCAAGGGCGCCAGTTGTTTCGGGCAATTGCCCAAATTGTATTGCTATCACTTTTGATGACGGCCCAGGAATTTATACTGATCGACTCTTGGGATATTTGCGAAATTATAATGCAAAAGCAACCTTCTTTATGATTGGCCCTAATGCCCAGCGATATTCAGGTGTGGCTCGACGCGTTTTCGAAAATGGCCATCAGATTGGAAATCATACGTGGTCGCACCCTTCGTTAACTAGTCTATCTGATGCACAAGTTCAAAATGAAATCTCATCTACAAATAACGTGTTGCAAAGTATAACAGGTGCTCGACCACAAGCCCTTCGCCCTCCCTATGGGGCAACAAATTCTCGCGTTCAAGCTGACGCTGCTGCTCTTGGTATGGCTTCTGTTTTGTGGTCGGTAGATACTCGCGACTGGGCGGATAGAAATTCGGCAGTAGTCTGTAATCGTGCAGTTTCGAATGCTCGTTCGGGTTCAATTATCTTATTGCACGACATTCATCCAACTTCCGTTGAGGCTGTTCCATGTATTTTACAAAACCTAACATCTCGCGGATTTCGTTTTGTAACGGTTAGCCAACTTTTGGGCGGATTACAGGCTGGTCAGATCTATTATTCCGGAAAATAGTCTTTATTTCAATCTATAATTATGATAAAATAGGAATATTGGAGAGGTGGCCGAGTGGTTGAAGGCGCACGACTCGAAATCGTGTATGCGGGCAACCGTATCGGGGGTTCGAATCCCCCCTTCTCCGCCACGAAAGTAGCTCGCGTTTGCGGGCTTTTTTCGTATTTGTTGACATTGGTTTTAGATTCTGTTATAATATAAAAATAGTTCTTTTAGAAATGAGGTTAGAAAAATGAAAAAAATGTTTTTTCAATTTACTTCCGTTTATGCGTTTTCACTAATTATTGCAATATTATTGTTAATTTTTAAATCAAGAATTCCAGAAGGTGACTATCTTGTAACACGACTTTTACTTTTTGGATGTAGCGTATTGACGGGTGCATTGCTTTTTACCCCAAGATTTATGGTAGGGCTATTAAAGAAGATTTCTAAGAATAGTGTTGCTAACCCTGATGAATTTCCAGGAGGCTCAATATCTTGGCTATGTATTGTTTTATCTGTTTTTATTCTAGATGTATTTTTCGGATTGACTTTGTTGATCCCTATAGCTACTATTATACAATCTAGTTATATTTTATATATTCTTGTTAGAAATTATAAAATTTTAATAGAATCAGAAGAATAACCTCTCTAAGTCAGCAAAAGCTGGCTTTTTTATTTTCGAAAAATACTCTCTCTATTGTTTAGTTATCTCTTCATACATCTCAAATAATCGTGCAACTGTTTCACTTTCCGTTAACCAAGTTTTCTTCCTGTCTACGATTTTTGTCATATCATAAGCTTCCATAACTGCTTTATCGTTAGCCTGGTGAGCTCGTCTAAGTTCTTTTGGCATAGTTAACTCATCATAAAGATCTGCTAATGAGCTATCAGGGTACAGTGCACGCGCATCGAGAATAGCCTTAGCAGTTTTAGAAATCTTCTCTTTTTGCTCATCTGTCACTTCTGGCCAAGGGAAATTGTTGTAAACTATCTTCGCAGAATAACGATAACGCATTTCTAGTCTACCAGCAACAGTACGCATCCAAGCCATGTGAACGTTGGAAGTTAGAATACCGAATTCATAAAGTGTAGCATTGGGAATAATTTGTACGGCATCACTTGAAATTATTTGACCATCGATAAAACCAATCGGTATATATCTTCTGTTTTCTGAAGATACCCTTGGAATTAGTAAATAATCATTATCATTATGTCTTATCTCTTGGAATTCCATGGCTCTTTCAGCACTATCTTGAGTTTGTTTTTTAGGACTACTTTGTCGAAATTCTTTAACTAATTGTATCCTACTGATAATTGGAGGGATGCTTCGTAAAGTACTAGGATTCTGACCAGCTAACCATAAACAGTATCTTTCTTTATTGTTTATGAATTCCGAAGCTCCATATACCCGTCGTATCATCGATTCGGCTTGTGGGTATGTCTTAATAAGTTCGTCCTTTTCTTGCAATGTTAAGAAAAGGTACCCTCCGTCAGTTGGCTTGCTTCCATAAACCATCGGAGAAACTTCACATATTGCTTTGGTTCTACTATCGATGAAAATTAAGTCCCCATTGATTAAATATGGATTAATTTGCTTAGCAATAATTTTTGTCTTATCATCATAAATAACTTTGTTTTTGGGATTATCTGACACTGAAAATCCAATGATTACACAATGAACTGCTGCTTTATTTTTAGCTTCACTGTTCCATTTAAATGTTCTGTATGCGAAGTCTATATGGATTCCAAATCGTTCATAGAGTGGTTTCCATACACTGGCTACTTGCTCTCCTTGTGTAATTGAGTTAGTTGATACTAAAGCAGTTCGGATTGATGTGTTCTGCATGATCTGGCTCGCCTTAAAATACCAAGCTGAAACAAAGTCAATTTTGCCAGCTGTTTTATATGGTTTACCGTTTTCATCAACATAAACACTCAATAAATCAGCTTTTTGCTTAGGAGATTGGAGTGAATACCCTAAAAAGGGTGGATTACCAATTATATAGTTCAATTTATCTTTAGGCACTACTGTTTCCCAGCCAATTTCTAAAGCATTACCTTCAACAATATTGGTATAAGACTTGAGCGGTAGAAAATCGATATTTGTATATACGATATCTGCGGTTTCTTCAAGCATTTGACTTTCTGCAATCCAAAGCGCTGTTTTAGCCACAGAAACTGCAAAGTCATTAATCTCAATGCCATAAAATTGATTCAGTTGGACTTTAACAAGCTCTTGCCCGACATCAAGCGCAACGGCATCTCCCATATAGAGTCTAATGGCTTCATTTTCTAAACGTCGAAGAGAGATATATGTCTCAGTTAAGAAATTCCCAGAACCACAAGCTGGGTCAAAGAAAGTCAGACTCGCTAGTTTTGATTGGAACTGCTTGGCTTTTCGTTCAACGATTTTAGGTTGCTTAAATTGACGAATCTCATTCAATTCATCTTTTAACTCATCTAAGAAGAGTGGATCGATAACTTTATGGATATTTTCAATAGAGGTATAGTGCATACCACCGCTACGACGTGTTTCGGGGTTGAGAGTTGATTCAAATACTGCTCCAAAAATAGTAGGGCTGATTTCTGACCAGTCGAAACTAGACGAAGCATGTTCCAAAATTAACTCACGTAGTTCATCGGTAAAATTAGGGATTTCCAGATTATTCTCTGCAAACATCCCACCATTCACATAAGGGAAAGCGTTCAATTCACTATCAAGGTAAGGATCACGCGCATCGATTGGCGTGTCTAAAACAGCAAAAAGATCGACTAGCCCACGACGAAAGTCACGGCTTCCAAAACGAACCATGTAGTCATGAAACATCGTTTTGTGTCCAAAAATACCAGCATCTTCAGCATATAGACAAAATACTAGACGCACGATAAGCTGATTAATAGCATGAAGGCTTTCGGGGCTATTTGGATTAATGTATTGCTTAAGAAGGCTTTCATAAATCTTACCGACAATCTCACCAGCTTCAATAGAAACCTTCATCTCACGCTCTAAGTGTTCATTTGTCTTGTCAATTAAAAATTCTAAACGATAGGCTTCTTTATCTAAATCAGCAAGTTTAATGACTTTAGGTTCGCCGTTTGGTTGCTCCATGTCATAGACATAGAACTCTTTGAAATTACAAGTCACAATCCAACGGGGGCGTTTAGAATATGGAAGATTGGCTGAATAGCGTTTTGCTTGTTGGAAAGGCGTAAGATAAGTATCATCGGACTGTTTTATAGCTTTATTAAGGTCTTTATTCACCCCTTTTTGCTCAATCAAAACTTTTGTTTTTTCTATATACCCATCTATAAAACTAGTATGGTCAAGCATCACTTTATCTTCAAATTTTATATACTCACTTGGGTTTTCAATCCCATAAACAGATTGAAGTAAATCTAACCAGAAAGACTGGCTATCTTGCCTTTCGTTCCCTCTATTTCCCCAGCGTTCAATAAATGCTTTAGCTTGCTTTTTTTGTTCCCGGATATTATTCACTTTGTGCTCTCCAACTACCATATTATTTTGATTTATTTGTGTAATAAATCCTTTAAGGTTTTAATAATTTTATTTTATCTGTTTCTGTTAATTCATATTCTCTCAATAAACTAACAATTTCTTCTAGTCCTGCATTTAGTCGGGCTTTTTCATATTTTCCCACTATTTGAAACTTAATGGTGGTTTTTGAAATTATTTTACTAATTCAATCTTTAGTTTTTCAATTAATTCCACTGGTGTCGGGTTAACATTATTCAAAATTGCAAGATAAATACTTACGAAATCTGCTAAAATTGAGCCCCAAAGAACTTGTTCAAGATAAGTTGAACCTTTAAGTTCGATATTTCGTGCAGCTGGGCGCTTTCCGCTTAAAAGCCTATCTGAAATTTCAAAACGCTTTTGCACTCGCGGATGGTCTAAATTACTTCGAAGATTAAAAATTGCAAAGAGTTTTTCAACTGGGTGCGAACTCCAGCCAATAAATTCATTGTGATTGAATTCCGGATATTCGTTATAAAAGCTAACGTTTTTAGCATTTTCGTTCCAAGAAATCTTCCATTTATAAGCCAGCGGTGAAAATTCATTCGAACTTAGAAAAACTGCACTTCGCCCTGCTGAATAAAGCGCTAATTGTTTGGCATAGTTTCTTTCGGTTGAGATATTCGCTACCCAAGATTCACTTTCCTTTCGTAAAAAGTCGGCATAATGCTCAACTTCTTCGTGCATCTCATTTGAGATAACCCCAAAATTTACTAAAATTTTTGTTAGAGCGCGGAAATTATAGATTACAGCCATTCGAGGTTGTAGCCCGGCTGGCAATTTAACGTGTGCGATATCACGGCTTCGAGCAATTTCTTCAATTTTACCATGAGAAGAAATGGTTGCAATCTGTGCACCAATTTCAATAGCTTGATGTAGTGATGAGATTGTTTCTTCAGTATTTCCAGAGTAAGAACTAATAATTACAAGTGTATTTTTCGAAACATTTTTTGGTAAAATGTAATTTCGAACAACCTCAATTGGCAAAGTTATATTGTTTTCAAGCCACTTCTTAACAATTAAGCCAGCTAATGCTGATCCGCCCATTCCGGCAATTACGATATTTTTAATCTCCCTCCCATCATTTTCGGGAGAAAGAACTTCCGCTTGAAAAAGCGTTTGTTTCCACTGTTCGCTAGCGACTAAGAGTGCATTTTGCGGGTCGCGCTGAACTAATATATTAAAATTATCTAACATTTCCACCCTTTCGAAAAATAATCTTGATTATGCTTTAATTCTATGATACAATATAACTAATAAAAAGTAAAGTCAATTAAGAAAAGGTGGGTTATGGAAATTGATATGAGTCAATCAAGCAAGATGCCAGTTAGCGACGACCCAGAGCTCGCTAAGATTCTTTCTGGTGTTAATGCTTCGAATAGTAACGATAATACAAATGACGATACAACAAACGACGGATTGCAGTATGAAGGTCTTGAGCAAATGCCAGATGCGCAAGAAGATATTCAACCAGAACAGCCAATTGAACAAACGATTGAGCAACCAGTTGAACAAACTGTGCCTGTGACAAGTTTTGCTGCTTTAGATCTAGATGGAATTAAAAGTCATGCGCTAGAAGATTTGCGCCCATTGGTTGATAAACTAACAGTTACAAACGAAGAAAAATTTGATATTTATCTTCTACTTCTTCGTTCAAGCGATGATGACACTTTGATTGAACCAGCTTATAACGCTGCTCGTGCGATCGAAGACGAAACTAAACGCGCGAATGCTCTACTAGATGTAATTAAAGAAATTGATTACTTCAAATCAAAATAATTATAGATTTAAAAACTACACTAGGTATTTCTAGTGTAGTTTTTAAGTTAATTACAATAATAAGATATACTAGTAGTTAAAAGAAGATATTTTCATGATTATTCGCTCAATAAATTATATATCGATGGTCTCACCTACAGCTAAAACCCTATAGCCTGCAGCCTCGACTTCTTTATTTGTCGTATTGTAATGACTATAGTCTTCAATATGAATTGGATAAATATTTTTAGGCTGAAGTAGGTCATTCATTTGGTTTAGCATTTTCAAGTCCATGGTAAATGGTCCACCAAATGAACCTGATTTTACAGCACCTAAATTAGCAAATATGGCATCTATATTTTTAGGAACATTTTTTGTTAAGTCTGGGTACAAAACAGTATCACCAGTAAAATACATGACTTTAGTTTCTGACGAACTGGTGATTGTTAGTTGATAGCCATTTACCTTTCCTACTATCTTTCGCATGATATAATTACTGGCATGATAAGCAGGTAAAGCTTTAATAGTGATATTATAATCATCGATTGAAAATGTATGTTTGTCTCCCCATTTTAAAACACTATTATTTAAGCATGACACGCCATTTAAGATTTTCTTATTAGGAGAAAGGACTGTTTTACCCTTCAAATAATCTTTCCCTACATCATCCAAATGATCTTGATGCCCATGAGTAATTAGCCATACATCAACTTTACTAAGAAGAGACTTATCCTTATGAACATCAGTTTGTTTCTCGGAGACAAATCCTTTAAACCGTACCAAGGTTCCTTTAGGTGATAAATCAGGATCAATTCCAATATAAAATTGATTATCAATGGAGATAACGCCACATGCAACGCCACAATAAGTAAACAAAATAGACATAGTACCTCTATTATTTTATTAATTCTTTATATGTCCCAAGCAATCTTACGCTAGTCAACTATAAACTACATGCTAAATCTGTTTTGATGGTTTCGAGAAAAATAATAAATATATTCCAAACACAAGCTTAATCGCTGAGTCAATATATGCTATCAATCCTAAAGGTATAGCAATAAAAATGTATCCTACAAAAATATTAATGGCGCAAATAAGACCTAGATATATCATTGATTTTCCATGCACAAAATAATACGGGAAAAAATGTAGTGCAGTTGCCATCAGCGCTCCCAGCCAAATTAATCTCCAATTCTCAGTCGCAAAGAATGGTCCACCCAGCAAAACCATTAAGATAAATAATAGAATAACGGCACGTGAAGATATTTTCTTTTGAAATTCACTCGAGGGGCCATCGGATAGTTTAGTTAGCACCTTTTTATTCATGTTGATTGAGAAAAAACTAATAACATATCCAATACTAAATATTTGCATATTTATTATTTGCTTTCCTCCTATTAAAGTAGCTATCGAAATAATCGCCGCTATTACAATTAGCCACAATCCACACGCTCTCTTATAATTGAATTCTAACTTTTCATCTTTATTGTAGCCTAAAAAAGCCATAAAAATCTCCACTAATCTCTAATATTTACACCCCACTATATTGCTATTCTTTATTAAGGAGTTTTAAAAATAGCAATATAGTTTTTCGAATACTTTATTTTTTAGGATTTTTCTTCTTCTTTTTAAGGATGAGTGCAATCGCTGGGGTAATAGTTGCAGTAATTAGGACGGTAAGAACTAGAAGATTATTCTGTTCGTCTTGTTTTTTCTTATCTTCTCGCAAGAACCCTGTTTCTGGTGAATTGATACGCTGATTTTTAACTTCAGGGTTATGTTTTTCTTCTGCTGGTTTAGAATTGTCAGCTTCAGCTTTTTTAGCAGCGATTAATTCTTTAATTTTTTGAAGTTTTTCGGTTAATTCTTTACGCTTATTTTCATCTTTAACTTTCGAAATCAAATTCTCGGCATTAGCAATCTCTGAATTAATGTCTTCAAGCTTATTGTCATCAAGATTTTTCTGGATATTTTCTAGAGAATTATCTGCTTTTTTCTGATTTTCAGCTTCTTTATTAAGCAGCTCTTTAATCTTATTATTTAGGTTATCAGCCGCAGTTTTTATTTCTTCTTCTGTAGTTAAAGGTTTATCGATTAACTGTTTCGCGTCATCAATTAAACTTTCCGATATATCATTTTTAATATAATCTGGCTGATTATCTAAATTCTTGAGCGCATCTTTAACTGGATCGCGCGAGATTGTTCCAAAAATAAGGTGGAATTTAACAGTAGTTGAATTTCCATATTCATTGATTGCGGTTGAAGTTATGATGAAATCACCTTTTAGCTGATTTTCTTGATTATTTAAAACTTCGTCGGCGTCATTTCCGAATAGGATAACTCTAGATGTGTCACTTGTTGCGTAATAGCCTGATGTTTTTGAAATTTCGGTTCGTAAACTCTCTTTAAGATTGTCCAAAACTGATTTTGTTAATTTTGTAGAGGTTTTATCGAAATTTAATGTTGTGTTTTCTGTGAGCGGAGTGTCTTCAAATTCAATTACTGGTTTTTCGGCAGAATTTACATCAATTCCCTCAACTGTAATTGTGGATTTACTGAAATTCAAATTGAATTTATTTCCACTCGGTAGTGTATTATTTTTTTCGTGAACTTCAAAATTATAATTGCCTTTTAAAACAGGTTTAATAATCTTAACATACCCGCCATCTTGTTTAGGATTTCCATCGGCATCAGTATTAACGAAGTTCTCGTTTTCTTCAATTGGCATAGTTGTTCCATCAAAGTTGATGAATGGATTTTTGAAAACTTTTTGCGACTTCTGCACTTTGATTTTTGCATTTGATCGAACGCCCCAAACTGAGGCACGTGGAAGTTCCTTAAGGAATGAAAAATCAGTGATAGGATTATCGTGAATCCAAAGCAATCCAACTTGCTTCCAATTTTTTACGGCTGACATATCTGAAATATTTGACGAGCTTAAATAAGCCGTTTTAATTTTAGTTAATGTTTCGGCTGCAGAAATATCTTTCAAGCTACTCATTCCAGAGACGTGAATCACTTCAAGGTTTGTGAAATATTGAATTCCTTCAAGATTTTCGAAATTACGATAAGCTGCATCCGGCCAAAATGAAGTCATTTTTTTAGCAGCGCCCACCGTAATTGGACTATCGAGATTTCGGGAAGTGTCAGTTTTCATTAAAACCGAATTTAATGCACGCTTAAAATTATTATCTGTAAATTTAATTTCGTAACTATCTGGCGCGGTGCTTGGGTCAACCGGGTTAACTGCCGAAGTATAAGCTAATGCTTTTGAAAATATATTCTGTTTATTAGTTAATTGTACTCCATAATACCCGACACCAAAAACTAAAACAGCCACAGCAACTGCAGGCATTAATATCCTATGATTTTTTACTCTCATTACTATCCCCTTTTAAACTATTTCGCTTAAGTCTATTTTACTGTAAATTTGCTTAAAAATCAATACCGTGCTAAAATGGTAACACTTTTCGAAAGGGGTGGTATTATGAATTCGAAAGAACTTTTAAACAGATTTGGCTCGACAAACTTATTTTTAGCTTTAAACGCTATTTTCTATACTCGCCGAGTTAAAAATCCAGAAAAAACAAGGTTATTGTCGAATGAGAAAAATTTCGATTTTTTATTTTTAGAAATCGAACTTTATAAACCAATGGGAGTTTTTGGAAGAAAAAGTTTCTTTTTTAGATTAAACAAGAACAATTTAAAAGAAGCAACAAAAGCTTTCCAAAATCAAGAAATCAAAAACTGGTATATTCGTAAAGTTTTTTCTGTATCTTTTTTTGAGGGCAGAAGGAGGATGCAAATCTATAGTCAAGTCTAAAATTAGCCGTTCGTAGGAGCGGTTTTTTATTTTTTAAAATCGCCCGGTAATTGAGCGATTTTATATAATTATAAGTTTTTCGAAAATTATTTTTTAAAGATTTCTTTTGAAATTTCACGAACAATTTCGGTGTCGTTCCAAGGGGTTTTTTCGCCATCGATTATACGATAAACTTCATGGCCTAGGCCAGTAATTAATACGGTGTCGCCTTTTCCTGCAATCTGGAGGGCCTTTCGAATTGCTTCTTTTCGATCTGGAATTTCTTGGATATTTGCTGGTATTTTTCCATTCTTCTTAGAAAATCCTACAATGACTTCTTCGCGAATTTGTTTTGCATCTTCGGTGTAGTTTTCTTCATCTGTTACGATAATTCGGTCAGCTAAATCTTGAGCGATTTTTCCCATAATTGGGCGTTTCTCGCGATCGCGATCACCACAAGCACCGAAAACCAGAATAGTTCGATTTTTAGTGATTTTCTTTGAAGTTTGAAGAAGTTTTTCAAGTGCATCAGGTGTGTGAGCATAATCTACCACAACTTCGAAAGGAAGATCTGATGTTGCATATTGGAAGCGCCCAGAAATTCCTTCAAGGTTAGCAATTCCTTCTTGAATATCTTGTAGTGAAATTCCTAAAAGATATGCACCAGCTGCTGCCGCAGTCATGTTGTAAACATTAAATTCTCCAGGCAAATTTGTAGCAATTTCAAGTGCTACGTTGTTGTCAATTCGCAATTTAGCTTCACTACCTTTTTTGTAAAGTTTAAAGCTTTTAATTTTAACTTCTGCTGAATCGCTTTCACCATAGGTTATTTTTTGCTCGCTAGCTTCAAACTTATTAAAGTAATCAAAATATTTATCGTCGGTATTTAGGACGATAAAGCGTGGTTGCATTTCGAAAAGTTTAGCTTTTGCTGCAGCGTAATTTTCCATTGTTTTATGGTAATCAAGGTGATCTTGAGTAAGGTTGGTCATGATTGCCATTTCAATTGGTACACCCGCAAATTTATATTGGTCAAGCGCGTGTGAAGTCGCTTCAATTAGTGCAAATTCAACATCGGCTTTTTTTGCATCGTGAAAGAATTTTTGTAATTTCGAAACTGTTGCGGTTGTAGAATTGGTATCATTGACTGTTTGAACGCCTGCGATTTCGATATTTGCAGTTGAAAACATTGCTGTTTTGTAGCCAGCTTCTTTTAAAATCTCATTAAGAAAATTAACGGTAGTTGTTTTACCATTTGTACCAGTCACGGCAATCACTCGTAAATCACGAGCAGGGTTTCCATAACGCGCCGCAACTACTTTTGCGCGAGATTTTCGATAAGTTCTTTCAAGCTCAACAAGTGCCGATTTTGGCAAAACTTTTCGAGCGGTTTTAGCTAAAGTATTCTTAATGCTCATACTTAAATTATATCACTTTTTCGAGATCAGAGCAAATTACAAAATAAAAACAGCTTCTTTCGAAGACTGTTTCTAAAAATAATTTCTGGTACACGAGAAAGGACTTGAACCTTCACGCCAATTGGCACTAGTTCCTAAGACTAGCGTGTCTACCAATTCCACCACTCGTGCAAAATTACTTTACTATTTTAACTGATATTTTTTGAAAAGTCAAGGATTTTTTCAAAAAATAGATTTTTTGGCGGAGAGAACAGGATTTGAACCTGCGAGAGCTTGCGCCCAACACGCGTTCCAGGCGTGCGCCTTAAACCACTCGGCCATCTCTCCATAAAAATATTATAACACGCTAAAACTATTAGTCCAAATTAAATATATAAGCTAAACTTTTTAAATAAATCGTGCTATAATTTCAAATATAATTATCTAATATTTTAAGGAATGAGTTAATGCAAGAAAAATCAATTTTTACACGAATTATCGAGGGTGAAATTCCCTGTCATAAGGTTTACGAAGACGAAAAAGTTTTTGCAATGCTTGATATCGAGCCACTTTCGGACGGCCATGTTTTAGTTTTTCCAAAAAAGCAAGTTGATTTGCTTTGGGATTTAGAGCAGGATGACTATGATTATTTGTGGCAAATTGCTAAAAAGATTGCTAAAAAAATTCAAGCTGAAATGAAACCAATTCGTGTGGGTGTTGTGGTTGAAGGCTTTGGCGTGCCACATGCGCACATTCACCTTGTGCCACTTTATGACCAAAATGTTTTGCAACTTCATCACGGCTACCCCGCTGAGACTTCACCCGAAGAACTTGCAAAAATTGCTGCAAAGATCACTTTCGAAAAATAAAAAATAACCCCACAATTTGTGGGGTTTAAAAAAGTGAGATGTTAGAGAATTAAGCTGCGTTAAAGCATAACAATACCTTCTTGTGTCCAAAAATCAATTTCTTCTTTTGTTGTTTGACCATATCGAGGATCGTGCTTAGATACAATATGCATTGAAAAGTTACCGGTCTTATTTTTAAATAAGTAGTTTCGTAATTGACGTTTGTATGTTTGCAAGAAGTCATGTCGTTTTTGTTCTGAAACCCCAGCAAAATTAATTCCTTCCACTACTTTGCGTGTAGGATTTTCTGATGAGTAAAGCTCCAAAACTACCCAGCCGTTATCTTTTTCAACAAACTCTGTGTAAAATTTAGCTTGAGCCATATGGAATCTCCGCGCTTAAAGCCCGCTTGGCTATAGATTTTTTCGAAACTTTCAGCTTCGAAAGCTGAGCTTAATTTTTTAAACTCAATTTTCGAAACTGAAAAATCGATCAATAGCCAATTTCTCACTTTTGAAATGTTCGCTTGTTTCACACAAGCTTTTAAATTATATCATAAAAAAATAAAAAAGTCAATAGTTATAGCACAAAAAAAGAAAAAGCCTTGCAAAAACAAGGCTTGTGAGTTGTGGAATTGAGCTATTGGCTATCTATATTTGGCCAGCGCTTGGCAGCCAATAATTTGACCGTCGCCATTTCTCACCGTTTTAGCAGTGAGAAGAAGATCTTGCGTATTTCGGCCGCTTAAGTATGCTGCTTTAGCGGTTAGGGCACTTACAATATAATATGTGCCCTGATCATATTCTGGTAAATCAACTGGCTCACCATAAGATGTCTCAATTATTGGAATACCTTCAAGCATTCCAATTTGAATATCCTCTTGCGCAGCTCTTGCCTTACCCTCAGATTCGAAGACTTTAATTACATTGCCTTCTTCATTCATGATGTTAATTTTATGTGGCGTCAAGTTTATAATGATATTTGTCATTTTCTTTACTTCCTCTTTCGAGGCCCTTCTATTATTTTACCAAGTTTACTACTTAGCAAAAAATCTTTAAAGAATCTTTAAAAACTTATTGCTAAGCAGTAAAAAGATAATAAAATGAACAATATTTTTAGCTCAATTCTGGTAATGTTCGGTTGTGATTTTAGTATTCACAACTCCATTAATTATAGCATAATTACAATAAAAAGTCAAATTCGAAAAAAATCAAAAAAATGTTAAAATAAGAATATGAAAATGAAAATTATTGCGATTGGTAAAAAACATGAAAAGTGGGTTGCGGGCGGGATCGAAATGTTCGAAAAACGTTTGAAAAAGCCGTTTGAAGTGGAATGGCAAATTTTGGCGCATTCGAATTTTGCCGAGGAAAAAGCTCGTGAAGAAGAAACTTTGCGAATTTTAGAGAAAATTAAGCCGAATGATTTTGTAATTTTGCTTGATGAGCGCGGTAAAAATATTTCTAGTCCGGAATTTGCGAAATTACTTTCGAACGGCTTTGTGAATTCGCAAAATTTTGTGATTGTGATTGGCGGTGCTTTCGGAGTTACGGAAGAGCTTCGAAAACGTGCAAATTTTGTTTGGAGTCTTTCGAAATTGGTTTTTCCGCACCAAATTGTGCGATTGATTTTAATTGAACAGATTTATCGGGCGCAAGAAATTTCTTCTGGCGGAAAATATCACCATGAATAGTTTTATTTTGTGGAAAAACTGTGGAAAATTTTTTTCAAAAATGTACGAGAAAATAAGCTAAAGCAATTGCTAAAAATCGTAAAAAAATATATAATAGAATTACTATGGCTAAAAATGAAAAAGAAATTGTTAAACTGCGAAATTTAAAGAAGCGTTTTGGTGTTGGTGACGCTGAAAACTACGCCTTGAATGGTGTTAATCTAACCATTAAACAAGGTGAATTTATCATAATTATGGGGCCTTCTGGCTGCGGAAAAACTACTCTTCTTAATACAATTGGGCTTCTTGATCGTGCGACAGAAGGAGATTATATTTTTGATGGGCGAAATGTTGCGCGAATGTCGCGTTCAAAGCAGGCGCAAATTCGAAGTGAAAAAATTGGATTTATTTTCCAGAATTTTAATCTAATTCCCCGTTTAACGGTGATTGAAAACGTTGCCCTTCCCCTTGTCTATAAAGGTGTTGGTAAAGTTAAACGCCTTGAACAAGCTTCAGAAAGTTTGAAACAATTTCATCTTGGTGAGCGTGAGTTTTATATGCCGTGGCAACTTTCGGGTGGCCAAACGCAACGTGTAGCAATTGCACGAGCTCTTGTGAACAAACCATCAATTATTCTTGCCGACGAGCCAACTGGAAATCTAGATTCAAAGAGCTCGCATATTATTATGGAAGAATTGGCTGATGTGCATAAAAAAGGTAATACTATTATTATGGTAACGCACAATCCTGAATTAATGGCATACGCTACGCGGATTATTACAATGTTTGATGGAAAAATCGACACTGATACCAAAAAGAAACCCGCTAAAAATTCTTCGAAAAAAGATGAAGAGTTGAATACACTAGACAAACTCGAACAGATGGAAGAAAAAATTGATGAAATTAAAGAGGAATTAGGAGTTTAAGATGAGTCCGAGAGTTTTAAAAACGAATATCGAAAATGCGATAGAATCGCTCCATGCAAATCGTTTGAGAACTTTCTTGACGATGCTTGGCGTGATGATTGGTATCGCCAGCGTTGTGGTTATCTTTTCACTTTCTGGCGGTGTGGGCTCAATGATTTCAAATCAAATTGTTGCTGAAGGTGGGGCGTTGGCAGTTGTTCGTCCAAAAGAATTGACGGCAAATGATAAAAATGTAATCACAAGCCTAGCAACTTCGAAGAGCTTTACGCAAAGTTCAATCACGAACGAAGACCTTGGTATGATTTCGAAGATTAAAGAAGTATCGGCGGTTGCTCCACTTGCAAATTTTTCGGCAAAAGTTAGAGGGGATGGCGAAGAAAAATACGCAAACCTACTCGCAACAAGTCCAAATCTTGATCAAACAGTGAGTCTTAAAGTTCGCGAAGGCCAATTTATAGCGGATAGCGCAAATGCAAATACGGTCGTTCTTGGTAATCAGATGGCGATTGATTTATTTGGAACAACTCAAGCGGTTGGTAAAGAAATTGCAATGAAGGGTGAAAAATTTATCGTTATCGGTGTTCTAACGCATCAAAGCTCTTCAATTAACTTTAGTAATGTTGATTTTAATAATACTGCAATCATTCCTTATGAAACTGCGAAACGAATTATCGGTGATAATTTGCAGATTCAACAAGTAAACATTCATGCAAAAAGCATTAATAGCCTAGGAGCAATTCAAAAACAAATTGAAAGCGATCTTTTGAAAAAACACAATGGTGAACGCGATTTTGAAGTTCTTACAGGTAAAAATATTTCACATCCATCAGATAAATTCATCGAACTTTCAACATTAATTTTGGCGATTGTTGCTAGTGTTTCATTGGTTGTTGGCGGAATTGGGATTATGAATATTATGCTAGTAAATGTTAGCGAACGAACACGGGAAATCGGAATTCGAAAAGCGCTTGGCGCGAATAATCGACACATTCTATTCCAATTCTTAACTGAGTCGATGATTATTTCGCTTGGTGGAGGATTGTTTGGATACTTGATTGGCTATGCATTCTCATTTGGTGTAAGTATGTTCTTGCCGTTTAGCCCAATTATCTCTTGGCAAATTGCACTTTTGGTTTGTGGACTTTCGACAGTTGTTGGTGTGATCTTTGGTCTATACCCTGCCTTCCGCGCAGCCCGAAAAGACCCAATTGTAAGTTTGCGTCAATACTCTTAATTACTTAATAATAAATAAAAAGGTCGCTTCGAGTGCGACCTTTTAAGTTTCGATAAATTTAAACGTTTGTTGGTGGAACACCATTCACGCCATTTGGATTGCTTCCTCCACCGAAACCAGTTCCGGTACCTGTGAATAATCCAATAATGAAGTTAATAATTGCATACGCAAGAAGTGCGATAATTAAACCAACGATTGCGTAAAGGATGGTATTTTTTGCAGCATCAACTTTTTTCGAATCTCCGTTTGAGAGAATGTAGCGAAGACCGCCATAGATTAGCATAACAACGCTAAGAATTCCTACCGCGAAAAGCATCATGTTGATCATTTGGGTGAAAATTCCAGTATTTCCGTCACCGAAAAGGGTTGTTGGAACACCTACGCCACGACCCCTGTCTGCTCCGCCTTGAACTCCACTGTTAAAAATAGTGCTAGTCGCAAAAGAATTAAGCGTTAGAAAAGTTGCCGGAAAAGCCGAAGCTATAAAACCGCTAATTGAGATTTTCGAAACTTGTTTTAAATTCTTCATAATAGGCATATTATATCAAAAAAATGGTTTTTTGTCAATGCTCTTGTGTTTTTTATAAAAATTTGTTAAAATGGAAAGTACTGGAGGATTACCCAAGTGGCTGAAGGGGACGGTTTGCTAAATCGTTAGTCTGGGGAGACCTGGAGCGGGAGTTCGAATCTCCCATCCTCCGCCAAATAAAAAACTCATCGCAAGATGAGCTTTTTATTTTGTAGTGTTTTGGCTTTATTGCTTGACACCTTTCATTGTAAGATTCAACCTTCCCTTTTCGTCAATTTTATCTAGTTTTACCCAAATTTCTTGATCTTGGCTTAAAACATCCGTAACTTTTTCGGTTCGCTTTTCAGACATTTGTGAAATGTGAAGCATGCCATCAATTCCAGGAAGAATATTTACGAAAGCACCAAAGTCTTTAATTGAAACAACTTTTCCGCGATAGATTTTGCCAACTTCAGGCTCTTCAACCAATGATTTAATCCAGTTCAGTGCTTTTTCAATCTGTTCAGCATTCGAGCTTGCGATTGTAATCAAGCCGTCTTCCTTGATATCAACTTCAGCACCAGTTTCAGATGTAATCTTATTGATTGTTTCACCACCCTTACCAATGATTGCACCAATTTTTTCAGGGTTAATTTTAATCTTTTCAATCCGTGGTGCATATGGTGAAAGGTCTTTTTTAGGCTCAGAAATTACACTTAACATGTGGCGCAAAATATGCTCGCGACCTTTTCGTGAAGTTAAGATTGCTTTTTCAAGAACAGAAACTGGCAAACCATGAACTTTCATATCCATTTGGAGCGCTGTAATTCCGTTTTTCGAACCTGTACATTTGAAGTCCATATCGCCAGCAAAGTCTTCGGCGTCGGCGATATCGCTTAGAATGTAAGGTGTTTCACCATCCATCATTAATCCCATTGCGATTCCTGAAACGGGATTTTTCAAAGGTACGCCGGCGCTCATTAAAGCCATACAACTTGAACAAGTTGCTGCCATTGAAGTTGAACCATTTTGGCTCATAATTTCAGTCACGCTACGGATTGCATAAGGAAAATCTTCAACACTCGGTAAAACTGCTTCCAAAGCTCGTTGCGCCAAATAACCGTGGCCAATTTCACGCCGACCAGGGCTTCCTAGGCGTCGAGGTTCACCAACAGTATATCCGGGTGCATTGTAGTGGTGCATATATCGGCGTTCAATTTCGTTGAACTCCATTGTGTCAACCAATTGCGAATATGAAAGTGGTGCAAGAGTTACGATATTCATTGCTTGAGTCACGCCACGAGTGAAGAGGCTCGAACCGTGTGCTCGTGGCAAGAAGTCGATTTCACTCGAAAGTGGTCGAATTTCATCTAACTCACGACCATCTGGTCGCTCGCCGTCTTCAATAATCCCCTTTCGAACTGCTTTATGAACCGCCAAAGTGAATGCTTCATCATATTCTTTTCGAATTTCTTCATACGCTTCTTCACCGAATTTTTCAAGCATTTCTGCGTGGAACTTCTCGCGAATCTCGGCAATATTTTGATTATACTTTGGATAAGCCTCACGAATTTTCGAATCGAATTTTCCGTCTGTCCACTCTTCCACTTCTTTTAAAATTTCTTCATTAGGCAAAACTAATTCGAAAGCGCGCTCCTCAAAATAACCTGCTTCGATATATTTTGCGCGTAATTCATTTTGGAGTTTAATTGCTGGTTGGAAATTTTCGTAAGCCCAAGCTAGCCCTGCGATAATTTCTTCTTCAGGAACTTCGTTTGCTCCAGCTTCAACCATTGTGATGCCGCTTTCGATTCCGGCAACAACCAAATCGAGCGGAGATTTTTCGCGTTCTTCAGGATTTAAGAAAGCTTTAAATTCTCCGTTAATTTTACCAATCCGAAGACCAGCAACTGGGCCATCAAACGGAACTCCAGCAAGATGCAACGCGCTCGAAGCTGCAATCATCGCAATCATATCTGGTCGAAATTCTGGATCGGCTGAAAGAACAGTTGTGACAACTTGAACTTCTTCGCGATAACCTTTTGGAAACAAAGGCCGAATTGGGCGATCGATTAACCGACCAATCAAAACGGCGTCATCGCTTGGGCGACCTTCGCGCTTAATAAATCTTGAGCCAGAAATTCGTCCGCTCGCGTACCACTTCTCTTCGTAATCAATTGAAAGTGGGAAATAATCTAGCGCCACTGGTTTAGAGCCTAATTGAACGGTTCCCAAAACAACAGCTTCGCCGTATTTTACGATAACGCTTGAAGTTGAACGAAAGCCAACTTTGCCAACTTCTAGTGTTAATTTTCGACCCAAGAAATCAGTACTAACCGAAATTAATTTCTTCCCGGTTGGATTTATGATCATATCTTCTCCTTCTGCCAAATGAGTTGCAGGAATCTTCTTCGAAAAGCTTTCGAAAATAATTTCTACCACACATTTGGCGTTAATTTTACCCTTTTATTATAGCATTTTCGAGTAAATTTAGCAAAATATATTGATTGATTTTATTGGAAATTAACCCAAGTTTTAGACTCTGAATATTATAATGGAAGGTATAAAGAATTTGTCTATAATGGAAAAATTTTATAGCAACAAAGATCCCCGAATTGGGGGGTCTTTAATTTTATAATTCTACTCTAATTCCTAGAACACTAAACTTTTCTTGTTTTTCTGGTGTATAAAATTCACTAAGAACACCTAGAAGTTCTTCTTTTGCCATTGTTCTTTCGGCGAGAATTTCAATTCCGAAATCATTGAAAAGAGTTTTAAAGTCCTGATACTTTAATAATCCAATAACTTTTGCTGTAAATTTATCTTTTTTATTGCTAAACTCAATTGAATCGCCGATTTTTATTTGTTGTCGCTTCTCATCATTTAATCTTAATTCAATTCTTTTTGTTCCATTTTTAATAAAGTCAAAATATTTATCTTGTAAGTTCATTTTATGGATCATATCTTCTCCTTCTGCCAAATGAGTTGCAGGAATTCTCCTCGAAAATCTTTCGAAAATAATTTCTACCACACATTTGGCGTTAATTTTACTCTTTTATTATAGTATTTTTAGCTAAAAATCGCAAAATTAAATAGCCCTTGATTGGGCTATTTAATTAAATTTTGTGTCGAATAATCCAAGTTAAGATTATTGGTAATGCTGCAATTCCAGCGGCAATTAAAATTGAGAAATCTTTAGTGCTTTTACGTGAACCAGTGTTTGGTGCCTCAACCTTTGAATCTGTCTTTTTAGCTTCGGCATTATTTGGATTCTTAGGTGTTTTTGGATCTTTTGGATCAGCTGGTTTAGCTGGCTCTACTGGTTTGTTTTCACTTGGTTGCGTTGGTTTATTCTCTGGGTCTTTCTTGTTTTTAACTTTTAGGTTAAATACATCTTCGCATCCTTCTGGCAATTCCACAGGAGTACCAACTTCAGGTTGAGTTGCTGGTAGATTCATTGATTCGATAAGTTTATCGAAATTATCTGAAGGATCTCGGTAATAATTTGAAGTTTTTGATGTAAAGTAAATGAATCCTGCATTTCGTTCGCGGCTTAGCTCTAGAACTTTTTGTTGCTCTGCTTCTGAACGAATTCCATAAACGATGTGATAAATCTTTTTCGAATTTTTGCTATCTTTTTCGAAATTAGAAATATTTTTCCAGCGGTTAGAATCTTTGTCTAGATATTTTTCAACATCTGTTTCAGCAGTTGTAAAGATATCTGCGTATTTTCCGATTTCTTCATCTTGAAGGTAAATTCCAGGGTTTTGAATAACTAGAGTTCCAGGATATTTTACCTTAATATAGTTGTAAGTGTTTGCAACGTAACAACGTTGAGCGGGTGTACCAGAAGCCATCTCATCGATAAAGATCGCTTTTGTGTCCGGTGCGATTTTAAACCAAGTATCGATGTCTTTTGCGAGCTCTTTAATGTCACGATTTTGATAAGTTTGGGCAACATATCCAACCTTATTAAAACCACGGTTGCTTAATTCTGTCATCGCTTTTTGATAAGATGCATCTAGCGGATCAGCTGGTCCGTTATTGGGGTTGACAATCGTGTATGGAATTTTTGTGCTTCCGTGTTTATAGATTGCTTCCCATAGCGGTGCATTTTTGCTAGGGTATTTATACATCGGTATGATTATGGATTGAGTTGATGTTGCAGCAGAAGCTTTTAGCCCAAAGAGCACGCTCAAACCAACAATCCCTAAAATTGATGTTAGTATTGCTATTTTATTTTTGTTCATTTTCTCCTCCTTAAAAAGAATAACATTCCGATTATAAAATATTTATAAATAAAAATCAATAGTAATTATGCTTATTTTTTGAAAAAACAAAAAAGCTTCGAAAATAACGAAGCTTTTAAAGTGTTTGGCGATATTTATTTTCAACCAAGATTTTTATATCACATGCATATAACCCAGAATTCGAAAGCGGGTTTAATTCAACAATTCCCGGTTTACCGTTAATTATTGCTGCATCCAACACAAAATCTTTAGTTTTAAAAACCGGCGTAATTTCTTTAGCGGTTTTTCGAGCAAATTCAAGTAATTGATTTCGAATCTTAGGTTGAAATTTAACTTCGGTTTGATTGCGAATTTCTTGCAGTTGCGGATCAAACTTTTCAGTGTTTTGCAACCAAGTAAAATCTTCAATGTTACCAGCCGAAGTTAACACTTCCCCGTTCACACAAAAACAACGCATTTCATAACGAATATCTGCAAAATCTTGAATGAATAAATCATTTTCGTGCCAGGCATTCATTATTCTTACCAGCATTTCGTGAGTTGGCTTTTGAGATAAATCAATTTCGAAAATTCCCGCTTTTGGATTTATCATAATTTTAACCATTACTTTTTTATGGTTTTGGCCGAAAATTTCAAGCGTTTCTAGAAAATTTTCGCTATAACAATGAATGAAATCTCGATTAAAATATTTTTGAACTTGCGGCTTTAAATCGTATCGATTAACGTCATAGTTTGGATGTTTTTCGATTCCAAATCGGGGTAAGTTCAATTTCGAATAATCAAAATTTAAGATTTTTCCGGTTTTATCAAATACAACCGTATCTTGTTTTGAGCCAAGATCATAAAAAACAAAAATTGGATTTTGCGCAACCTCGAGGCCAAATTTTATTCGGCCAATCATTTCTAGCCAAAGCTCGGTGTCTTGCTTTAAGTGAGTGTGTAAATTATTTACATAATTCAAAATGCTGTGCAAATCTTTTGGATTACAATTTTGTGTTTCCTGCTTGGGAAATTCAAATTTTTGGGCAAGTTTTTTGAACTCTGTTTTCAATGAATCCGGAACGCGCTTTTCGAAATCTTCGTTCGAAATTTCAAACACATAATTACTGATAATTAAATCGTAGGCCATTTTAATACCTCCAAAAAATAAAAAGTTCAACAAAAAGTCTAGTTTTAATTATAATATATTTTTATCTTAAGTTAAACTGAAAATACACAACAAAAAATCGCCCAGAATTTGAGCAATTTTTGCAGTTTCGAAATTATTATTTTCGAAGACCTAATTTAGCAACAACAGCTTTGTAAGCTTCAAAATCTTTTCGTTCAAGATATTTTAGAAGTTTTTTACGGCGACCAACCATTTGCATCAAACCGCGACGAGCCATGAAGTCGTGCTTGTTTGATTGAAGGTGTTCCGTCACTTCTTTGATACGAGCCGTCAAGATTGACACTTGCGCCTGTGGCGAACCAACGTCATTCTTTGAAACCTGAGTCAAAGCGATTGCCTTCTCTTTATTCTCTTTAGTAATCATCTTGAATATTTTAACAAATTTTTCTAGATAAGTCAAGAAAGTTTTATAATTCTATAGAATTTCAAGCGCTTTTTTAACTTTTTCAAGCTCGGCTTTTTTGTTTGAGAATTCTTCACGAGTTTCTTCAACCAAATGTGCTGGTGCTTTCGAAACATAGTTTTCGTTCGAGAGTCGTTTTTCGAGCAAGTTAATCTCGTTCGAAATCTTTTCGATTCGTTCATTTAATTCAGTTTTATATTCGGCTAGAACGCTAGTTGGAACATCAAGATATGCGCCCAAACCGCTAGCGGCAAGACTGAATCCGTGTGGCGCGTCTGTTTGAACAATTTCTGGTACGCGTGAAAGGTGGCGAATTGTCTCGGCATTTTTTGCAATTAGTTCATCTTTTTCGAAAACCAAATTGTAGCGTTTTTTGCCTGGAAGTTCAGCGGTGATCAAGCGAATTTCACCAACCAAATCTTGAATTCGTTCAAATTGAAGTGCTTCGAATTCGTTAAACTCTAGTGATTCGGCAAGTTTTTCATTTGCGAGAATTCCCTCAGTCCAAGGTAAAGTTTGCCAGATAGTTTCGGTTACGAAAGGCGCAAATGGATGTGCAATTTTTAGACAAGTTTCAAGGACCCAAGCCAGAAGTTCAGGATTTTGTTGTGTTTTTGATGCTTCGATATACCAATCGGCAACTGTGCTCCAAATTGTGTGATAAACAGTTTCAGAAGCTTCGGCAAAACGGTAATTTTGCATGTGATTATCTAATTCTGAAATTGCACGGTCGAGTTCTCGTACGATCCAGTGATCTGCTGGCGAGAAAGCTTCGGGGCGTTTTTCACTCTTAATATCGCCAACTTTTTCTGAGATAAATCGTGAAATATTCCAAAGTTTATTGCAGAAGTTTCGCCCAGCGATAACTTTATTTTTCGAAAATGCTTGGTTTTGCCCTGCTGAACGTGCTGCGATAATTCCAAGGCGGAAAGCGTCGGAACCATATTCAGCAATTACATCCATCGGGTTGATCACATTTCCCTTTGATTTACTCATTTTTTGGCCATGCTCATCAAGAACCATTCCGTGCAAGTAAACTTCGCGGAAAGGAATTTGGCCGGTGCAATAAAGCCCCAACATGATCATTCGTGAAATCCAAGGGAAAATCAAGTCGTGGCCGGTTTCCATTACACTATTTGGGTAGAATTTCGAAAGCTCACCGCCCTCAAGAAAATCAGTTGTAATGAATGGCCATTGACCACTCGAGAACCAAGTATCAAGCGTATCCTCATCGCGTTTATAAATTTTGCCGTTAACTTCAATTTCAGCTTCGTGAACGCGTTCATCAAAAATCCAATCTGTTGGATCTTCAACATTTTGAAATGCTGGGATCGGAATTCCCCACGGTATTTGACGTGAAATGTTCCAGTCGCGAATATTTTTAAGGTATTCCATTAGAACATTCTTCTTATTTTCGGGCGTAAATTTAATTTTGTCCTCTTCAAGAACTTCAATAGCTTTTTTAGCTAGAGGTTTCGTAGAGATAAACCACTGCTCTTTTACAAGTGGCTGAATTGGCTCGCCAGATTTATAGTCGTAACCAACAACGTGCGTAATATCTTCTTCTTTAAAGAGAGCGTTAATCTTCTTGAGGTCTTCAAGAATCTTTTTTCGCGCTTCCATAACTTCTAAGCCAGCATACTCACCGGCGTTTTGAGTCATTTTTCCATCAAAGCCAATTACTTGAATTTTTGGTAAGTTGTGACGATTACCAACTTCGAAGTCATTTGGATCGTGGAATGGTGTAATTTTAACAACACCAGTTCCAAATTGTGGATCGGCGTATTCATCGGCGACGATTTCAACTTCACGATTAGTTAGAGGTACGCGCACTTTTTTGCCAATTAGATTTTGGTATCGTTCATCTTCTGGATTAACTGCAAGTGCAGTATCGCCAAGAATTGTCTCTGGGCGCGTTGTTGAAACTAGCATATATTCACTAATATCACCAAAATTATCAAGAACAGGATACGCGATTGTCCAAAGTTTGCCCTTCTCTTCTTTATAATCTACCTCAATGTCGGCGTAAGAAGTTTGGTATTTTGTTGAATAATTAACAATTCGCTCACCTCTATAGATTAGGCCATCGTTCCACATTTTTTCGAAAGTCTTATAAACGCGATTTACTACTTTTTCATCTAGTGTGAAAGTAAGGTTTTTCCAGTCAGCTCCAGCTCCGAGTGCGCGAAGTTGTAATTCCATATTTCCGCGTTGGCTAGCAACAAAATCCCAAACATTTTTATAAAGCTCATCACGAGAATAATCAAAACGGCTCTTCCCTTTTGCATTTAGAAGGCGTTCATAAACAACCCATGTTTCAAAACCGGCGTGGTCGGCACCAGGCAAATAAATTGCGTCATAACCCTTCATTTTGTGATAACGCACCAAAATATCCTCTACGGCGGCCATTAATCCGTGACCAATGTGAAGATTTCCGTTTGCATTTGGTGGTGGCATTACAATTGAATATTTTGGGCCAACTCCGCTACTTTCGAAAGCACCGGAAAGTTCCCAAAGATTATAAATTTCAGGTTCGTAATTGTTCGGTTCGTAAGTCTTTGTAATTTTCATAATTCCCTTTAATCGCATTTATTCAACATTTCACGCGAAATTTTTTAATGCGTGAAAATTTTACATTTACAATTATACCACATTCGGTGTATAATATAAATATGCTAAAGATTATCGAAATTACAGATAAAAAAGAATGGGACGATTTTGTTAACGAACATAACGGTCATCCTTTGCAGCTTTGGGGCTGGGGTGAACTTAAAGCCGAGTCATCAAACTGGAAAGTGGTGCGAGTTTTTTTGAAGAACGGTGAAGAAAAATACATTGATCGCAAGAAGAATGATCATTCAGATATTGTGGCAGCAGCGCAAATTTTAATTCGAAAACTACCTTTTCCGCTTAATAGTTTTGCATATATTCCGCGTGGCGCTTTGGCGCTTTCGAAAAAACCGATTGAACGAGCTCGCATTTCGCGTGAAATAGCACTTTGGGTTTCGAAAAACATTAAACCAAAACCAGTTTGTTTGAGTATGGAGCCAGATTGGAATGAAGATGAATTTGAGATTCGTGATGGCTGGCGAAAGAGTAAAAATACTATTTTAATTCCGCGAACGCTAATTATTGATTTAACGCAAACTGAAGATGAATTGCTCGCACAAATGAGCAAAAAAACGCGTCAATATATTCGAAAGAGTAGTGGGGAAGTAAAAATTCGCCAACTTCGTTCGAAAGAAGATATCGATCGCGCGCTAGAAATTTACGTTCAAACTGCAAAGCGTGCTGGTTTTGCAATTCACCCTAAAAAATATTACCACGACCTCTATAAAAAAATGGGTGAAAATTCGCCAATTTTTGGTGCATTTATAGATGTAAACTCGAGTGAAGAGCAGGGGCAAGCTTTCGAAAATAACCAAACTCAAGAAATGGTTGCATTTTTGTGGTTTGCGCAAAGCAACTATACTTCGTTTGAGCTTTATGGCGGCGTGACTGAAATGGGTCAAAAAGTGCGCGCTAACTACATTTTAAAGTGGACGGCAATGCTCGAAATGAAAAAACGTGGTGTGGAAAGATATGACTTCAACGGTCTTTTGAACGATGGGATTTCGAAATTCAAAGCTGGTTTTGCGCATCATGAAAATATGCTTGTTGGAACTTTGGATTTTCCGATTTCGAAAACATATTTCATCTGGAATTCATTCTTACCGACTGCGAAAAAAATCGTGCGAAAATTCAAAAAATAGGGAAGTGCAGAATAAAGAAAATCGCTCAAAATCTGGGCGGTTTTTCTTTTTCGAAAGTAAAAAAATCTAAAAAATTGACCAAAATATTAAAAGGTAGTAAAATAGAATTATGAAAATACTAGGAATTGAAAGCACTTGCGATGAAACTGCGGCGGCCGTGGTTGAATTTGATGCAGATCAAATTACGCGCGAAAGTTCGCCAAGATTAAATTTGCTCTCAAGTGTGGTTCATTCACAGATTGATATTCACGCGCAATTTGGTGGTGTGATTCCTGAGGTGGCGGCTCGTTCGCATATTGAATATGCGAATCCTGTAGTTCGAAAAGCGCTCGCGCGCGCTGGTGTTTCTTTTGAAGATCTCGATGGGATTGCCGTTTCTTATGCGCCAGGTTTAATTGGCTCGCTTTTGGTTGGCACATTAACCGCGCGAACTTATGCACGAATTTTCAATAAACCTTTTTATCCAATTCATCATGTTGAAGCGCACGTTTATGCGAATTTTTTGAACGAAAAACCGCCAAAGTTTCCATTTTTGGCGCTAGTTGTATCGGGCGGTCATTCGCAAATTGTTTTGTTTAAAGCTCACGGCGATTATCAAATTTTGGGCGAAACTCAAGATGATGCGGTTGGTGAAGCTTTCGATAAAGTTGCAAAAATTATCGGTTTGCCTTATCCGGGCGGTCCAGCAATTTCGAAAGCAGCGCAAAATGGAGATTCTTCAAAATATAAGTTGCCAAAAGCGCGCTTAAAAGGGAAGTATGACTTTAGTTTTTCGGGCTTAAAAACGGCTGTTTTGCGAGCGGTTCAAAAAGAAGTTGGTGTTGATTTTAACTTTCCTTCTTTCGAATTAGCGGCAAAACTCAGTGAACAGCAACGAAACGATTTTGCGGCAAGTTTTCAAAAAACGGCAGTTGAAACTTTGGTTGATAAGCTTGAGCTTGCGGTGAAAGATTTTGCGCCAACAACAGTTGTGATTGCTGGCGGTGTGGCGGCAAATTCAGCGTTAAGGGAAGAATTAGTTAAGCGAGTTTCAGATAAATTGCCGGATCCAGTGATTTTCACTCCACCGGAACTTTGCACCGACAATGCTGCAATGGTAGCAACATTGGGTGCTTTTCAAGCTGTGCTGAGCGAACCGCAAAATCCGCTCGAGCTTGAGGTTAAGCCTTCACTTTCGATGAGTGACTCAAATTGGTAAATAATTTTCAAAAAATGTTAGAAATAAAATAACCCGCAAATTTCTGCGGGTTTTGTTTCTTTGATGATTTTCTAAAGGAAGACGCGAATACCTTGGAAAATGTATTTGGTATCCGTATAGTTAGGGATAATTTTGTCTTTATTACGGTCGTAATAATTTTGTCTTTGAATCTGTTTCGCATCATAAACATTTTCAAATTTTATATCTTCACTCTCAAGAAAATGACAGATAATATTAGTTTTGCTGTCTCGCTCATTTGATAGTGAAATAAGTGTAGATGACTCACCCTTTCTTGCAGCAGCTAACAGCGTTTCTTTCACTTGTCCTACAATAGTATCACGGTCAAGAGCCTCGTTTTTGACAGCTTCTAGCTGGTCTTTAAATGACATAATTCACTCTCCCTTCACTATAAAAATACGCGGATACCTTTGAATTGATATTTAGTCACAGGGACTTGTTTATTAGGGTCGACGCCCTCATAACCACCCATGTGCGTATCGATATACGGAAATTCAGTTGTTTGGTATGAGTCGTAAGCCTTTTTGAAATCAATTCCTTCCTTAGTTAGGAACTGACATACGGCTTGCGTTTTGTAGCCATTTTCCTTATCAAGGTAGATAACTACAGTTGATTCACCATCCTTAGCGGCCTTGATGAGAATATCTTCGACTTGTTTAGCAATATTATCCTCAGTCAATGCGGATTGCTTCATTGTCGCCAATCGTTCCTTTAAAGACATATAAAAGTCCTCCAAATGTTCTATTTTTGCCAAAACGGCAAATCTTTTAGATTATAGCATTTTTAAGTAGAATTGTCAAGTTTTTGAAAAAGAAAAATAAAAAACCGCCCAATTTTGAGCGATTTTTGAAAATGTATCAAATTAAGCAAGTTTTACGCCAGCTTTTTTCGCAGCAGCGGCAAGAGAAGATTTTCGGCGGGCAGCTGTATTTTTCTTGATAAGACCTTTTTTAACAGCTTTGTCTAGTTCGCTTTGTGCTTTTGAAAGGCTTTTTGCGCTTGGTTCAGCAACAAAAGCTTTTACTGCACCTTTGATATCTTTTTTAATTCCAACGTTGCGTTCGCGTCGTTTTGCGGTTTGTCGCATTCGCTTTACAGCAGATTTAATAATTGGCATTTAGTGTCCTTCTTTTAGGTTGTTATTTACAATTCAACATCGATTATACAGTATTTCGAAAGAAAAAGCAAGTATTTCAAATAAACTATTGACATTTTATTATGATTATGCTAATATAGGGCTATAAATTATAAAAATAAACAATAGGATTCAATAAACAAATGTCAAAAAATAATGCTCAAGAGCAGATTATCGCAAAGTTGAAAGAATCAGAAAGCATTCTAATTGCGGTAAACGATAACCCAAGTGTTGATGAACTTTCATCAGCTTTGGCGTTGACGCTTGCGATAAACAATTCAGGCAAGCATGCAACAGCAGTTGCGAGTGGTGAAATGCCAGATGCGCTAACTTTCTTGCGCCCAGAAAAAACTTTCGAACATTCGGTCGATTCTTTACGTGATTTTATTATCGCCCTAAATAAAGAAAAAGCTGATCACTTACGCTACAAACTTGTTGGCGATCACGTTAAAATTTTCATTACGCCGTATCGTTCGGTGATTTCTGAAAAAGACCTCGAATTCGAACAAGGTGATTTTAATATTGATTTTGTTTTGGCGCTAAACGTTGAAAGCCAAGATCGACTTGATGGTGCTTTGGCGGCACATGGTCGAATTTTTCACGATGCTTCAGTGGGAATTTTAACTGTTGGCGAAAATCAAACAAATCTTAACGGAATTCACTGGCACGATGAAAGTGCAAGTTCTTTAAGTGAAATTACTGTTCAAATTATTGAATCTATTGGCAAAAAAAATCTTACTGAATCAGTTGCTACCGCGCTTCTAACTGGAATCGTTGCGGAAACTGATCGATTCTCAAACTCGAAAGTAACGGCTGAAATTATGGGTCTTGCTTCGAAACTTATCGCATCTGGCGCCGACCAGCAACTTGTTATTTCGAAAATTCGTGAAGCTGAAGAAAAAGCAGGCGAATTTGCCGTTCAGAAAAATGCTAAAATGGAAGAAGCACTTGAAGAGCTTTCTGGCGAAAAAGAAGATAAAAAGCAAGTTTCGAAAACCGAACAAAAACGTGACGGTGCTTTCGTAATTGCTCACGAAGAAGCAAAAGCTAAAAAAGAATCTCAAGAGCCAGAAAAAGATAGTGAAGAGGAACTTGAAGAGTCTCTTAACGACCTAAAAAATATTAACACTGGAGTTAATGCTTTCTCAGAACTTGAAGATGGAGATTCTGAAGATGAAGAAGTCGAGCAACCTCAAGAAGATTTCAAAGAAGTGGTTGAAGAGTCTAAAGAAGAGCCTGCTCAAAAAGAAGAATTTATTCCTCAGGCTCCAGTTCAGCCCGTAGTTGAGATTCCAACTCAACCAGTTGAAGCTACACCAGCACCAGTTGCTGAACCAAAAGAAGCTCCAGCGCAAGAACAAAATAACGATGCGCCAGTTCAACAAGAAATTCAACAACCAGCTCCACCTCAAAGTGTAGAAGGTTTAGTTGAGGCGCCGATTGAAAACTATGCGCCAGAAATTCCAGCTAGCGAGCCTTTCGAAAATCCGAATGCGTTTATTGCTGAATCTCCAGTTCAAGAGCAAGTTTTTGAACCAGCTCAACAAACTGAGATTTCTGTTCCAGCTTTTGAAGCTCCAACTCAACCAGTTGAAGCTACACCAGCACCAGTTGCTGAACCAAAAGAAGCTCCAGCGCAAGAACAAAAACAGGGCGATGAATATTATCACCCTAAGGATAACGCAGAAATTGTCAGCGGGTTAATGGGCGCTCAGCCATATTCACCTAGTGGAATTAAGCGAGAAGATAATGCTGCCGCAACCTCAAACCCTGAAGATAACGATTATATTTTAAATCGTAAACAAACTCAGAATGCGGTTTACGAAGAGCCAAAAGATAATAGCAATTTTATACCCGAAACTAACGCTTATGCACAGGCTGCACCAGTTCAACCTCTTTCAAATTTCGAATCAAGCAATCCGATTTCGAATGAACAATACGCGGCAAGTAATCCGGTGCAAAATTCAAATGATTTTGCAATGCCAATGCCACCAGCTATGCCAGATTTTAACACAATGCCAATGCCACCAGAAATTCCAAATTTTGACGTAGCTCCAAGTCCAGCAGAACAGCCGGCAATGGGTGCACAAAATAGTGGCGATAAAATAATGACGGATCAAATTTACCCTAACGATCCATCGCAGTTTAGAATTCCAGGAATGTAAAATGGCGTTTTTCGAAAACGATAGCGGGCGAATCTTAATTGATAAGCCCGCTGGAATTACTAGCTTTGGTGTTGTGGCAAGAATTCGCCGTGTGCTAAAAAATGAGTTTGGTAAAAAAATAAAAGTTGGCCACACAGGAACGCTCGACCCTTTTGCGACCGGGCTTTTAGTTTTGTTATATGGTAAAGAAACTAAAAATGCGATGAGTCTCACTAAGCTTGATAAAGTCTATGAGGCTGAATTTACACTTGGCCAAATTTCCAGCACGGGTGATCCAGAAGGTGAGATTTCGAAATGCGAGAATTTTGAAGTTCCAACTTTCGAACAGATTAAAAAAGAAATTAAAACTAACTTTTTGGGCAAAATTGAACAAACACCGCCAGCTTTTAGTGCGATTAAAATTGATGGTAAGCGCGCTTACGATTTAGCGCGAAAGGGTGAAGATTTTGAAATTCCTAAACGCACGGTTGAAATTTTTGATTTCGAAATTTTAAGTTATGATTTTCCAAAACTAAAAGTTCGCACGCATGTTTCAAGTGGGACTTATATTCGTTCACTAGCGGAAGATTTGGGTGAAAATTTGGGTTGCGGTGCATTCTGTTCGCAACTTCGGCGCACAAAAATTGCCGATTTTGATATTTCGAAAGCTAAAAAGCTTGAAGATTTTGGAATTTTAGATTAGTTTTTGCTTATTCTACTAAAAAATGATATAATTTAAACAATGAAAAGCGCAAAAATTCTTTGGATTGATTTAGAAATGACTGGTCTTGATCCGCAAAAAGACCGGATTTTAGAAGTTGCCGCAATTGCGACAGACTGGGATTTTAACGAAATTGCCACTTTTGAAAGTGCGGTTAAAGTTGATGAAAAAACACTCGAAAGCCGAATGGTTGGCGAGTTTTGGGATACTTTTAGTGAAACGCGCAATGCTTTAAAATTACAAAACTCTCGTGCTACGAAAAATTCACAAGAAGTTGAAGCGGACTTAATTAAATTTGTAGAAGAAAACTTTGCGGAAGAACTTACGAATGGCGAAAAGATTCTTTTGGGCGGAAATTCAATTCACCAAGATCGCCGATTTATTCGTGCGGAATGGAAAAAACTTGAAAAAATGTTGCATTATCGAATGCTAGATGTTTCGGCGTGGAAAGTTGTGATGAGTGCCAAGTTTAAACGGGTTTTTGCCAAGCCCGAAAACCACCGTGCGTTGGATGATATTCGCGGTTCGATTGAAGAGTTGAAATTTTATTTAAAAAAGGTGAAAAAATAATGAATCAAGATGAAATTAGAGATTTTTTGTTAACTTTTGATGCGGCAGAAGTTCGAAAAGATGAAGAAAATAAGCTTGAAATTTTTGAAGTTAATTTCGATAAATTAGAAAAAATTTGGCAAGAAAAAATGACTGGTGAGCTTGGTGATTTTGAACGTGCGACTGGTGAAAAGATTCTTTCGAAAATTGCGGAAAGTGAAGAATCGAAAGCAATTTTTGCAATTATCCATGATGGCTCAAAACCATTAAACGTTGAAATGAAAACTGGTGCGCAATTGGCGCGAATTTTGCGTGAAAAGGAGAGCGTGGTCCCTTCTAAATTAATGAACGAGCGTGATTGGAATTTGATTATTGGGCAAGGGCAAGTTGCGGCCGATGAGCTTTGTGACTTATTGCGACTAAGTTATCGATTAGCTTGTGAGTAGTTAACTATTGACAAAAATATATTTATATGGTAACATAGTAATTACCTCTTTTTGGGGAAATTATAGCCGTGCGGGCTTTAAACGCGGTACATTATATGACAAGAAGAAGAATTATTGACCACCACACAGCATATAGCGAAACGAAATGTGGGGTAAAGGCTCCTACTCAGAACAGGACGAATAATAGCCCAAATGAGCATTATGCTGTTGATGGAAACAGAAATAATGATGGGCAGTTAGCACGGTTGTCTGGACGAGTTGACGTTGACGGTAATAGGAATGGTAGTGAAAGTGAGCCGGCATGGCGAGCGCAAACTGCATGCTTTGGTGCATTCGATGGAAGTGCTCCTTGTGTTGCGCATCAAGAAGATCGTCGTTATGCAGACGATCGGTGGTAAAAATCTTCTCGGCCTCGAAGGAGGCCTTTTTCATTTGCGAAAAAAATATAAATTTGGTATAATCATAAGTAATATGAAACCAAATCAAGACTGGAATCAGAACGACCAAAATTATGGTGTTCAACCGAATAATTTTCCTCAAAATCAGTATCCACAACAACAAAACTATGGTGGATATCCAAATGAGTTTACTCAAAATGGGCAATTTCCTGCTGAGCAAAATCAGCAGCAGTTTGGTGTTCAGTATCAAAACTATGGTGCTCAACAAAATTATCCGCAATATCCAAATGGGTATCAAAACCAACCTCAATATCCACGGCAACCAGTGCAGAATCCGTCTGCTGCTCCAAATTTAATGCCAAATCAAAACTATAACGGTAGCTCTGCATCTGAGAATCCGTATACCGTTGAGTATTTGAATAAAATCTCGCCTAAAAAGGCTGTTCCGTTTTGGACAAAGGGCAAGATTTTGGTTGCGTCCGCGCTTGCAATTGCGCTATTCTTTGCCATTTTCATTATTGCAACTGCTGGAAAAAGTGATGATTCTACGCAAAAAGTTCTTCGGGCTTATTATAACGTTGTGAAACTTAAAGAGATTACCGGGACGTATCAAAAGAAAATTAAAAGTTCAGACTTAGCAGCCGTTAATGCCGGAATCAATATTTCACTCAGTTCTGATGAGCAAATCTTAACAGAATACATGAAGAGTAAGAAAATTGATGTTCCGCGTGGTGATTCAAGGAAGAAATCAGAAATTTATAAGCAAACTGAAACTGATTTTAACAAGCTTGATACAACTCTTGATGATGCGTTTTTGAATGCTACGATTGACGAAGTTTATTCTCGTGAAATGGCCTATCAGTTAGTTCGTGTTAAAAACTTGATTGTTCGTCATAAAAAGACAGCAGGTTCTGTGCAGAAAAAAATGTATGCAAAGATTGAAAAAAATCTTGAAGAATCTTCAAAGCAACTCGAAAACTATAAGAAGTAGAATATTCTAAAAGCCGCTTTTTTCGAAAAGGCGGCTTATTTTTATTTGTTGATAATTTCTTGAATTATTTTTTGTAAATCTGGAATCACTTCGTCCTTGAACCAAGGATTTTTTGCTTGCCAAATATTGTTGCGAGGCGAAGGGTGAACGAGCGGAAAATATTCCGGAAGATAAGATTTATAATTTTTAACGGTTTCGGTTAGCTTATCAGACGATTTTTGATTAAGGTAATAATGCTGAGCATAATTACCAATTAAAATTGTTAATTCTATATCTGGAGCGAGAGCAAGAACTCGCTTGTGCCACTTTTCAGCAAAGCCTTTCCTTGGCGGTAAATCGCCCGATTTTCCGTGTCCAGGAAAATAAAAATCCATCGGAATAATAGCAAATAATCCTGAATTATAAAACTGTTCTTTACTTACGCCAAGCCATTCTCGAAGATTATCACCACTTGGGTCATTCCAATATAGCCCTGATTCTTGTGCGCGTATTCCTGGCGCTTGGCCAACAATGTTGATGCGTGCAGTTTTTGGAATTGTAAAGAGCGGTTTAATTCCTTGTTTTGTGTAGATAGAATTTTGTGGATCGGCCATAATTTCGGCTGTAAGTTTTTCGATCGTTTCCATTTTATTTTTTCCTTTTCTGATTTTTATTTTAGCACTTTAATTTCAGTAAATCAAGAAATAGCATTTTTTAGAATATTTTTTCGACCCGTGGTATAATATAAACATGAACGATGCCAGAGAAGAAATTAAATCGCGAATAAGTATTGAAGATTTAGCTGGCGAATATCTTGAGCTCAAGCGAACGGGGCGCAATTTTAAGGCGCTTAGTCCCTGGACGAATGAGCGAACTCCGAGTTTTATTGTTAGTCCGGATAAGCAAATTTGGCACGATTTTTCATCTGGAAAAGGCGGTGATATTTTTGGTTTTATCATGGAAGTTGAGGGAATGAATTTTCGTGAAGCATTAGAATTTTTGGCTCGAAAAGCAGGCGTTGAAATTGAAACTTTTAACTCAAAACGCTCTAAAGAAATTGCCGAAAAGAAAGAACGCCTTCGAAAAATTTTACAAATAAGTTCTAATTTTTATCAGCATATGTTGATTCGTGATAAAAAAGCTTTGAACTATGTTTTTAAAAAACGCAAACTTTCGAAAGAAATTGTGCAAGATTTTAAAGTTGGCTATGCGCCAAACGGCCAAAAAATATTAACAAACTTTTTACTTAAAAAAGGTTTTTCGTTAAATGATATTCGTGACGCAGGGCTTTTAAATCGGTTTGGTGGTGACATTTTTCGAAACCGAATGGTAATTACATTAAAAGATGCGAGTGGTGAGCCGGTTGGGTTTACTGGCAGGATTATAGATGACGAACCAAACGCTCCCAAATATTTGAACACACCACAAACTCTGCTTTATGATAAGTCTTCGAATATTTTTGGACTTTCGCAAGCTAAAAATGAGATTCGAAAAACTGGTTTTGCAGTGGTTGTTGAAGGGAATATGGATGTAATTTCGAGCCATCAAGTGGATGTGAGAAATGTGGTCGCTACGGCTGGAACAGCTATGACAGTAAATCACCTCAAGGCGCTTAGTCGGTTCTCAAATGATATTCGCCTCTGTTTTGATAGTGATCAGGCTGGAATCAACGCCACTGAAAGAGCTATTTCTTTAGGTCAGCAAGCTGGGGTTGAGCTTTCAATTATTACATTAGATCAATCTGCAGGCCAAGCAAAAGATCCGGATGAATTAATTCAAAAAGATATAGAACTATGGAGGAGATCAATTGCGAATCCGCAGCCAGCAATGGAATGGATCTTTGATCAATATCAAAAGAGGCTAGATATTTCAACTGCGAAGGGTAAAAAAGACTTTTCCACAATTGCACTTAAACTTGTGGAAAACTTAAATGACCCTGTGGAAAAAGATTTTTACATTAATGAGATTTCGAAAAGAATTGGTGTTTCGAAAGCGACGTTGCTCAATAAGATTGGTGAAGAAAAGAAGCCTGAAAAAACCAAAAAACGGGTGAAAATTGAAAAAACAGATAAGAAATTTGTTGACGATTTTTTGTACGAAGATGATTTGCTTGCGCTTGCGATTAAGGAGCCTCGGCTCGCTAAAATGTTGAGTGATTTAAAAGAGAATTCTCTACACGGCGAACAGCGGAATAAAATTCTAGAAATATTGAAATCTGAAGATATGGAGCTATTGAAAAGCTTTGATGAATATGTTAAAATACTACTATTAAAAGCTGACGAACGGCTCGGAAATATTAAAGAAAGTGCAACCGATGAAATGAAGCGTTTGATTCAGAAAGTTAAAACTGAAAATTTGCGAACACAAAAAGAGAATCTTCAAGCTGAACTTGAAAATGCTGAAATTCAGGGTGATGAAAATTTAAAAACGAAGATTTTAAGTAAGATTATTGAACTAAATAAGGAGCTAAATAGTGGCAAAAGGTAAAAGCAAGAAGGAACTTCCAGAAGAAATCTTAAACGAAGATGGTGTTGTTGACGCAACGGTATCTCTTGATGAATTTGAGCCGGATTTTGAAGATCTTACAAATGAAGACGAAGAAAATATAGCAGACGAAGATCTAATAAATAGTTCATATTCTGATGATATAACAGATGATAGTGTTCGGATGTATTTGCGTGAGATTGGTAAAATCCCACTCCTTTCACTTGAAAAAGAAACTGAACTTGCCAAAAAAGCGATGGAAGGTGACCAAAAGGCAAAAGATAAAATGGCGGAAGCTAATATGCGCCTTGTGGTTTCGATTGCAAAACGATATTCTGGTCGTGGGTTGGACCTACTTGATTTAATTCAAGAGGGAAACACTGGTCTTCTTCGTGCCGTAGATAAATTTGATCCAAGCAAAGGTTTCAAGTTTTCAACTTACGCAACTTGGTGGATTCGACAGGCAATTACTCGTGCGATTGCCGATCAGGCGCGAACTATTCGAATTCCTGTCCACATGGTCGAAACGATCAATAAACTTATGCGAACATCTCGCCGATTAACACAAGAACTTAATCGTGAACCAACTAATGAAGAACTTGCTAAAGAGATGGACATGGATGTTGAAAAAGTTGAATATATCCAGAAAATTAAGCAAGATATTACTTCGCTAGATGCGGGAATTGGCCGCGATGGGGAAGAAGGTGAAGAATCAACATTGGGTGATTTTATTGAAGACGAAGATACTGCAAGCCCAGAAGAATCAGCGACAGTTCAACTTCTAAAAGAGCAAGTTCGCGATATTCTTTCAACACTTTCAGACCGTGAGCGTAAAATCCTCGAAATGCGTTTTGGACTGAACGGCACAAAGAGCCATACGCTTGAAGAAGTTGGTCTTGAATTTGCAGTTACTCGTGAACGAATCCGTCAAATTGAAGCAAAGGCATTAATGAAGTTGAAGAAGCATAAAGATTCGAAAAAACTTCATGAATATTTGGATTAAAGTGGTGGAGAAAGGTTTAAAATGAAGGAAAAACTTATACGAATTGCACCAATCTTGCTAATTATCGCGATTGCGATTCTTTCGATCATAACTGTTGTTACAGTAGTGAATGCGCTTATGAATGGTGGAAATAATAATCAATCACAGCAGGCTGGAGATGATTCTTCGAAAGAAGAAGATAAATCGGTTAAAGATTTATTAAGTGTTGAACAGAATCGTAGTGTTAAAATGGCGGTTCGAGGACCAATTGTGGCTCAAGAAAACTTTCGATCTTATACTGTTGAAGTGTCTCCAACTTATCGTAAGCTAATAACTTATAAAGGCTATCTTGATGAAGTTATTAAGGAAGTGAATTTGGGGAATAATTCAGAGTCGTATACTCAATTTGTGAATGCACTCAATAAGGCTAACATGA
This sequence comes from Candidatus Nanogingivalaceae bacterium, assembly GCA_015257795.3. Lineage (NCBI taxonomy): Bacteria > Candidatus Saccharimonadota > Candidatus Nanosyncoccalia > Candidatus Nanogingivales > Candidatus Nanogingivalaceae > Candidatus Nanogingivalaceae bacterium. Next base: position 60,712 of record CP072208.2, read on the forward strand.
TGAAGGGTGTTGCATTTAGTGGTGCGGCTGATGATCTTGCTGGGGTTTGTGCTACAGGACACCTTTATGATTTCTCAATTTTAAAAGATGATAATGTACAAAAACATCTTTGGACTACAACTTGTGCAGGCTCTAAAGGTTCATTATTAGCAAACAATAAACAGCTTCAGAATTTGTTTATTTCGCAAGTTCCAGGAAATGAGCAAATTGTGCGTGATCTTGGGATTAATGAGAATAAGCGCTAAAGTTCTATTTTTCGATTGTTTTGGAGTGCTGGTTTTACGCCAGCCTTCTTCAGAACATATTTTTGAATATGTCTGGAAAAAAGATAAAAATCTTTTAAATTTTATCCGTCAACAGAAGACTAATGGCCTAAAAATTGGAATTATTTCTAATGTCGCACAATATCAATTTGATGAGTTTTTTTCCAGAAAAGAGCAAGCAGAACTTTTCGATTTTTTAGTATTATCTGGTGAAGTTGGGTGTGCTAAACCAAATTCAAGAATTTTTAAAATCGCAATTGAAAAGAGTAATGTTCTACCGAGCGAAATAGCTTTTTTCGATGATTCGATTTTAAATGTTGAATCCGCCCAAAAAGTGGGGATTCAGGGATTTTTATATAAAAATTGGGAAGATTTTTCAAAGGAATTTAAGGAGGATTAATGCCAGAATTACCAGAGGTAGAGACTGTTGTCAGAGGATTGAATCGATTAATCTTGAAAAAGAAAATTTCGAAAGTAAAACACGATTGGCCTAAAAGTTTTCCAAATGCACCAAAAGATGTTGAAGATTTTATGGTTGGTGCTGAGATTTCGAAAGTTAGTCGTCGAGGAAAAGCTATTATTTTAAAATTAAATAATGAATATACGCTTGTGACTCATCTTCGAATGACGGGTCAAATGGTTTATCGGGGCGAAGAGAACTGGGGAGCCGGTCACCCGAATGAAGACTTTCTTAATGATCTACCGAATAAATCAACTCGTGTTGAAATTGATTTTGAAGATGGAACTAAATTATTTTTTAATGATCAACGCAAATTTGGCTATATGAAATTGTTGCCAGATTTTGAAGTTGAACTTTTACCATTTTTCCAAAAATTAGGGCCAGAACCGTTAGAGGATAATTTTACGGTGGAAGTTTTAAAGAAGCAACTTTCAAGAAAAAGAAAAAGTATGGTCAAGCCAGTAATTTTAGATCAAAGTGTTATTGCCGGTGTGGGGAATATTTACGCCGATGAAGCTTTGTGGCGAGCGAAAATTCATCCTGAAACTCGAATCGAAGATCTTTCGGAATCTGATTTTGTAAAACTGCACGAAGCTATTCGGTTTGTGATGAATAAATCGATCGAAAAGGGCGGTTCAACAGATCGAAACTATGTTAATGCTGATGGTTCACGTGGAAATTATCTTGAATATGCTGCAGTTTATCACAAGGATGGCCAACCTTGCAAAAGATGTGGAACGGAAATTTCGAAAATCCGAGTTGGCGGTCGAGGCACACATTTTTGCCCAAATTGTCAAAAAATAAAGAAAGGGCTTGAAAAATAATGCTTGGCGGAAAAACAACAATTCTTTATGGCGAAAATTCTTATGAGCGAACTGCGAAACTCGCTCAAATGAAAAAGGATGCTGAAAAATCTGGATTTGAGATTCAAAAACAAGAGATCGATGGGCTTTCGAAAAGTGATTTTGTTAATTTAATTTGCGGAATTAGTCTTTTGGCGGAAAAGCGGTTTGTTTACATTCGAAATCTAAGTGAGAATTCTGAAATTTGGCAAAATCTCGGTGAGATTCTCCCGCGGATTTCTACCGATGTTCATTTGTGCATTATTGAAGATAAAATCGATAAACGTTCAACTGTTTATAAATCAATTTTGAAAATTGTTGAGCTTTATGAATTTAAAGCTATTGCCGCAAAAGATTCGAAGAATTTGGCTGAATTTGCGCGCGCTTTCGGTAAAAAACTTGGGTTGAAAATTGATAACAAAACGGCAAATTTCTTAATTTCGTGGGTTGGATTGAATGAATGGTCGATTCGTGATGCGATCGAAAAAATGGCGCTAATTGGTGAAGCGAACGAGCAAAATATTCGTGAATTCGTACCGCAAAATGTTGAAAGTAATGCTTTTGCAGTTTTCGAAATGATGCTTTCGGGCGATGTTTTAGGTTTGCAAAAAGAAATTTCGAAATTAAAAATAACAGATAGGGAAGAAGGTGCTTATAAGTTTTTAGGTTTAATTTCAACGCAAGTTTTTAATTTTTCAGCCTTAAAAATTGGCAAAAGTTCAGGTAAAACAACGGCAGAAATTGCAAAAGAGATCGGTGCGAATTCTTGGGCTTTAGGAAGACTCGATAATTTTGCGCAAAATATAAGCAATCAACAACTTACAGCAATTGTTTCGAAAATCTCGCAAATTGATGAAGTTATCAAAAGCGAAAATGTTGATGTTTGGGCAATGATTGAATCAACATTAATTGAGCTTGCAATATTTTTAAACCGTTAAAAATAAGTTTTCGAAAAAAATATTTTTGTGATATAATATAAAAAGATTATGGCTAAAAAACAAGTGAAAAAAAGCAAAGCTAAAAAAGCCCCGGCTCCAAAACAAAGTGTTTTACCGGCTGGATTTTGGCCGCAAGTTAGTGCGGTTCTTTTGATTGCGTTTTCATTTTTCTTAATTTTGAGCTGGTTTGGTGCTGGTGGTGCGGCGCTTACAGCAATTCACCAAGGATTTCTTGGATTCATGGGCTGGGCTGCATTTTTTGTGCCGGCAGTTTTAATCTTTATTTCGGTTGAAATTTTTCGTGATGAACAAAACCGTTTTCCAGGCTTAAACACTTTTGGTCTTGTACTTATTCTATTCTGGCTTAGTGGTTTCTTTGGGTTATTTAGAGCTTCTGCTGGAATGCATTATGGCGGTTGGAGCGGTGAAATTTCGAATAAAATTATGTTAGCAATGGTGAACTCTGTTGTTGCGGCGATTATTTATTTACTTTTGATTTCAATTACATTGCTTTCGATTTTGCGAGTTTCGCCAATAGTTGTGATTAAGAAAATTAGTGAGATGCTCAAGACTAGCGATTTTGCTAATGAATCTAAGAACGCTAAAGTCTTCGAGAAAGCCAAAGAAGCAATGCTTTCGAAAAAGGCTGAAGATTTGAATAATACCGAAAAGCCAGAAATTAAACTAAACGCAGGTGTTGCGGTTTTGGATAAAAAATCACGTGAAAAGGCTGAACAAAAAGAGAAGAAAGGTTTGATGCGAATTTCGAAAGCCAAGGAAACTTCTGCTGAAGATTCGAAAAAAGCTGAAAACCACGCGCCAATTTTTGATGATTCAAAATGGCAAGCGCCAGGTTTCGATTTGTTGGAGCATTCACAAAACCCGGCCGATGCTGGTGATGTTGAACAAAATGCACGAACAATTAAAGATACGCTTAGCGAATTTAATATTGATGTTGAAATGGAAGCCGCAAATATTGGTCCACGAGTAACACAATATACTTTAGTTCCGCAAAGTGGTGTAAAGCTAAGCCGAATCGAAAATCTTAGCGATAATATTGCGCTAAATTTAGCCGCAGAATCAATTCGTGTTGAAGCACCGATTCCGGGAAAACGAGCAGTTGGTGTGGAGATTCCAAATTTAAAATCTGCTGATGTTCGACTTTTTGGAGTTTTAGATTCTAAGGAATGGCGAAACGCTCGAGATCCATTAACTTTTGCAATCGGTAAAGATATCGCTGGTCACCCAGTTGTGGGTAATCTTTCGAAAATGCCGCATCTTTTGATTGCTGGTCAAACAGGCTCTGGTAAGTCTGTTATGATGAACGCATTGCTTACAAGCTTGCTTTATCGACATTCACCAAGTGAGTTAAAGCTAATCATGGTTGATCCGAAAGTTGTGGAAATGACAGCTTACGAGGATATTCCGCATCTGTTAACGCCAATTATTAATGATTCCGAAAAAGCGCTTTCGGCTCTTAAGTGGGCGGTTAACGAAATGGAACGTCGTTATCGTGTTCTGGCTGACGAGAAAATCAAAGAAATTAAAAGCTATAACAAGCATGTGATTTCTAAAAATGAGAAGATTAAAAAATCAACACCGGAGGGTGAAGAGCCTAAATTGCTTGAGCCACTACCCTATATCGTAATTGTTGTTGATGAGCTTGCCGACTTGATGATGGCGGCATCAAAGGATGTTGAAGCTATGATTGTGCGAATTGCACAGAAGGCTCGTGCTGTTGGAATTCACCTTGTTCTGGCGACTCAAAAGCCGGTTGTTAGTGTTGTGACTGGTTTGATTAAAGGAAACGTTCCTAGCCGAATTGCGTTCAAAGTTGCAGCGAACGGTGATTCTAGAACAATTCTCGATCGCGGTGGTGCTGAAAAGCTTCTTGGAAATGGTGATATGCTGTTCTATATGAATGGTGCGCCAAACTTAAAGCGTGTTCAGGGTGCTTGGGTTACGGACGAAGAAGTCTTGCGAGTTACAAACTTTATTCGTTCGCAAGGACCACCTCAATATAATGATGAGGTTATATCGCAGCAAGTTCAACCTGGAGCTATGGGTGGAGTAGTGATGAGTGGCGGAAGTTCTTCTACGGATGAAACTTTTGAAACAGCTGTTAAGCTTGTCATTGAGGCAAGGAAGGCTTCAACAAGCTATTTGCAACGACGCCTTGGAATCGGCTATGGTCGTGCTGCGAAATTAATTGACGAAATGGAGGATCGTGGAATTGTTGGTCCACCAAATGGCTCAAAGCCACGCCAAGTGCTTGTTTCTAGCTATGAAGAAATCGGTGAATAATTCGCCGATTTTTTATTTTCGAAAGATATGTTTTTAAAAAAATTATAGTTTAGCAATGTTTTCTTGATTTTTCTCTTTTAAAGTGATATAATTTAAAGGAATATTAGCTCAGCTTATTTGAAAGAATAGGCTTTAACCAAAGGAGTAAAAATGAAGGATTACGAACTTACAGTTCTTATTCATCCAGATTTCGAAAACGATCTTGATAAAGTTCTAGATAAAATTCGAGGTTTGGTTGCTGCTAACGGCGGTGAAATTGCAAAAGAAGACAACTGGGGTAAGAAAAAACTTGCTTACACAATTAAAGGTCAAGATTTTGCAATTTATGTTGCTATGGATCTAAAACTTCCAGCAACTGCACCACTAAAAATTAGTAACACTTTGAATATTACTGACGAAGTTTTGCGATATTTGCTTGTTAAAGCAGAAGAGCGACCAGTTGTAGAATCAGAAGAAAAATAATTTTTTAAGAATAGGATAGAATTATGGCTTTTAATAAAGTAATACTAATGGGAAATCTAACTGCAGACCCAGAACTTCGAACAACTCCAAGTGGCCAAAACCTAGCAAGTTTCACTCTTGCGATCAACCGAACTTGGAATAATGCCAGTGGTGAACGCCAAGAAGAAACAAGTTTTATTAACTGTACTGCTTGGGGAAAAACTGGTGAAACAATTTCGAAATATGTTTCGAAAGGTCGCCAATTGCTAGTGAGTGGTCGTTTGCAACAACGAACTTGGCAAGATAAAGATACTGGAAAGAATCGAAGCGCAATTGATGTTGTAGTTGAAGAATTTAGTTTTGTTAGTGATGGTAGTCGTGGTGGAAGTTCTGCTCCTACTACTAAAGCTGAAGAACCAACTGTTAGCGACGACTTTTCAGATGAGCCAATTGATCTATCTGATATCCCATTCTAAATTTAAAAAGGAGTTAAAATGGCTAAACGATTTAAACGAGAAATCCCAGCGTATTTTGATTACCGAGATGTTAAAACTTTGCAAAAATTTGTAAACATCTATGGTCAAATTGAGCCAGCTACAAAAACTGGTTTGAGCGCTAAACAACAACGACAATTGACAGTTGCTATCAAACGTGCACGTCATTTGGCATTGTTGGCATTCGTAACAAATGCTTAATTAAATTTTCGAATCTTCCTTGCTCAAAACTGGGTGGGGAAGATTTATTTTAAAAAATATTTTAAGGAGGAAAATGTATCAACCAACTGATTTGAAAAAGGGTGTAGTTTTTCAGCTTGATGGTCAACCATATCGCGTAGTCGAATATAACCAAAAAGTTGTAGGTCGTGGTGGAAGTATTGTAAGCTTAAAAATTAAAAACCTTATCACAGGTGCTTTGCTGCCTAAAACTTTTAAAGGTCAAGATAAAGTTGAACCTGCAGAAGTTACAAACAAGAAAGTTCAATATCTTTATAATGATGGTGAAGATTTCCATTTTATGGATCCAGAAACATTTGAACAATTTCAACTTTCGAAAGATATTATTGACGATGCTGCAGGTTATCTAAAAGAAGCAGAAGAACTAAATCTTCAATTCTTTGATGGAAAAGTTATCAATGTTGAATTACCTAAAAATGTTTGGCTTAAAGTCGTTTATACTGAGAATGTGGTGAAGGGCGATACAACTTCAAGCGTCCTAAAAGATGCTGAACTTGAGACTGGTATAACGGTTAAAGTTCCTGCATTTATTAAAGAAAATGATATTATTTCAGTTGATACTTCGACTGGCGAATATCGAGAACGACAAAAATAATTAGATTAATATAAAATAGGCTCAAATTTCAGCCTATTTTATTTTGTATAAAAATATTGAACAGCATGTGATTGCTGGAAATTATGTTAGAAATATAGTATAATATAAGATATGAAAATCAGATTAGACAATCTATTAGTAGACAGAAAAATGGTCGAGAGTCGCTCTCAGGCTGAAAGCTATATAAAGCTTGGTAAGGTTGCAGTTGACGGTATTAAGAGAACTAAACCGGGTTTTTTTGTTGATGTCAATTCTGAATTAAAAATCCTTCAGCAAGTTCAATACGTATCACGAGCAGGATTGAAGCTAGAAAGTGTGGCTAAAAAAATGCGAATCGATTTTCGTAATAAAACGGTTCTAGATGTTGGCTCGAGTACGGGAGGGTTTACGGATTATTCTTTGAAGAATGGTGCCAACAAGGTTATTGCTGTTGATGTTGGTACAGATCAGTTACATCCAAAATTAAGGTTGAACAAAAAAGTTGAACTACATGAGAAAACCGATATTCGAAACTTTAAAACAGATCAGAAAATCGACGTGGTGGTTATTGATGTTAGTTTTATATCTATAAAGGAAATTCTTCCAAGTGTCGTAAACCTTTCTAATAAGAACACAAAAATAGTGGCAATGGTTAAACCGCAGTTTGAAGCGGGAAGAAATGGAACTGTCAATGGTGTTGTAAAAAATAACTCTTACCGTAGGAAAATTCTTCAAGATTTTGAAAATTGGTGCCGTTCAAATAATTTATACATAGAGAATAAAAGGGATAGTGAAGTTAAAGGAACAAAAGGTAATCAAGAAAGATTTTATATCCTAAGGAAGACTAGCAAATAAAAAGACCGAATTTATCGGTCTTTAGTTTTTATACATTGAATCTAAATTCAACAACATCATTTGGAGACATCACATAGTCCTTGCCTTCGGTTCGGATTTTACCGTGGTTTTTAGCTTCTAGTTCGCTACCGCACTCCACTAAATCATTATAGTCTACGACTTGTGCAGCAATGAAACCTCTTTCGAAATCTGTGTGGATAACGCCAGCTGCCTGTGGTGCAGTCCAGCCTTTTTTGATTGTCCAGGCGTGTACTTCTTTTGGCCCAGCAGTCATGTAGCTTTGTAATCCTAGGGTGTCGTAAGCTGCGTGGATCATTTGATTGAGCCCAGTTTCTTTTACTCCATAGCTTTCGAGTAAATCTTTTGCATCATTTTCGTCTAATCCTTTCAATTCTTCTTCAAGTTTTGCGCAAACAAAGATAGATTTTGCAGGTAGAACCATTTTTGCAAGTTCACTTTTTTTCGCGTTATCGACTAATGTGTTTTCGTCAACGTTAAAGGCATAAATTACGGGCTTAGCTGTTAATAAGTGCAAATCAGCAATAGCTTCTAAATCTAAATCTTTTATACTTGATAATACATTTCCAGATTGAAGTTGTTCAAGTAATTTGTTCAAGTAATCGGCTTGTTTTCTGAGAGCTGGCTTAGCTTTCGCTTCTTTTTGAAGCTTTGGCAGCCGGTTTTCGATAGTCTGGATGTCTGCTAGGATTAGTTCAGTATTAATAACTTCAATATCATTTTTTGGATTAACTTCATTTGATACGTGGACGATATCGTTATTCACGAAAGCTCGGACGATATGAACGATCGCGTCGCATTGGCGAATATTTGCGAGAAATTTATTTCCTAATCCTTCGCCCTTTGAGGCTCCGGCCACCAATCCGGCAATATCAACAAAAGTTACTGTTGCTGGAATAATTTTTTGTGAGCCATAAATTTCGGCTAACTTATTTAGACGAGTGTCTGGAACTGGAACAATTCCTGTATTTGGCTCAATTGTTGCAAAAGGGTAGTTTGCAGCTAAGATATCATTATTTGTTAGTGCGTTAAAGAGTGTTGATTTACCAACATTTGGCAACCCAACGATTCCAATACTTAGACTCATATTTCTCCTTGTTTAATAAAAAATTCTTAATGATTATTATATCATATTTTAGCTTTAACTTATAATTTTCAGGTTATTAATAGTCGTTAAAACTCTTGATTTTTTAATTATGTTTATGTTAAAATGTAAGCATGATTAATATTAAAGGTGTGGGCGATTTCTTCTCGTTAGATATTGGAACGAACGCGATTCGTGCCGTCCAGCTTTCGAAAGCTGGAGAAAATTCTTGGAATTTAATTGGTCTTGGATATACTCCAGTTGACCCTCAATTAGTTTTGAGTAATTCTGATGAAAGTCGTCGTCGTTTGGGAGAAATTATCTCAACGATGATCGGTCAGAGCGATATTAAAACGAAAAATGTAGCGATTAGTCTTCCGTCCCAAAAGACATTCACAACAATTTTCGAAGTTCCTAAACAAGATGTTAAGGAATTGCAAAAAAACGTTAGTTATCAAATCGATCAGTATATTCCAATGGCTATCGATGACGCTCAGGTCGACTGGGCTCTTCTTGGAGAATCTCTTTCAAATCCAGATTCATTAGAGATTCTACTTGCAAGCACTTCTAAAAACTTCAGCGAAGAAAAAATGGAATTTGTTGAAGGTTTAGGCTTAAATGTTGTTGCAAGCGAACCTGATTCATTAGCAATGACTCGAGCGCTTTATTCAGGCAACCAAAATGGTCAAGCACAATTGATTATTGATATGGGTGAAATTTCAACCGACTTATCAATTGTATACCAAGGTGCTCCAAGACTTGTTCGAACAATTCCAACAGGTATTTCAAGCTTAGTTAAATCTGCAACGCAAAACTTAAATATTAAAGAAGATCAAGCGCGACAATTCATTATGAAGTTTGGTCTTGCTCAAGATAAACTTGAAGGTCAGGTTTTTCATGCTATCGAGATTACACTTGAAAACTTCGTCCAAGAAATTGCCAAGTCAATCAAATTCTTGGGAACAAAATATCAAAATGTTCAAGTTGGATCAATTGCGCTTTCAGGTTATTCTGGAATTGTACCGCAAATGCCTGAATATGTTTCTTCAAAGACAGGAATTCAGTCATACTCAGCAAATCCATTCCAAAATATAAATGTCCCAGCAAAATATCAACAACAAGTTGCAAGTGTTGGTAATGAGTTTGCCGTAGCGATTGGTTTGGCGGAAAGGAACAATAAATAATATGGTTGAAATTAATCTTTTGCCAGATGTTAAGCGTGATCTTCTTAAAGCGCAACGCCTTCGAAATATTGTTACTTTCGCATCAATTATTATTGGTGCTGTAATGCTTGGTGGTGTAGTTTTACTATTTCTAGTAACGCAAGGTCAACAAATTTTTATGGGCTTGAAAAAAGATGAAATTTCAAGCAAATTTAGCGATATGCAAAAAATTCAAGATGGTGAAACTGCAGCAACGCTTCGAAATCAGCTTAATGCTATTCAAAAAATCCGTGAAGCATCTCCGAATGTTTCGCGATTGCTCAGCACAGTCATTCCAGCGATTAAAACTACTGGTGAAAATGAAGTTAAGTTTTCATCAGTAAATTATGACCCAGAAACACGGATGGTTTCAGTTGAAGGTGAAACAAGTAATGGATTTACTGCTCTTGAAGCTTTCATTAAAACAATCAAATACTCACAAGTAATTTACAATAGTGATGATTCAAAATGTAAATCATCAGATATTGAAAACAATGCTGATATCTGTAAGCTTGCCGAAGAAGGTTCTGTTGTGCGAACTGAAAGTTCAATTGGCGTAAACGACCAAGGTCAAAATATTCTACGATTTGCTGTAAAGTTTAAGATTAACGAAGATGCTCTAAAATTCTCATCAAAAGATTTTGCAATCAAATCTCTTGGAAAGAAGAATGTTACAGACTCAACAGTTCAAATTCCTGCTGGAATCTTTACGCAAAGTTCAAAGAAAGACTCTGAAAAGGAGAACAAATAATGGGTGAAAATAAAGAAGTAGCTTTTTTGAAACGAAACGCTATCAATAAAGCGAATCAAACAATGTTTTTAGCTGTTGCTGGCGCAGCGTTGATTGCTGGCGCTTCAGTAGTTGGAATGGTTTACCTTTTCAGAATTTATAGCTTTAATACTAAAGTTTTGACTGAACAAGATAAAAGTATTTCAACAATTACACAAAATATTGATAACATTAATGATCTAAAGAAACGATTAGGATCTTTAGAGACTAACGAAAATCTAAATAAGAAAAATTTGAAATCAAATGCTGATGATGGCGGTTTGCGTGTTATTGCTGACGCGCTTCCAGATAGTGAAAATGCATCAGGGCTTGGTTCAGCTTTGCAAAAGAAGATTTTTTCTGACGGTGTAGTACTTGATTCATTTAATATTGAATCTTCAGATTCGAACAGTTTAAGCTCATCAAGCTCAGTGTCGACAAGCTCTTCTAGCGAAAGTAGTAGCATCCCAGATGGTGTAAAAGATATTCAATTTACAGCATCAATCTCTTCATCTTTCCCAAATGAAGGATCTCCAGAAGATATTAAAAACCGAGAAACTGCAGCTTATAACAATATAATTAATACTCTTCAGAAGATGGAAAAATCTATCCGTGCTATTAACGTTACAAGCTTTAAATTCGAACGATCAATAAATAAATTCACTATAACACTTAGTGCTAAGGCTTATTACTATCCTAAATATGTAATGACGCTGGATAGCAATAAAGTTAAGGCCGATGATGCTGCAAACCCAGCTACAACTACAAGTGGAACTGGCACGCAGACTAATTCAACAACAACATCTGGAGGATCAAAATAATGAAGAAAACTGATATCGCAATGATTGTTTTGATTGCCGGCATTAGCGTTCTTGTGTCATATCTTGTGATTAACTCGATTGCACAAGGTGGTTTTAGTGAACAAAGCTATGAAGTTAAAACAACCAAACCAATTTCTAAGGAATACGTTGAACCAAGCAATGAAATCTTTAATGATAACGCTGTTAATCCAACGGTTCAAGTTAATATTGGACAATAATTAAAAAAATAATAATTTTTTAGAAGGAATATAATGACATTACTAACCAATGATATTCAAGATAGGCTTGCAAAACTCCTTGTAGAAGAGGGGCTTGTTCAAGAATCTAAAATTGAGTTGGCTATTAAAGAGGCTGGTTTAAACAATCAGTCTCTAATGTCGTATATGATTGAACACAAACTTCTAGATAATGAAATTCTTGTTCATGCAACTTCTCATGTCTCTGGAATTCCATATGTAAATCTTGAGAATACAACAATTCCGCAAGAAACACTTGATTTAATAAATGTTGATATTGCGGAAAGAAATATGGCCGTGCCGATTGCGGAAGTACAGGGAAGAATTGCTGTGGCGATGCTTGATGCAACAAATATTCAGGCCGTCGATTATCTTTCGAGTTTAATTCAGCGTCCATTAAAAGTATTTATGGCGAGCCAAAACTCCATTAAGCATGTTTTGGATCAATATAAAACCGACCTTTCAGGCGTGGATGCTCTAGCTGAAAATGTTGACGCGCAAAAACAAGCCGAGGCGGAATCGAAACGTCAAGTTCAGACGATTGTTCAAGATTCACCAATCTCAAAAGCGTTAAATACGATTTTAGAATATGCGGTTCGTGCAAAAGCGTCCGATATTCACATCGAGCCACTCGAGAAATCTCTAAAAATTCGCTGTCGAATCGATGGCGTTCTGCGTGAGATAATGAATCTTCCGAAAGCGATTGAGCCAGCTTTGATTTCACGAATTAAAATTCTTTCGAATTTAAAGATCGATGAACACCGAATTCCGCAAGACGGTCAGTTTGCTGTGGCAGTTGGCGGAAAAGAAGTCGACCTTCGTATCGCTATCTCTCCAGTTGTTTGGGGTGAGCAGGTAGTGATTCGTTTGCTCGATAAAACAGGTAATTCATTTAATCTTGAAGATATGGGTTATGCTGGTCGAGCGCTTCGAACAATCCTAAAAGGAATCTCGGCACCAAATGGAATGGTTTTGACCTCTGGTCCAACAGGTTCTGGTAAGTCAACATCGCTTTACGCCTTGATTAAAAAAATTAAAGATGATTCGGTAAATATTATTACACTTGAAGATCCGGTTGAGTATAAGATGGATGGAGTTAATCAAATTCAGGTGAACGCCGAAGTTGGCCTAACTTTCGCTGCTGGTCTTCGTTCGATTTTGCGTCTTGACCCAGATATTGTGATGGTCGGAGAAATCCGTGACGGTGAGACTGCGAACCTAGCCGTACAAGCAGCACTTACGGGACACTTGGTTTTCTCGACATTGCACACTAACTCTGCTGCTGGAATTCTTCCGCGTTTGATTGATATGGGAATCGAACCCTTCTTAATTGCTTCGACGGTGAATACGATTATTGGTCAGCGTTTGGTACGTCGGGTTGCGCCAAAAAGAAACACTTACCAATCTTCGCCACTTCAAACACAAAGTATTATTGAAACCGTTGGCCATTTATTGCCAAAAACGCCAGAAGAAGTTGAGAGAGTTTCTGCCGATCTTGGTTATAAAAATCTACCGCTCGCAAATCAAAAATCTTATACTCTTGTGAAAGGTCGCGATACGCCACAAACACCGGGTGGATATCAAGGTCGTGCAGGTTTGTATGAGGTTATGGAGGTGACAGAAGAAATTCAGCAGCTGATCATCAAGCACGCAACTTCACATGAGGTTCAAAAAGTTGCGATGCAACAGGGAATGATTACGATGCGCCAAGACGGTTATCTCAAAGCATTAACAGGAATCACTACAATAGAAGAAGTAAACAGGGTTGCGTCTGATAGCGCATAAAAAAGGGGAGAAATATGAATCAAAATTTAAGAATTGAAATTTTACTTGAAGAAATCGTTCGAAAAAATGCGAGCGACCTTCATTTACAAGTTGGTTTGCCACCAATGATGCGTTTAGACGGTGTTTTGACGGCATTTCCAGGGTATAATCCGCTAAATGCTGAAGAGGTTGAACGGTTAGTTTTTGCTATTCTTGACGATGATCAACAAAAAATCTTGATCAAAGATAAAGAATTTGACTTTTCTTTCGCTTTTGGTGATCTTGGTCGTTTTCGTGTGAATGCTTTTCATGAGCGCGGAAATTTAGCAGCTTCATTGCGTTTGATTCCAAATCAAATTAAAACAATTGCTGAGCTAGGTATGCCACCAGTTATTCAATCTTTTGCGGATTTCCCACGAGGATTAGTTTTGGTTACAGGTCCAACAGGTTCTGGTAAGTCAACAACTTTGGCTGCATTGATCGATAAAATCAATAACGAAAAAGCTCAGCACATCATTACAATTGAAGACCCAATTGAATTTACGCACAAATCAAAACGCTCTGCAATTGTTCAGCGTGAAGTTCATTATGATACATATTCATTCTCGGCCGCACTTCGAAGTGCACTTCGTCAGGACCCGGATGTTGTTTTGATTGGTGAGATGCGTGATCTCGAAACTATTTCTGCAGCGATTACAATTGCTGAAACTGGACACTTAGTATTTGCAACTCTTCACACCAACTCCGCTTCGCAATCTATCGATCGTATGATCGACGTTTTCCCGCCACACCAACAACCTCAAATTCGTTCACAACTTGCAAACATTATTCAAGGAATTTGTGCTCAACGGCTTGTGCCTGCGATTGGCGGTGGTCGAGTTGTTGCGGCTGAAGTTATGGTTGCAAACCCTGCAATTCGAAATATTATTCGTGAAGGTAAATCTCACCAACTTGATACAATAATCCAAACTGGTGGAGATCAGGGAATGCAGACAATGGATCGTACGCTTGTTAAACTTGTGCAATCTGGTGTAGTAACTTATGATGATGCGCGTGAGTTCGCAGTTGATTTAGTTGAATTTGAAAGATTAATGAGAGGCTAAAATGAAAAAATTTTCTTACAAAGTAAAAGATAAAGTTACTGGAAAGATTGTTAAGGGTGAAATTTCGGCAGACAGCAAGCGCGCTGCCGGAAAAGCCTTGATTGATCAAGGGTATATTCTTCAAGATGATATCTATGAAGTTGGTCAAGAAAATCCGTTAAATCGATTTTTAAATCGAATTACAACTAAAGATAAAATTGTTTTCACTCGTCAGTTTGCCACTCTGATTGGTGCTGGTTTGCCACTAGCCCAAGCTCTTCGAACAATTTCAGAACAGACTGAAAATAAAAAAATGCGTTCAGTTATTGATGAAATTTTAGCTTCTGTTGAGAGTGGCTCGAGTTTGAAAGATGCTTTTTCGAAATTTCCAGAAGTGTTTGATAAGGTTTATCTTGCCTTGATTGCTGCCGGTGAAATGTCGGGAACGCTTGACGAATCTCTTCGCCGTATTGCAACACAACAAGAAAAAGATGCTGCAATGATGAGTAAAATTCGGGGAGCTTTAACTTATCCAATTATTGTGCTTGTAGTTATTGCGCTCGTGATGGCTTTCATGATGGTTCAAGTTGTGCCACAAGTTAAACAGCTCTATAAAGATATGCACCAAACTTTGCCAATGGCGACAGAAATCCTTATAGGTATTTCAGATTTTATGATTAATTTTTGGTGGCTTGTCATTATTATCGCTGGTATTGGTGGATACTTCTTCCGTCAATATCTTAAAACTGAACCAGGAATTAAATTCGCTGCGAACTTCAAATTGAATGTTCCGCTATTTAGTCCGCTTTTTCGAAAGCTTTATATGGCTCGATTTACGCGAACTGGCCAGCTTTTGCTTTCAACTGGCGTTCAAATGCTTGATATGTTGAATATTTGTGGCGATGCGATGAATAACGTTGTTGTTAAGAAAAGTGTTGATGACGCCGCTAAGCTCGTTCAGGGTGGTAAAAGTCTTTCTGAATCACTAAAAGGCAAGGATTACATCTTGGATATGGTTCCACAAATGATTAATATTGGTGAACAATCTGGTAAAATCGATGAAATGCTTGGCAAAACAGCTCAAGTTTATGAAGACGAACTAGACGAACAAATTAAAGCAATTTCAACTTTGATTGAACCTATCTTGATGGTTGTAATGGCATTAATGGCCGGTGGTTTGATTGGTGCAATCTTGTTCCCAATCTACTCATTGGTTACAAAAGTTTAATTTTCGAAAGGAAGAGAGTGGAGAATTTTCTATTAAGTTTATGTTTTGGGGCGCTCGGTACTGTTTTTGGCAGTTTTGCTGTAGCTCAAGTTTGGCGGTTACGTGCCAAGCAGCTTCAAGATGAAAAAGCTTCTGGCGAAAAAATCGACGCCGTCGAATGGAAAAAACTCCGCTCGCTCGTTTCGGTTAGCCCAAAAAATGATCGTTCGCATTGTTTAAATTGTGGCTATCAACTAAAATGGTATGATTTAATTCCGATTATCTCTTGGCTTTCACTTGGTGGAAAATGCCGTAAATGCCGCTCAAAAATTGGTGCAACTGAATTTTTAGCTGAAGTTTCAATGTTCGCGCTTTTTGTAATTATTTTCCTAGTTTTTAGTCCATTATCTGGTACAGGATTTTCGCTTTTTGGATTATTTAGGCTTTTGATTCTGTTTTTGGCGTTTATTCCGCTCGCAATTATGTTTATTTATGATGCAAAATGGTCGCTCCTACCGACTAAAGTTATTTGGATTTTTAATTTTCTTGCATTCATTTATTGGATAACAGCATTCGCTAACACCACAAATGGTTTTAATCTTTTCTCGATATTTAATATCGCAATCTCAATGGCGCTTTTTCCACTAGTTTATTTTGTGCTAGCCAAAATTTCGAAAGAAGAATGGGTTGGTGGTGGCGATTGGATTTTAGCGATCGGTTTGATTTTTCTTTTACCAAATCAGCCAATCTTTGCAATGCTTTTATTGTTCCTTTCGAATTTTGTCGGTTTAATTTTTGCGCTGCTCCAATCAATCCTGCAATTTAAAAAAGTTAAACGGGGAATAAGAATTCCTTTTGGCCCAGCTATGATTTTGGCTACATTGATTTTGTTAATCTTCCAGCAATTTTTATTAATTTTTACAAGTTTTATTATGTAAAATTAAAAAAGCTTATGGTATAATAGGAGTAATTATGAAAAACTTAAAGACGAAAAAAGCTTTTACAATTATTGAAGTAATGCTGGTTGTTAGCATTTCTGGTTTAATGTTGGTAACAATGCTAGTTGGTTGGAATGCTAATATTGAACGCCAACGCTATAACGATTCTGTGAACACTTTTAAATCAGATATTCAGGGAATTTTTAGCGATGTCGAAAATCAAACAAACGACAAAAACCAACGAATTAACTGTAACACAAACGGTGATAATATTAGCATTAGTAAGAGTGAAGGTAATAGTGGTGCATTAACTGGTGCAAGTGATTGTATTATCTTAGGTAAATATATCTCATTCTCTAGTGATGGAAATGCAACGAATGGCCAGGACACCTATCAGGTCTATGATGTCATTGGTAAAGATATTAATGTTAATCGAGATTGTAATAATAATGGTCCTTGCAATAATAACTTGGATGCTCTAAGAGCTACAAAGTTTGTTTTGGATGGGGGAATTAACCAAATTAATGGCCCTAAAAATATGGAACTTCAATGGCGTGCACAATTTAAGAATGTTACAGATAGTCGAGTAGGTATTTTAATCTTAAGGTCACCATTAGATAATTCAATTGTGGTTTTTGGTGCTTCGGGAACTATTAACAATACTACTCTTAATAATCCAAGAATTATCTTTAGTTTTCGAGATTTTAGTCTTAATCAAAGCTGGGTTGTTACTGATAGAAATACTATGAATATTTGCGTTCGACCTACTAGTGCGGGGTCTGGTGGATTTAACTTTTTTGGTGGTAGAAATAAGATTGTTAAAATTGGTTCTTCAGCTTCTTCAGTTGAAATTGCACCACTAGATGGACCAAACGGCTCTTCTTGTGGAAGCGATTTTAATGATGTAATAATTAATGGAGCGAAATTATAATGAAAACTCAAAAAGGTGATACACTAGTTGAAGTTCTTCTTGCTATGGCAGTTTTTGCTGTAGTAATGATGATTGGGCTATCAGCAATGAATAATGGAATGTCACGAGCTTTAGCAAGCTTGCAACTAACAATGGCACGCAACACAATGGATTCACAGGCCGAAGCTTTACGCTTTGCAAATGCAGCATATATTTCAGAATTTCGTTCCGACGGGGGAGCTGTAACTAGTGCGGCAGCTCGGGTTTGGCAAGAACAGCTAACTAAAGGAGCGAAAGGCGCAGCTACTCGACTTGCCGATTGTAAACGGGACGATGCGAATGCATTTGTGCTATCGCGTAGTGATTTATCTTATCATAGTAATGGGATAACAAATGCAGTAACCTATCCGCGAATAGCTTATGGAGATGATGCGGATTCAAACGCAATCACAAATTCAAATACTGATTATAAGAGGGCTGAAGGTATTTGGGTTGAAAAAGTTCATCTGGCTAATACAAATTATTATGATTTTCATATCCGTGCTTGTTGGTCTGCACCGGGAAGCAATGTTAATACAACACTTGGAACGATTGTGAGGTTATATGATCCAGCAAGCAAATAAAAAAGGTTTTACAATTATGGAATTGATGCTCGCAATGGGCGTGATTGCTTTTTTGCTGCTTTCGGTTGCGGGTTTAATTATCCAAATGACAAATACTATTACACGGGGAACAACTTATAAAGATCTAAATGCAGCTTCTCGAACGATTAATGCAGATCTAACAAAAACATTTAACTCAACATCTGTTCTTGACGGTTGGGATGGTCGAACCAACACTAATGAATATTATAGAGTTGTTGGCGGTTCGGGTGCATTTTGTACAGGGTCAGTGAGCTATCTGTGGAACACTAATCTTAAAGATCCGGATGCAGCATTAATTATTTATGTTGGAGATAAAAATCCAGTTCGGTTTGTTAAAATTCGTGACACCGCAAAAAATTATTGTTCAAATAATGCTCAAAGTACGGTTTGGACGAAAGTTCCTCATGATGATACAGTTACTGAAATTTTAAGCAACAGTGAAGTTAATCTTCAGCTTCACAATATATCATTTACTTCAGGTGGTAATTTGATTAGTTCATCTTCAAATCAAATGATTGTAAATATCGCCTATGTTTTAGGTACACCAGATAATAACGATATTCGAATGAATGCTGGAAGTAAAAACTGTGAGGGGAATGTTAAAAGCAACTATTGCGCAGTTAATAAATTCGAACTCACCGTAAGAACTCTTGGTAGATAAATAAAAAAGCGACTTTTTCGAAAGTCGCTTTTATTCTGTTTCGCTATGGAATCGCTCGTGGATTTCTTTTAAATGTTGATCAGTAATATGTGTATAAATTTGTGTTGTTGCAATACTTGCGTGTCCAAGCATGCCTTGAACTGAACGTAGATCGGCACCATTCACGAGTAAATCTGTTGCAAAAGAGTGGCGCATTGTGTGTGGGGAAACGTGCTTTGTGATTCCTGCTAGGCGCGCGTATTTTTCAACCATTCGCTGGACTGAGCGGGCGGTAATTCGGCGGTAATTTCCATCTGTTGACGGTTTTTTATAGCGTTTCGAATAATTCAAAAACAAGGGTTGAAGGTTGTCTTCTCGTGCTTGCAAGTAATTTTCAATATGTTCGGCGGCCTTTTTCGAAATAAAAATTGGGCGATCTTTGTTTCCTTTTCCGCGAACCGTAAACTCACGCCGTTTTGTGTTGATGCTTCCGCGATTTAAACTTACAAGTTCTGAAACACGGAGTCCGCTAGAAAAAAGCAGCTCAATAATTGCACGATCACGCAAGTCGCTTTCAGTTTCATTTGGAATTGCCGAAATTAAACGTTCAATTTCTTCGTAGTGCAAAAAATTTACCTGGGGTTTAACAATTTTTGGTAGTTCAATTTTTGAGGGTTCAAGACTTTTAATATCTCGACGCGAAAGGTAAGTTAAAAATCTTCGAAGCGCAATAAGATGATATGCTTGGGTAGTTCTACTTAAACTTTTACCAGAATCGTTTTCGTAACGGTTAAGCCACAAGCGATATTTTCGAACAAGTTCAGAAGTGATTTCTTTAACGGGAATATCTCCCGAAAATTCCACAAGGCGCTCTAAATATAGCTGATAATTCTCGGCAGTTTTTTTCGAACGACCACCTTCAACTTCGAGCGACTCAATAAAATCTTCAATTCCTTCAGAAATATACATAATCTTATTATAGCATTTTTTTCGAAAAAAGAGTATAATTTTAAGTATAAGCTTTAAGGAGGATTTTTTATGTCGAAAGAGTTGATTCAGCGAACACTAATTTTGTTCAAGCCCGACGCAGTTCAGCGTGGAATTGTGGGCGAAATTTTAACACGTTTCGAAAGAGTTGGCTTAAAAATCATCGGCACAAAAATGATCTTCCCAAATAAAGAGCATTATCATAAACATTATGAAGGAATTGGTAAAATGGTGACGCGCCGTGGCGAAAAAGCTTTTGATATGGCGTTGGAATTTATGACGCAAGGGCCTGTGATCGCGATGGTTCTCGAAGGTGTTGAATCGGTTGAATTGGTACGAAAACTCGTTGGTGGCACCGAACCAAAAGCTGCGCTGCCGGGAACGATTCGAGGAGATTATTCGCACATGAGTTTTGGCTATGCGGATGAACACAATGTTGGAATTCCGAACTTAATTCATGCATCGGGAAGTGTTGAAGAAGCGAAACAAGAAATTGAACATTGGTTTGCTGATCATGAAATTTACGACTATCATTCACCTCGAGAAAAATTTACGCGTTAAAATCTCGCTATTTTTGTAAAAATCTGTTAAAATAGAGAAGTGAGCCTCGGTAGCTCAATTGGATAGAGCAGTTCCGTCCTAAGGAAAAGGTTATAGGTTCGATTCCTATCCGGGGTACCACTGATTTTATTTATGAAAGAACAAATTTTTAAAGGTCAAAGAGAAGGTGAAGAATTTCTCTTTATGTTTCGAAAGCATATCATTGCGATGCGCAAGGGTTTTTACCTTTTTTTGGGCGTTTTTGCAATTTCTTGTTTGCCGACTTTTTTTATGTTAACTTCAGAAAATCTAATGAATGCGCTTTGGGTTGCTTGCGGCGGTTTTCTGGTTGGGCTTATGCTGTTTTTGTATCATTTTATGCTGTGGTATTATTCAATCTATATTGTTTCGAATCAGCGCATTCGTCAAATTACGCAAAAAGGATTTTTTGGGAGAAGAATGATGGATTTGCCGCTTTCGAAAATCCAAAGTGTTAATTTCGAAATTCCAGGATTTTTTGGCGATATTTTCCATTTTGGAACAATAAATATTTTTACAATCGTGGGAGATTTAGAGATTAAAAATGTTGAACACCCAGAAGATGTTTATAATAGACTTCAGGATGCGATTTCGAAAGTTGAAGTAGAGGAGGAAGATGAAGAATTTTAAAGAAAAGCGAAAGAGTTTGAAGAAAAAGATTTTGAAAAAGTCGAATACTCAAGAAACTCAAGTTGCAAAAATCACAAACACAACACTTGAAGAACAACGCAAGGAAATTTTAAACAAGGGTAAAAAATTTAAATATCCTGTCCAATATAGTAAAAATCGACTAGTTGGAAACGCTTTAATTATTGCTTTGGTGATTTTAATTACTGGTTCAGGGTTGTTGTGGTATCAACTATATCAAGCGCAAAATACTGGTGAATTTATTTATCGTTTTACAACTGTTATACCATTTCCAGTTGCAAATGTTGATGGCGAGAACGCACTTTATCGCGACTATTTAATGGAATATCGCGCAAATATGCAAATTGCGAATGCTAAAAAAGATGAAATTGAAAGTGCTAATAATGTAAAGGCTCTTTCAGTTTTAAATAAAAATAAGGCAATGAAAAATGCGATTGCGAATGCTTATGCTCAGAAAAAAGCCCGAGAAATGGGAATTTCTGTATCAGAGAAAGAGATTGACGAAGCTTTTGATGCTCAGAGAAAGACTCAAAATACCGAGCTTACTGAAAGTGCATTATATAAAATTGCCGCCGATAACTACGGTCTCTCACCAAGCGAATATCGTCGAATGTTTATTGAACTTCCACTTCTTCGCCGAAAAGTTACCGCAGAAATCGATAAAAATGCTGCTAAGACTAGAGATGAAGTTGTAAAATATTTGAACGATAACTCAAATGATTTCTCAAAGGCTGCTGAGCAATTTGGTGATAAGATTGAGTATAATAAGCCTGGAAAAGTTCGAAAAACAAATATTGACGGCGGTCGTTCGAAGGTAGCTTCACAATTAAATGTTGGCGAAGTTTCGAAACCATTCATCTCGAACGCTGGTGATGGCTACTATATCGTAAAACTTATCGAAAAAAGTGACAATGAGATTAGTTATGAATCGATAAAAATTAAGTTTACCGAGTTTAATTCACAGCTAGAAAAGCTTGAAAAAGAAGGTAAGGTTAAAAAATATATCAAGGTTGATTAGTCTATAATAAAAAAGATACCCGTGAAAACAGGTATCTTTTAAAATAAATAAAAAACGCTAGAAAGCGATTTTTAAAGTCTAAATTGGCGCGCCCGACCGGATTCGAACCGGCGATCTCCTCCGTGACAGGGAGGCGTACTAGGCCAGCTATACCACGAGCGCATCGCTAGACTAATACAATTCTATCAGACTTCGAGAATAAAATCAAGGCCTTTTTTAGTTTATTTTTCAAAAAGTTTGTGCTATAATATTAAGCATATGCCGATGTAGCTCAGTTGGTAGAGCAACGCACTCGTAAAGCGTAGGTCAGCAGTTCAATCCTGCTCATCGGCTCCAAATAATTTTATTCTTATGAAAACAATAACTAATTTATTTAAACCAATTATCAAAGATCGCCGAATGTTATTAGCAATGGTTTCGGTGTTTTTAGCAGGAATTATATTTTTTATTTTCATGATTTTGAATGTAAAATCATACGATTATTTATTAAATGTTCGATATACTGTTTTTGGTACCAGTGAATTTTATAAAGATTCTTGGATGTACCGTATTATTTTAGCTATTTTTGGATTAATTGTTGCTTTTATTCATAATATTTTGATTGCGAAAGTCTATAATATTTCCGGTCGTCGTGTTGCTATTGCTTTTGCGGTCTTAAGCGTCGCCCTAATGGTTGCTAGTATGTTTATTATTGGCGCTTCAATTCGAGAGATTCCAAACTAATGAAGAAACAAAAGATTGACATTGAAATCCCACTAGGTAAGCGAACCCTGAAGTATCGCTTTTTTGAGATTTTGCCAGCATTTTTAAGTTTTGGTGCAATTATTTTAATGTTTATACTTTCGTTCTTTTCACCTTTTTTGGCCTCGGTCTACCTTCTAACAATTATTACAACTCTTCTAGTTAAAGCAATCGGAATTGCTTACCGAATGATAACGGGACATATACAAATTGAAAAGGCTCAAAAGGTTAATTGGAATAAGCGACTGTCTGAACTTAAAAATCCAAAAAAAGCGCTTGAGAAGATAAAAAATCAGGAAAAAAGTAAGGAATATGATTTTAAACAGCATATTCAAAATTTGCATGATATTATAGATAGACCAGAGGCTTTTCCGGATCCATTCTCGGTAAAAAATGCTGTGATTATAGCTGCTTATAATGAACCTTACGAAGTAATTCAACCGACAATTAAATCTGTTTTGGCCTCAAATTATGACGCTAAAAATCTTTTAATTTTCCTGGCTTATGAGGAACGTGGCGGTGAAGGCATTGAAAAAACTGCAATTCGGCTCAAAAAAGAGTTTTCGAAAAGTTTTGGTGCTTTCGAAATTGTAAAACATCCAAAAAACTTACCGAATGAGGTTGTTGGGAAAGGTGGAAATATCACTTTTGCTGGCCGAGCATTGCAAAAATATTGCGAAGATAATAAAATTCCTTTCGAGAGCGTACTGGTTACAACTTTAGATAGCGACAATAAACCACATAAAGAATATTTTGCTGCTGCAACCTATGAATTTGTTGTCCATGAAGATCGTAAAAAGTTATCATATCAGCCGGTTTCGTTGTTTTTGAATAATATTTGGGATGTTCCAGCACCAATGCGCGTGGTTGCAACTGGTAATTCATTCTGGAATATCGTCTCGACAATGCGGCCGCACCTTTTACGAAATTTTGCCTCACACTCTCAACCTCTAGATGCGTTGGTTGAAATGGATTTTTGGTCAACTCGCACAATTGTTGAGGACGGACATCAATTTTGGCGCAGTTATTTCCATTTTGGTGGCGATTATTACGTTGTGCCAATTCGTGTGCCAATCTATCAAGATGCGGTTTTAAGTGAAACTTTACCAAAAACACTAAAAGCCCAATTTATCCAGCTTCGTCGTTGGATGTATGGTGCGAGCGATATTCCTTACGTTGCAAATTTGTATTTTTCGAAAAATCGAAACGTTCCACTTATTGATGGGCTAATGAAATTGATTCGTTTGATTGATGGCCACGTTACGGCTGTATTCCAATCACCAATGGCTGCCTTTGGTGGTTGGGTTCCGTTGATTGTTTATGCGGCATCATCTCGTAGCGTGATCGTTCATCAATTGCCGAACGTTATTAGTACGCTTCAGCAAATTGCAACAATTGGTATTTTTATCACAATTTTGATTAGTTTAAAGATGTTGCCGCCACGTCCAGAACGCTATAAGAAACGTCGTTCTTTCTGGATGGTTGCACAGTGGGTTTATATGCCTGTAACTTCAATCTGTTATAATGCTGCAGCAGCGGCGTATTCACAAACTCGATTGGCTCTTGGCAAATATCTCGATAAATTCGACGTTACCGAGAAAGGCCGAATTGAAGATGTTGAACGCGCTAAAGCAGAAAAAGCTAAAAAGCGAGCATTGAAAAAGCAAAAAAAATAAGCACTCTGAAAGGAGTGTTTTATTTTTCGCTTTGGAATTTGAATATTTATAAAATAATTTAAAAGCGGCCACTTAGACCGCCTAATGTAGGGACATTTGTAAGATTTTCCTAAATCTTACTAAAAGTGCGTCGTTGTTTGGGTAACGAAAAGAAGAGATAGAGAACCTAACAGATAATATACTAGAGAATTTCCGATTTTTTACGCCCAAACCTGGTTGAACTTTTTCCGCAATTCAACCTCGTTTTTTTATTTTAACGCTTTTTGTGAAAAAGTTCAAGTATAACCATAAAGATGCTAATTTTCAAAGATTAAAATTTTGTTCGCTTTTGCTAAGAAACGTATTTTTATAACTAAAACATTTCACGCGAAAGTCAAATAAGATAAGGCGAACAAACTTAAAGTAAATATATCATCAGATAAATAAAAATTTTCAAAAGCCAAAAACTATCTTGTGGAAAAGATTTTAGAAAATGTGCAAAACTAAAAAAACAATATAACGCTATATGTAGTGATTGAAAAAAGAGGTGAAGTATGATAATATTGAGATGTCTATAAACAATTTAAAATGTATTTTCGGCGATTTTTTGTTGCTGGATTTCGTAAATAGAGCTCCCAGTCTGGGAGAATTTGTGAAATTCAGTTTCTGAAAATACATCAAGTTTATAGACGCCCCAGCTGGGCGCTCTATTTATTTGATGTTTATTTTTTCGCCAAAAATAGAAAGGTTTTTCGTGGCGAATAAAAATCTCACACGAGCAAAAAAGGTCAAAAATGATGAATTTTACACACAATACGATGATATTGAAAAAGAGTGTGAAAGATATCGTGATCAATTTTATGGCAAAATAATTTACTGTAATTGTGATGACCCTGAAAGTAGTAATTTCTTCTTGTATTTTGCGAATAATTTCAAGTTTTTTGGCTTAAAAAAGCTTGTGACTACTCATTATGATGCTGAAAAGCCAACTTATAAGCTAGAATTAACAGAAGAAATGATCGAAGATGGCGCTGTAACTGCTGAATGTGCTAAGAAAACTCTACTTAAGGGTAACGGAGACTTTCGCAATGAAGAGAGTATTGAACTATTGAAAGAAGCCGATATAATCATAACTAATCCACCGTTTTCACTTTTTAGAGAATATATTGCTCAATTGATTGAATATGGAAAGCGATTTTTAATTATGGGAAATAATAACTCAATCACCTATAAAGAGATTTTTAAATTAATAAAAGAAAATAAAATTTGGCTTGGTTATGATGTTAATAAAACTATGGAGTTTGCTTTAAGTGATAGTTATGAGAAATGGAGTCGTATAGAAAATGGCGTAAAGTACGGAAAAGTTCCTGCAATATCTTGGTTTACGAATCTTGAAACAGATAAACGCCATCAAGAGTTGATTTTATATAAAAAATATACCGCTGAAGAATTTCCAAAATATGATAATTATGACGCAATTGAAGTTTCGAAAGTTGTTGATATTCCGCAAGATTATGACGGTGTTATGGGAGTACCGATTACTTTTCTTGATAAATTTAATCCAGATCAATTTGAATTGATAGGTTCTAATCGTTGGGTTGGTCAAGACGAAGATGGAGTGTATGGTAGAAGTTCGTATTTGAATGGAAAAGAAACTTTTAAAAGGCTATTCATAAAGAACAAGAAAGTGAGTAAATAATTATGAAAATTGAACTTCATAAAATAAAAATCAAAGATATTTTTGAAGGCTATCGAAACAATAATGAAGAAGGTGTTGCTGGTTTTGGTGGAAAGTTAAATATTCGCCCAAAATATCAACGAGAGTTTGTTTATGATGATCGCAAACGAAATGCTGTGATTGATACGGTTCGAAAGGGTTTTCCGCTAAATGTGATGTATTGGGTAAAAAATTCTGACGGAACTTTTGAAGTTTTAGATGGGCAACAACGAACAATTTCAATTTGTGAATATTTAAATAATAAATTCTCAATTTTGGATGAAGGAAATCGGCGGAAATTTTTTAATTTGACAGATTTTGAAAAAGAGCAGATTGAAAATTATGAGTTGATGATTTATTTTTGTGAAGGTAATGATAAAGAAAAACTTGACTGGTTTAAAATTATAAATATTGCAGGAGAAAAACTTACAGATCAGGAACTTCGTAATGCTGTTTATACTGGTGAATGGCTGACGCATGCAAAGAGTATTTTTAGTAAAAATAATTGTCCAGCTTGGAATTTAGCAAAAGATTATTTGAACGGTTCACCAATTCGGCAAGATTATCTTGAAGCTGCCCTCGATTGGATATCAAACGGTGAAATTGAAAAATATATGTCTGAAAATCAGAATAAGCAAAACGCAAACGAGCTTTGGTTATATTTTCAAAATGTTATTTCTTGGGTGAAAATGACATTTGTGAATTATCGCAAAGAAATGAAAGGTGTTAATTGGGGCGAGCTCTATAATAAATTCAGTAGAGAAAATTTTGATACTACTAAAATTGAAAATCAAATTGTTGAATTATTAAAAGATGATGAAGTTACTAAAAAATCTGGAATTTATAAATATATTTTAACGGGTGAAGAACGTTGGTTGAGTTTACGAGCTTTTACAGAAAATCAAAAAAGAGAAGTTTATGAACAGCAAAAGGGAATTTGCCCAATTTGTCATGAGCACTACACAATTGAAGAAATGGAGGCTGATCATATTCAGCCATGGAGTAAAGGTGGAAAAACGGTGGCCGAAAACTGCCAAATGCTTTGCAAAAAAGATAATCGCGAGAAGAGTGATAAGTAATTTTTATAAAACTAAAATACCGCATGATAAGTGCGGTATTTTAAAGATGATTATAAAACAATAATATTACACATAACTAAAGGTGTAATAACTATAAAGTGGTGGGCGATAGAGGACTCGAACCTCTGACTTTCACAACGTCAATGTGACGCTCTAGCCAACTGAGCTAATCGCCCGTGGTTTTATTTTAGCAAAACTTGCAAGAAAAGTCTAGTGGTGATAAAATAAAAAGTAGTTAAAAATATTATTTTCGAAAGGAATTTAAGTGGAGAATAAAGAGGAGAAACTTTTTAAGATGCGCCACAGCCTCGCTCATATTATGGCGGCGGCAGTTCAGCGAATCTACCCAGACGCGAAGTTTGGTGTTGGTCCAGCAATTAATGATGGATTTTATTATGATATTGATTTAGGCGATAATAAAATTTCGGAAAATAATTTTGGTAAAATTGAAAAGGCTATGCGTCGAATTATCGCTGAGAGCCAAGATTTTGTGCGAAGCGAAGTTTCAATTGAAGATGCAATTAATTGGGCGAAAGAAAACAACCAGCCTTATAAATTAGAACTTTTAAATGATTTAAAAAATGCAGGAACCACTAACGCAAAAATTCTCGCTGAGGGTGATTTTGAATTGGGTGATGGTGCTGAAACTGTAAGTTTTTATACGAATGGAAACTATAAAGATCTATGTCGTGGTCCGCACCTTTCAAACACTAAAGAAGTTGGTGCATTTAAACTAATGCGTGTAGCTGGTGCTTATTGGCGTGGGGACGAAAAAAATCCACAAATGCAACGACTTTATGGCGTGGCTTTCGAAACTCAAGAAGAACTTGACGATTATCTTCGAAAAATGGAAGAAGCTAAAAAACGCGATCACCGCAAGCTGGGTAAAGAGCTCGATTTGTATACAGTTTCACCACTTGTAGGAATCGGTTTGCCACTATTTACGCCACGCGGAACAATTTTGCGTGATGTTTTAGCGAACTATTCAAATCAATTGCGTCAAAAATACGGTTTCGAAAAAGTTTGGACTCCACACATTACTAAAAAAGATTTGTACGAAAAATCTGGCCACTGGGCAAAATTTGGTGAAGAACTTTTCTTGGTTAAATCGCAAGTTACTGGCGGTCAATTCGCACTAAAACCAATGAACTGTCCACATCACACGCAGATTTTCGCCTCAAACCCAAGAAGCTATAAAGATTTGCCAATTCGCTATCTTGAGACTACAACAGATTATCGTGATGAGCAAACTGGTGAACTTGGTGGATTGAACCGTGTTCGTTCTTTGACTCAAGATGATTCACACATCTTTTGTCGAACAGATCAAATTGAGAGTGAGATTCAAAACTTATTGGCGGCTGCTCACGAACTTTATTCTGGAATTGGTATGAAATTGCGCGTACGTCTTAGCTATCGTGATGAATCTGACAGTTATCTTGGTGATCTAGCTGTTTGGGAAAGTGCGCAAAAGCAACTTAAAAAAGCGGTTATTTCAAATAATCTAGAATATTTTGAACAAGAAGGTGAAGCTGCATTCTATGGCCCAAAGATTGACTTTATGGCGACAGATGCAATTGGTCGTGAGCACCAAGTTGCGACTGTTCAGCTTGATTTCGTTCAACCTGAACGTTTCGAACTTTCTTACAAAAACTCTGAAGGTCAAGATGAGCAACCTGTGATGATTCACTGTGCTTTGCTTGGCTCAATCGAGCGATTTATGAGCGTTTATATTGAACACAAAGCCGGCTGGTTTGATTTTTGGGCAGCTCCAGAACAAGTTCGAATTCTAACAATCAACGATACTTTAAATGACTATGTTGAAGAAGTTTCGAAAATCCTTTCTGGTGTTGTTTTGGATTCACCAGTGAAATTTAATGAAGTTCGTTATTCTGTCGATAACCGAAACGAATCTCTAGGAAAGAAGATTCGTGAAGCAACCTCAATGAAGATTCCGGTTCAACTAATTGTTGGCCCTAAAGATAAGGAAAACAATGAGGTGAGTGTTCGCTTTAGGAAAGACGGTGAATTTGTTGAAGAAAAAGTTGCGCTTAACGATCTAGCTACATTTATTCAAGAAATTTAAGTTATGAAAAACAGCAATACATTAATTGTTATTACTGGCCCCACGGCAAGTGGAAAAACAGGCTTGGCTATTAAGTTAGCCAAGCTTTTTGGCGGTGAAATTATTTCTGCTGATTCGCGCGCTATCTATAAAGATATTGATATTGCCTCCGCTAAGCCTACTATTGAAGAACGGGAGGGAGTTCCGCATTGGGGATTTGATCTAGTTGAACCGGGTGAACGTTTTACGGCGGCAGATTTCAAAGAATACGCTTATTTAAAAATTGAGGATATTTTAAGTCGAGGAAAAATTCCATTTTTAGTTGGTGGGACTGGCTTATATATTGATGCTGTATTATATGATTACGAATTTGGCGGCGAAGTTGATGACGCCTTTCGGCAAAAAATGAATTCAAAAAGTCTTGAAGAACTTCAAAGATATATTTTAGAAAATAAAATTCGAATGCCTGAAAATTCTAAAAATAAGCGTTATTTAATAAGGGCTATAGAAAAAAGCGTAAGCGTAAAGAGAGAAGATTGTAAAAAAGTCAACAAATATAACACTATTGTTGTGGGAATAACAACGCCACGCAACGAATTGAGACAAAGAATTTTTCAAAGAAATGAACTATTTTTTAGTTCAGGTATTATTGAGGAGTTTAAAAAAAATGAACAGAAATACGGAATGGATTCGGAAGCAGCAACAGCAAACGCCTATCCACTTGTACAAAAATATTTAGCAGGTGAATTAACGCAGCAGGAGTTGATTGAAAAAATGAGTGTTCGTGATTGGAGATTAGCTAAGCGTCAAACAACCTTCATGAAGAGGAATAAAGATATAATTTGGCTTAATTTAAAAGATGCTGAACAATTTATTATTTCAAAAATTAAAAAATGAACAAAAAAATTATAAAAGGCTAGTTGATTTTTAAAAAGTGTGGTAAAATATAGATATGGAACAGAGTATTAATGCACTATTTGGTTCAAAAACTAGAGTTAAGCTTTTAAACTTGTTTTTTAATAAGCCAGATGAAAAATTTTATGTTCGAGAAATTTCTAGAATAATTGATGAGCAAGTTAATTCTGTTCGAAGGGAGCTAACAAATCTTGAAGGCGTTGGCGTTGTGAAAAGTTCTACAGAGGATCGAAAGATTTTTTATAGAGCAAATCAGCGATTCAAATATTATTTGCCGTTAAGAGTTATTTTTGCGGGGGTTCAATTCTCAGAGAAAGAACATGATGTTAAAAATGCTACAGTATCAGATAACTGGCAAAATAAAATTTCTAACGTAAAAAATTCTTTAGATCTGCTTATACTATTCGGTGTATTCACTGACGATGAAAAATCGGATATAGATCTATTGATTGTGGGTAATAATTTTAATGGCTCCTTATCTAAATGGGCTGCAGACCTTGAAAAACAAGAGGGCCGAGAACTAAACTATATGATTCTATCGATGGAAGATTTTTATTATAGGTACACGACTCAAGATACTTTTGTGAAACAATTATTTAATGGTAAGTATAATATAGTTTTCGACAAAGAAAATCTTCTTGAAAAATTATAGAAAGTGAGAGAAAATGTTTGATATTGAATATAAGGGTGGAAATACTGTTGTAATTTCAACGAAAAAATCTTCACTAGTAACTGATCCGAAAATGTCAGTTAACGGGGAGAAGGATATAGTTATTAAAGATGGAGTAGAACTGGTTACTGAAGAGCGATTCGCAACTCGTAACGATAACTATAAGCTAACAATTAGCTACCCAGGTAATTATGAGATTTCGGACTTTACAATTGCGGGATATCCTGAAAAACGACATATAGATGGTGATTCTGAAGGTAAAAAATCAGTAATATATGGTATTGATATTTCAGGAGTTAAGATTGGACTCCTAGGAAATATTGGTCCTAATATCTCAGACGATCAACTCGAGAACCTGGGGGTGCTTGATATCTTAATTTTGCCTATTGGTGGCGGGGGATATACACTTGATGCAACATCGGCCGCAAGTATTGCTAGGAGATCTGATGCAAAAGTTATTATTCCTGTACATTATTCTGATGATGGAATAAAATATGAAGTTCCGCAATCTGATTTCTCTTTGTTTGCGAAAGAACTCGGATCTGAAGTTGAGAAAACTTCGAAATATAAGGTTAAATCTGCAGCAACTCTGCCAGAGAAAATGACAATTATACAAATTGAACGAACAAAATAAAAAAGAGGTTTAATAGCCTCTTTTTTATTGATTTAAAAAAGAAAAACCCACAAAGTGGGCAATTCTTTTTTTTGAGAAAAATATTATAAAATACCTTTTTTCTTCAAAGTTCGGATAGCTGCGGTGCTCAAGTTTAGTCGAACTTTTTTACCATCAACAATGATAGTTTTCTTTTGAATGTTTGGCTTAAAAGTTCGTTTTGTGCGTCGCAATGAAAAGCTAACGTTGTTTCCGTGTTGCTTTCCTTTTCCTGTTAAATCACATACTGCCATTTTAACTCTCTTTACTTTAATATTTACAATCTGTTCCATTATAGCGTATTTTTGAAAAAAGGTCAAGTGGTGTATAATAGATATATGGTTTTTACAATTATTATTTCGTTGATTTCGATTTTGATCGCAATGATTGTTCATGAATTTTCGCATGGTTTTATTGCATATTTGCTAGGTGATGAGACAGCTAAAAAGGACGGTCGGTTAACTCTAAACCCTTTAGCACATATGGATCCATATATTAGTGTAGTTTTGCCGATTCTATGCGTATTCTCAAACCTTCCTGTAATTGGGGGCGCTAAGCCGGTTCCTGTTGATTTTGAAGAGCTTAAATGGAAAAAATGGGGAATGGCCTTAGTTGCGTTTGCAGGACCACTCTCTAACTTTATTCTGGCTTTTTTGGCATATGCAATAATGCACGCTTTTAACGTTTCTTATGGCGATTTAGCTACAGGATTTTCTGTATTTGTTAAAATTAATCTTAGCCTTGCAATCTTCAATCTAATCCCAATTCCACCACTTGATGGCTCACGAATCTTATATCCAATTGCACCAGAATTTGTTCAAGATTTTTTTGATAAACTTGAATCTTATGGACCGATTTTTATTCTCATGATAATGTTTCTGTTTTCGACAGTCATTTCGAGCTATATTAGTTTATGTATGAGTTTTACTCTTGAAGGGTTTGCGGTTCTTTTAAGATTTTTTGGCTTGTAGGATGAAAAAGTACTAGATTTTTTATATATAAGTTGGTATAATTAAGTTAGGCCCTACTAACGTATGATTTTTCCTGAATAATCATTGATAGAGGAACTCCAAACGATGGTCTATTATCGTGGTAATAGGCTGAGGAGGTATCCACCGTATAATCTTATGCGGGGAAAATATCAAAGTTAGTGGGGCTTTTTATATTGTCTAAAATTTGATATAATAGTGATAGCTTGTTAAATGGTCGCTAATTGAAAAAATTAGAGGAAAGTCCGGGCAGTATAGAGCAAGACAGTTGCTAACGGCAACCGAGGGAAACCTTAGGGAAAGTGCCACAGAAACGATACCGCCTGAAAAGGTAAGGGTGAAAGGAGTGAGGTAAGAGCTCACAGTCGCTCACGGTGACGTGAAGCGAGAGGTAAACCCTGTCTACTGCAAGGAGAATTATAAAATATGGTTGCTCGCCATAATTCGATAACCGCTTGATTTAAGGAGTAATTCTTAAACTAGATAGATGACCATTCACGACAGAACCCGGCTTACAGACAAGCTTTTAATGAAAATAATAAAAAACACACCTCTTTCGA
Source organism: Candidatus Nanogingivalaceae bacterium (assembly GCA_015257795.3). Lineage (NCBI taxonomy): Bacteria > Candidatus Saccharimonadota > Candidatus Nanosyncoccalia > Candidatus Nanogingivales > Candidatus Nanogingivalaceae > Candidatus Nanogingivalaceae bacterium. The sequence continues at coordinate 93,710 of CP072208.2, forward strand.
AAGTGTGTTTTTATTTATTTTGAAAATTATTTTACTGATTCAACAATCTTCGCAAAAGCTTTAGGTTCACTTACTGCTAATTCTGCAAGAACTTTTCGATCTAACTCGATATTCTTCGCTTTTAGACCGGCGATAAGTTTACCATAAGTTGTTCCGTTTTCGCGTGCAGCGATATTGATTCGAGTAATCCAGAGAGCTCGAAGATCGCGTTTGCGATTTCGGCGGTCGCGGTATGCATATTGCAATGAGCGAATCACGCCTTGTTTAGCTAAACGATATGAACGTGTTCGTGCATGTTGCATTCCTTTAGCTGCTTTTAGGATTTTCTTATGCTTTGCTCGTGCTGTTACACCTCGTTTTACTCGCATATTATTTTACTCCCAATGCTCGTTTAATATTTTTAGCCATTGCACCTTCAACGGTTGCAGTGGTATTAATTCGTCGTTTTCGACTCTTGCTCTTTTTTGAAAGCATATGGTTCTTAAAGGCTCGACGGCGTACTACTTTGCCGCTTCCAGTAAGCTTCATTCGCTTAGCTGTGCCTTTATGTGTTTTCATTTTAGGCATTATTTACTCCTTACTACTAAACTCAGATTGCGGCCAGCCATCTGAGGTTGCTGTTCGACGATAGCGTCTTCTTCTAGGAGGGAGAGAATTTTTTTAGCCATTTCGAAGCCAATTTCTTTATGAGCCATCTCGCGTCCTTTGAAAACAATTTGGATTTTAACTTTATTTCCGGCTGCTAAAAACTTTTTAACTTTTCGAAGTTTAATTTCTAGATCACCAGCTCCAATTTTCAAGCCAAAGCGCATTTGCTTCAACTCGACCTGTTTAGCTTTGCGTTTATTCTTCTGTTGTTCCTTCATTTTTTGATACTGGAATTTTCCCCAGTCAATAATCTTAACAACAGGAGGTTCGGCATTAGGTGAGATTTCGACTAGATCAAGATTTGCATCTTGTGCAAGATCGAAGGCTTCTTTTGAGCTCATAATTCCAAGTTGCTCACCACTTTGACCAATAACGCGAACTTCGCGAGCGCGAATTTCTTCATTGATTCGAATTTTTTTGCTAATAATTTTCCTTCCTTTCGAGCTGCTATTTTTCAGCAATTTACTCGCATATTATTTTACCAAATTTTTACCGATAAATCAAGTATTTTAATAAGTTTCGGTTTTTTGGCGATACTGGATAGCTTCACTAATGTGGTTCGCCTTAATTTCTTCAGATTCTTCAAGATCTGCAATTGTTCGAGAAACCTTTAATATTTTTAAATAAGATCGCACCGAAAGATCCAATTTGCTAGTTGCAAGATTGAGCAGATCTTCTGCTTCTTTTGAAATTTTGAAACTACTTTTTACAACATTTGTTTTTGCCATACTGTTGTATAAATTACTACACTCATAACGCTTATGCTGTAATTTTAACGACTTTTCTATCTGTTTTTTAGCATTAGCATGTTCACTTTTTTTGGATGGAGTGGTTTTTAATAGATTCTCATTTTTAATTCTGTTAACATTTACCACCATGTCGATGCGGTCTATTAAAGGTCCAGATAATTTTCTTTGGTAATTTGAAATTTGCGCTGGTGAGCATGTGCATTCTTTGGTTTCATCCCCATAAAAACCGCAAGGGCAAGGGTTCATTGTAGCAATAAGCATAAAATTTGCAGGGTAGGAGCTTTTACGATTCGTACGTGAAATTGTGATTTTTCTATCTTCAAGAGGCTGCCTTAAACTTTCGAGAACGGACTTCGGAAATTCGGGCATCTCATCTAAGAAAAGCACACCATTATGAGCTAAACTAATTTCACCTGGTAACGCTTTAGAGCCACCTCCAATAATCGAAACTTTGCTAGCTGTGTGATGCGGGGTCCTAAAAGGGCGAGATATTTTAGAGTCAACATCTTCAACCAATCCATGAATTTTTAGAACTTCAAGAATCTCTTCTTTAGAAAGGTTGGGTAAAAGATTTAAAGCAGCTTGTGCCAACATTGTTTTTCCGGTTCCTGGAGGGCCTGTTAGTAGTATATTGTGATGACCGGCGATAGCAATTGTAAGTGCTCGCTTAGCTTGTTCTTGACCTATAATATCGTCTAATTCTGTTTGGTTTTGTGCTTTTTCGTGGTTATGCTCAATGATTTGGTTAGCAATGGTTTTTTCACCTTTTAAATGAAGAAAAATCTCTTTTAGATTTTTTGCAGCAATTATTTTAATTCCATCTATTAAAGAACTCGACTCTAAATTATCTAAAGGTATAAAAACCTCATTAATACCGCTATTTCGAAGTTTCTCTAAAATATTAATAATACCTTTTACGGGTCTAAGTTCGCCACTAAGAGAAAGTTCGCCAATAAAGGCTTTAGATTTAATTTCGTGTTGTTTAATCTGACCAGATAGTGTCAAGATGGAAATTGCAATTGGTAGGTCAAAAAAAGTTCCGTCCTTAGGTAATTCCGCCGGTGCAAGGTTGATAACAATCTTTTTAGCAGGGAAATCGAGCATGGAGTTTTTTATCGCACTGCGAACTCGCTCTTTTGCTTCATCGATTGCTTTATTGCCCATCCCAACAATTTGTAGTCCTGGTAATCCTTTCGAAGAATCTCCCTCTACTTCAATAATTTCTGCTTCATAGCCGATTGGCGCGGCTGAAATAACTTTACTCACCATAATAAGATAATTTTAACATAACCGTTTAGAAATCACAATTTTGTGGTATAATGTAACTATGTTGGGGCTGAATTAGCTTTAGACAAGAGGAATTTAACAGTTTAGCTTGCAAGTCGTTTACTACGTAAAGTAATAAAATAAATGCAAAAAACTTTGCAGCTCGAGTTGCAGCATTCTTTGCTCCAGCTCCAGCAACAATTGCCGCTTAATTTTTTGGCAATCATTTTTTAAAACAGGGCAGTGCGTGTTTTAAAAAGTGTCATATATTTTTCACTGATAGTTTAAAACCTTGCGATAAGTTTTAAATGAGATTTTTTTCGCAACTTTTAATGTATTTTTGTTTATTTTTAGAGCATTAAATTTTATTTAGAATAGACTAAGCTTGTAGAAGGCTAAAATGTTACCTTTTGGACCCGAGGGCAGTTCTCGGCAGCTCCACCAAAAAATGTTTTTTCAAATACGCGTTTAGGGCGTATTTTTTTATTTTTATAGAAAAATAAAAATGAGCGACTGCGAGGAACGCTCATTCTTGGAAATAGTAATGTGGAGTTTTTGATTTTAATTTTAGGTTTTTGTGAACTGCGGAATTCACTGTAAATAATTTTTATTTTTGGCTTATGTATAAACTTTTTATTCATAAGCTACACTTATGATAACCCGAAATAAGCATAAAGTCAATACTTTTTTTCATTTTTTTGTATAATTTTTTTGTTCACTAAAATTAACAGATTAAAGCATGTTAAAAATACAACAAAACTATTTTTATTATGCTTATGGTATTGACTTTTTATAATGCTTGTGTTACAATGTGAATAGCTTTGAAAGAAATAAAAAGCAAAAATTAAAAACACAGTATTGTACATTCCACCAAGCACATTAGTAAATTAAAATTTGATAATTTTGAGTTGTCCGTTAGACTTTTTTACGGAGTTTGAACGGCGATTTGAAAATAAGGTTTTTAAAATCGTCATTGGATTTTTAACTTAGTTTCGAAACGCCAAAAAGCTCCGCAAGAATATAGCGTAGAGCGCTGAGGCTAATAAGTACTTATATTTTCAAAAGAAAATATTTAAGGAACCCTCAATGAAATATGCTTCTCCATGCGAGAAGCGGTCAACTAGCTCAAAAGAGTAAGCCGTAGACCACATATTTTAGTAAAGTATTTTGTTATGATGGCATTCTACTTGCTTACTCTTTGGGCTGAATCTAACAAAATGGTATTTAATTATTATGATTTCAAAAATTATTTTTAGTCTGTCTACATTATCTGGGGTTGGTCTATTTTTGATGCTAACCCAAACATCACCAAATAAAGTCGGTCCGCTCGGTATCCTTATTTTATTCATGATGGTGTATTTAGTATTTTTAGGAGTTATATCTTTTTTCTTGTACGGAAGTTATCGGGTGTTTTCGATTGCGGTTGTGTATTTTCGAAAAGGGCAACCAGTTGTTCAGAAAGAAGTTAAAACACCAGGATTCTTTTTAAAATATTCGGCTGCGTTAGCTTTTGCTCCAATTAGTTTAATAGCAAAACAATCCACCGGCGGAGTTGGAATATTTGAAATATTGTTGTTAACGATAATTGAAATAATTGCAATAATTTACATTTCAAAACGTTAATGTTTATGTTATAATGTTATTATATGGAACCGCAAAAAAATCTTGAAATTCCACGAGCTTTTGTGGCTCAGCCTGAGTCAATGAACAATAGTCCTCACGAAGTGGGGAATTTTGGCTTTGAAAAAGAAATAAATCAAATAGATAATGATAAGGCGAGAGCTGAAGCACTTCAAGCATTTTCGAATCAAGAGGGTCAGCCAACTGTGCAACCTCAGACTCAGCTTCCAGTCGTGCAAGACAGTCCATCTATACATCCAGCGCCTTTGGTTCCGGCGACAGCTAAGGATATTGACCTGATGGAAGATGAGTGGGTTAAAGATTTGAAAAAAATGATTGTTGATACAAAAGGCGATCCTTACGCACGAGAAGTTCGATTCAAAGAAATGCAAATGGATTATTTAAAGAAAAGGTATAACAGAATTATAAATGGTGGGAAGTAATGAGTATTTGGATAATCTTATTTATTAGTTTTATAATTATATGTGTAGCTGCATATTTTGTCTTTGATCAGTATAAAAAAATGGTTCGTGAGGCTAAGAACTATGAGCGTGGGCTAAAAATGGTTCCTATTCGAATTCACCTTCCTCCACCAAGCGATGATCTTGAGACTGGTGGTCGCGATGAGCGTGATGTGGTCGATGAAGTTCTTTCTGAAGCTCAGACAATGTATAATATTATTGCTAGCACAGCAATGAAGGGCTTTAAGACGAGACTTTATGGTCAGAGGCATATTTCTTTCGAAATTGTAGCAAGTGATGGATTGGTTCGATATTACGCGGTGGTTCCAGCAGTTTTGACGGAAACAATCAAACAAGCAATTTCTGCTGCATATCCTGCAGCAAGACTTGAAGAGGTTGAGATGGAAAACATTTTTTCTCAGCAGGGAAAAATGCAAGGTGTAATTGGGGGTGAATTCGAGCTTAAAAAAGATTTTTATTACCCAATTGCAACTTATCAGGAAAGTCGTAGAGATGCTGCCCGTGCCTTGCTCGACGCTTTAAGTGGGGTTGAACGCGGGGATGGAGCGGCTATTCAGATTATGTTTCGTCCAGCCCCAGAAAATTGGACAAATAAATCAAACCAAAAAGTTGAATCAATTCGAAATGGTAAATCCAAAAAAAGCAGTGCAGCAGGCGCCCTTGACATAATGGAAGCCTTATGGAAACCGCCAACATACGGAATAAATAATTCATCGGCAGACTTTCCTCAATTAACGGCGCTAGAGAATGAAGAGATTCAAGCAATTGAAGATAAAACCAAATATCCAGGATATGAAGTTTTAACTCGAGTTATCACGTCTTCATCAACGGCCGCTAAAAGTCAAGCAATTTTACAATCTATCGTTTCAGCATTTTCGCTTTTTGATTCACCTCGTTATAACGGTTTTAAATTTAATATGACAACAGATGTTGATGAGCTTATTACCGCTTATATTTTTCGATTTTTCCCACAAAGTACGAATAAAAATATTTTGAACAGTGTAGAACTTTCGACAATATTTCATTTACCTGATCAAAATTCAATTCCTACAGGAAAGGTTGAACGGCAAAGAATCCGTCAAGTTGATGGGCCGACCGAACCAATGCGAGAAGGTTTGTTAATTGGAGTTAACGAATTCCGTGGCATTGAAAAACAGATTCGCCTTGGAATTAATGACCGCCGTCGACACACTTACATTATTGGACAAACTGGTATGGGTAAATCGAAACTTCTTGAAAATCTTGCTTATCAAGATATTATGGAAGGCCGAGGTTTTTGCTTTATCGATCCGCACGGAGATTCTGCTGAAGAACTTCTAGGGATGATTCCTCAATCTCGAATGGATGATGTGATTTACTTTAATCCGAGTGATACTGAAAACCCATTAGGTTTTAATATTTTCGAAATTGAAAGTCCTGAAGATATGGACTTTGTGATTTCTGAAACTAACTCGATGTTGAAATCGCTTTTCGATCCAGGAAACACGGGAGTTGTTGGTCCGCGAATGGAAAATATCGTGCGAAATGCAGCCTTGTTGTTGATGAGTGATCCAGATGGTGGAACATTTATGGATATTCCAAAAGTTTTGGTTGATCCTGAATTTGCAAAGCAGAAAATTAAATACCTTCGAAATCAACGTGCGATTGATTTCTGGACGAAAGAGTGGCCTGCATCTCAAAGATCTAATGACGCGGGTGAGCTTGTTTCTTGGGTTGTTTCAAAATGGGCACCTTTCGAAAGTGGGTTAATTAACAATATTATTGGCCAGAAAAAAAGCGCCTTTAATATTCGAGAAGTAATGGATAATAATAAAATCTTGCTCGTTAACCTTTCTAAAGGTAAGCTTGGTGAAGCTGCCGCAAAGCTACTAGGTATGGTTTTCGTGATGAAATTCCAAGCAGCAGCGATGAGTCGAGCAGATATACCTGAGGATGAGCGAAAAGACTTTTGTCTATTTGTTGACGAGTTCCAAAACTTTGCAACAGATTCGTTTGAATCAATTCTATCTGAAGCTCGAAAATACCGCTTGAATCTTATTCTTGCAAACCAGTTTACAACTCAGTTGAAGGATTCGATTAAAGATGCTATTTTCGGAAACGTTCCAAATAAAATTGTTGGTCGAGTTGGTATTGATGATGCTGAGATTCTTCAAAAGGCATTCACCCCAACGTTTACGGCAGAAGACCTAACTAAAACACCAAATTATAACTCAATTACAACAGTTTTGGTTAACGGTTTTCCTTCAGCGCCTTTCACGATGAAGCTTTTGCCACCAATTGGTCGTTCGAACTCGGAGATTCGTGAAGGTTTAAGGAAGTATTCTGCTTCAAAATACGGTAGGCCTCGTGCGATTGTTGAAGATGAGATTCGAAAGCGCTTAAGTGTTAACCCTACACCAAAGCCAGCTCAACGTCCTATGAGTCCTACTGTTCCTCAAGTAGCACAAAAACCGCAGATTAGTTGGCAGGAAAGAGCGATTAACGCTACTGAACCGGCATCAGCTAATAGTTCTAGTAAGCCTCAAGATTCTTTTCTTGATGATTGGATTAAAAAGCGTGATGAATTAAGAAATAAAACGGTAAGCACTGAAGAAAATAACGTGCCAAAGAGCAATTTAGCGCGAACATTTCAAAAGAATATTCTACAGACTCAGCAACAGAATTCAAGTGGATTACAAAATAAAAATAATCCACAAATTCAACAGCAGATTCGATCACCACAAATGCAGTATAATTCTGTGATCCAAGATATTACTTCTTCAAAAGAAGAGAAGGTAGAATCAAATCGATTATCGATACGGGAAGAGCCATCTCAGGATAAGACTGGTAGCATTAAAAAAATCGGTAACGATGAGGTAATATTTAAAATCAGGTAATTAACTACCTGATTTTATTTTTAATGAATTTTAGAATGTAGAATGTAATTATATATGTGATAAATAGTGGAAGAATAGCGTTAAAATCAATTGTAAAGCCATTTAATATACAAATATATAATAATATATAATATGTTAATAAACTAGCACAGAGAGCGAAAAATAGCAGTTTAGGAATTATCACTTTCTCTAGCGTATCGGATATTTTTTCGATAGAATTTGAATGGATAATTTTATGAATTATCTTATCTCTTGAGGGCGATTCTCCGTTGATAAATTTTAAAATAGATTTATATTTTTTATCTTGCATTGTTAAAATCTCCTAAATGACGTTTAAAATAGCGAATTTCTTTGTATAATAAATTTGTACGCAAAGTCATATAAACAGATATAGCAAATAATATAATAAAGAAAAGGATATTTTTAGTGGTGGTTTTAAATTTTGAATAGCTAGAGAGCTGGTCTACTAAAGTTTCAATACTTTTCGAAATAGGGCATTTTACGGGATAAGCTAATTCGTTTCCAAAGCTAACTTTAATAATACAATCAAAAGAATCGCCTTGTTTTTTAAGCGTGGGGAATTTTTCTTTCATTTTTATAGCAAATATTTTTCTTTCAGATTGTCCGGCGTTGATCGTATCTTGATTCCAATAAATCTTATCACCAGACTCTTTGTAGTCGGCACCATCAACTAAGTCTGCATATTCTAAAACATCGCTAAGATTAACTTCGAAATTTGTTTTTTGAGGAAGATTTGAGATGTTTTGAATTTTTAATGTATATGAAATAATATCCCCAGGTTTAAGGTTGTGTTTTGCAGTTGAACTAATGCTGTAGATCAAGTTTGGGTTAGCGGTATTGCTTTTGAAGTCTTTTGTTTTTATAGGAGTATTTAAAGAATTTATCAAAGAGGAAAAGAAAAAAGTAAAAAATACAAAAAGAATTGCGAAACTACTAAAAGTCCACCAGCGCAGATCCTTCTTTAGTTTATTCTCATAGTCTTGTATTTTATTACCCAATGAAGGGCTTCTATAGTAACCTAAAATAATATCTTTAAACATAACCCACCTTTATATTTACATTTTACCATATTATTGCTATAAAAATAAGCTTTGTTTGAATTTTTTTCGAAAATAAGGTATAATACAGATATAAATTTATTACAGAAATTCTGAAATGAGAGGGAAGAATGTCTAAACAAAAAGAAAGCAACTACGACGGGTCGCAGATTCAAGTTCTCGAAGGTCTTGAGCCTGTTCGAAAACGCCCGGGAATGTATATTGGCTCGACTGGTTATGAGGGAGTTCACCACTTAATTAAAGAAATCGCAGATAACTCTATCGACGAAGCAATCGCTGGTTATGGAACAAAAGTTATCGTGCGAATTTTAGCTGATGGCGGCGTGAATATTACCGACGATGGTCGTGGAATTCCTATTGATATCCACCCAAAAACTGGTAAAAGTACGCTTGAAACCGTTTTAACTATCTTGCACGCTGGTGGTAAATTTGGTGGCGGCGGCTATAAAGTTTCTTCTGGTCTGCACGGTGTTGGTTCAAGTGTGGTTAACGCACTTTCAACAAAAATGATCGCTGAAGTTGTCAAAAAAGGTCAGTTGTATCGAATTGAATTTGAACGTGGAGTTCCAACAACTGAACTTAAAAAACTTGGAAAAACCGATCGCGAAGATGGAACAAGTATTACGTTTTATCCAGATCCAACAATTTTCAAAGAAACGGTTACGTTTGATTATAAGTGGGTTGTAAATTATCTTCGCCACCAAGCATATTTAACTAAAGGTGTTTATACTCAAGTTGATGATGAGCGAACTGGTGAGCGACAAGCTTTCTATTTTGAAGGTGGAATTCAAAGCTACGTAAAAAGTTTGAATGTTGGCAAAGAAGTTCTTTCAGACCAACCTTTCTATGTTGAAAAGAAAGTTGAAGATTCTATTGTTGAAGTGGCAATTCAGTATAATGATAGCTACAATGAAAATGTTCGGGCTTTTGCTAATAACGTTATTAACCCCGATGGCGGAACGCACGTTGTTGGCTTTCGAAGCTCACTAACTCAAACAATTAACGAATATGCACGTAAAAATAATCTTCTTAAAGAGAAAGAAGATAACCTTTCAGGCGATGATATTCGCGAAGGTTTGACTGCAATTATTTTGGTAAAATTACCAGACCCACAATTTGAAGGTCAGACTAAAAATAAATTAGGAAATCCAGAAGTTCGCCGCTATGTTCAACAGGTAATGAACGAATATTTTGGCTACTATCTTGATGAAAATCCAGCAGTTGCAAAAAAGATTGTTAATAAAGCACTTCTTGCAGCTCGAGCACGAAAAGCTGCGCGTGCAGCTCGTGAAAATGTGATTCGAAAAGGCGTTTTGGACGGATTGAATCTGCCAGGAAAACTCGCCGATTGTTCTTCGAAAAAGCCAGAAGAGTGCGAACTCTATATCGTTGAGGGAGACTCGGCGGGTGGATCTGCTAAGAATGGTCGTGACGCAAAGACTCAAGCGATCTTACCGCTTCGTGGTAAAGTTTTGAACACAGAACGCGCACGTCTAGATAAAATGCTTGCCAATAACGAAATCGTTTCGCTAATTAAGGGTATGGGTGTTGGAATTGGTGAACAATTTGATATTTCAGGTTTGCGATATCATCGAATTATTATTATGACCGATGCCGATGTCGACGGAAGTCACATTGCAACACTTCTTATGACTTTCTTCTTCCGTTATATGCGAGAAGTTGTTGAAGGTGGTCATATCTATCTTGCAAAACCTCCACTTTTCTTACTGAAAGGTGCGGGAAATAAACATTATTATGTTTATAGTGACGAAGAACGTGACGCAAAGATTAAGGAATTGATCGAAGAACGAAAAGCTCGCGGAACAAACATTAACCCAGAAGATAACGAAATTAAGCAAGCTGGTCTTACGGGAATTCAGCGTTATAAGGGTCTTGGTGAAATGGATGCAACTCAGCTTTGGGAAACCACAATGAATCCAGAGAACCGCGTACTTGTTCAGCTTAAGCTTGAAGATGCCGAAAAGGCGGATGCGATCTTTACGAAACTTATGGGAAGTGAAGTCTCAATGCGAAAAAGCTTTATTCAAGCAAATGCAAAATATGTTAACCTTGAGGAATTGGATGTTTAATTATGGAAGATAAGAATAAAAAACCTCTTGAGGGTGAAATTGTTGAACAACAAAACCATTCGAAAGTTCTAGAATATCGAACAGTTGAAGATGTGATGGAAGATTCGTTCCTTCGATATTCGATGTCGGTGATTATCGACCGTGCGCTACCGGATGTTCGTGACGGAATGAAACCAGTTCATCGTCGCGTGCTCTATACGATGGGGGAAATGGGTGTTCGACCAGGATCGGCATTCAAAAAATCTGCACGTATTGTCGGTGACGTAATGGGTAAATACCACCCGCACGGTGATAGCTCAATTTATGACTCAATGGTTCGCTTGGCGCAAGATTGGGTAATGCGATATCCCCTCGTTGAAGGTCAAGGAAACTTTGGTTCGATGGATGGTGATCCGGCTGCTGCGATGCGTTATACTGAGGCGCGTCTTGGTCGAATCGGTGATATTTTGTTGAACGATCTCGATAAAGATACTGTTGATTTTCGACCAAACTATGACGGTTCTGAAAGTGAACCATCAGTTCTTCCAGCAAAATTACCAAATCTTCTTTTGAATGGTCAAATGGGTATTGCTGTTGGTATGGCGACAAGTATTCCAACTCACAATTTAAGCGAAATTGTTGACGCAACGGTTGAACTTATAAATAATCCAGAAGCTAAGCTCGAAGATTTAATGAAACACGTTAAGGGTCCAGATTTCCCAACTGGTGCCGTAGTCTACGGTGGAGCTCCAATGATTCAAGCTTATCGAACTGGTCGCGGAAGTGTTACTATGCGAGCGATTGCTGAAATTGTTGAAACTAAACGCGGTCGTCATCAAATCGTTGTCTCAGAAATTCCATACAACGTAAATAAAGCTTCCCTAATCGAAAAGATTGCCGAATTGGTAAAAGAGAAGAAAGTTACTTCAATCGCTGACCTTCGAGATGAATCTGCGCGTGGAATGGTTAAAATTGTAATTGATCTTAAAAAAGATGCGTATCCAAAGAAGGTTCTCAATCAGCTCTACAAATTAACACCACTTCAATCAAACTTCCACTATAACATGCTTGCATTGGTTGATGGTGTTCAGCCTCGAGTGCTTGGTTTGAAAGAAATGCTTGACGAATTCGTTAAACACCGTCGTCACGTTGTTCGTCGCCGAACAGAATTTGAACTTAAGAAAGCAAAAGCTCGTGCACATATTTTGGAAGGCTTAAAGATTGCGCTTGATCACATTGATGAAGTTATCGCAACAATTCGAGCTTCAAAAACTACTGATATTGCTGAAAAAGCTTTGCGTGAAAAATTTGGTCTAACTGAAATTCAAGCAAAAGCAATTCTTGCAATGCAACTCCGCCGATTGACTGGACTGGAACGTGAAGCGATCGAAGAAGAATTAGCGGCACTATTGAAACTTATTGGCGAACTTGAAGCTATTCTCGCCGACGAGAATGAAATCCTTCGAATTATTAAAGAAGAACTTCTCGAAATGAAAGAGAAATATGGTGATGAGCGTAAAACTAAGATTATCAATCGTGAACTTGGTAAATTCTCAGATGAAGAGCTTATTCCTGAAGAAGAAAGTGTAATTCTCTTAACGGGTGAAAATTACATCAAAAGAACTCTTCTCGCAGATTATCGCCGACAAAATCGTGGCGGAAAAGGCAAGCGCGGAATGACAACAAAAGATCAAGATATTATTGATCAGTTAGTTCCAGCAAGTACACACGATTGGCTATTGTTCTTTACGAATAAAGGTCGAGTATTTAGGCTTAAAGCTTATGAAGTTCCAGCGGCTAGTCTTCAAGCGAAGGGCGTTGCAGCAGTAAATCTATTGCAACTTCAACCTGAAGAGAAAATTACATCAATTATCAAGCTTGAACAAAATAGTAGTACAGAAGATTACCTCTTTATGGCTACTGTAAAGGGTACTGTAAAAAAGACAGCACTTAAAGATTTCACTAATATTCGAACAAATGGTTTGAACGCGATCAATCTTGATGAAGGTGATGAATTGCGCTGGATTCAAAAAACTAATGGTCAAAGCGATATTATCGTATCGACGTCTGCAGGACAAGCCGTTCGATTTAATGAAAATGATGTTCGTTCGATGGGTCGCGCTGCTCGCGGTGTGCGTGGTGTTCGTCTCCGACCAAATGACAACGTTGTTGGAATGGATGTTGCTAAAGATGGAACGCAAAAACTTCTTGTTATTTCGGCGAATGGATACGGGAAAGCAACGAAAGTTTCAAACTTTGAAGTTAAACATCGTGGTGGAATTGGCGTTAAGGCTGCAATTACAACTGCAAAAACTGGTCCAATTGTTTCAGTCCAAACTTTGCCAGAAGCTGTTTCAGATGCATTAATGATTTCAAGTGGTGGCCAAACTATTCGTGTTGCGGTTAAAGATATTCCAACTCTTGGCAGAACAACACAAGGGGTTCGAATAATGAAACTTTCTGATGGTGACACGGTCGCAAGCGTTGGTCTAATGGAAGAAAACCGAGAGGAAGAATAATGCCAAGATATTTAGTAATTTTTGTGTTGGCGTGGGTAATTGCGCAAGGTGCTAAATATATTCTTGAAATTCGAAAAGAGAAGTCGGCAAAATTTAAGCGAATCATCACTGAAAGCGGCGGAATGCCAAGTTCACACAGCTCAGTGGTGATCGCTATTGCAACGCTCATTGGATTACGCGAAGGAATTTACTCACCAATTTTTGGTCTCGCTTTCGTCTTTGCAATGATTGTAATTTATGATTCAATGAAAGTTCGATTTTCGAATGGAGTTCAGGCTGAGAGAATTAATGAAATTATCGAAAGCCAAAATCTAGACATTAAAAAAGTTCGAGTTGTAAAAGGTCACACACCTCTAGAAGTTGCTGTAGGCTCAACAATTGGAATTTTCATCGGATATATAGCATTTTTATTAGGACTATAATAATAAAATTAAATAGGCTTTTTGAAGTCTATTTAATTTTTATGAATTTTCTTTTAAAAAAGTGTTGACTTTTAAAAATCTATTAAGTATAATAGTTATTAGTTCGATGCGTGGAGTTAATAAATCGCGAGATTGAACTGATAATTCTGAACTTTAACAATTTAATTGTGCAAATTTATCGTCAGTCTATTTTATAGATTATCAATTTGATAATTCTTTTTATGGAGAGTTTGATCCTGGCTCAGGATTAACGCTGGCGGCGTGCCTAACACATGCAAGTCGAGCGGCAGCGAGTTTTACACTGAATTCTGGAAGCTTCTGGTTTGAAGAGAAGATTTATTCAAGAATTTTGTGTAAAATGTCGGCGAGCGGCGGACGGCTGAGTAACGCGTGGGAACGTACCCCAAAGTGAGGGATAACGCATCGAAAGGTGTGCTAATACCGCATATGGTCTTCGGATTAAAGCCTTCGGGCGCTTTGGGAACGGCCTGCGTAAGATTAGATAGTTGGTGGGGTAATGGCCTACCAAGTCGACGATCTTTAACTGGTTTGAGAGGATGATCAGTCAGACTGGAACTGAGACACGGTCCAGACTCCTACGGGAGGCAGCAGTGAGGAATCTTCCACAATGGGCGAAAGCCTGATGGAGCAACGCCGCGTGCAGGATGAAGGCCTTCGGGTTGTAAACTGCTTTTATAAGTGAGGATTATGACAGTAACTTATGAATAAGGATCGGCTAACTACGTGCCAGCAGCCGCGGTCATACGTAGGATCCGAGCGTTATCCGGAGTGACTGGGCGTAAAGAGTTGCGTAGGTGGTTCGATAAGCGAATAGTGAAATCTGGTGGCTCAACCATTCAGACTATTATTCGAACTGTTGAACTCGAGAGCAGAAGAGGTAGCTGGAATTTCTAGTGTAGGAGTGAAATCCGTAGATATTAGAAGGAACACCGATGGCGTAGGCAGGCTACTGGGCTGTTTCTGACACTGAGGCACGAAAGCGTGGGGAGCGAACCGGATTAGATACCCGGGTAGTCCACGCCGTAAACGATGGATACTAGCTGTTTGGGGTATCGACCCCTGAGTAGCGAAGCTAACGCGTTAAGTATCCCGCCTGTGGAGTACGATCGCAAGATTAAAACATAAAGGAATTGACGGGGACCCGCACAAGCGGTGGATCATGTTCTTTAATTCGATGATAACCGATAAACCTTACCAGGTCTTGACATCCTTGGAATCTTTCAGAAATGAGAGAGTGCTTTTTAAGAGCCAAGTGACAGGTGATGCATGGCCGTCGTCAGCTCGTGTCGTGAGATGTTTGGTTAAGTCCATCAACGAGCGCAACCCTTGTCAGTAGTTGTATTTTTCTACTGAGACTGCCCCGGCAACGGGGAGGAAGGAGGGGATGACGTCAGGTCAGTATTTCCCTTACGTCCTGGGCTAGAAACGTGATACAATGGCTAGTACAATGCGCAGCGAAGCCGCGAGGTGAAGCAAATCGCATCAAAGCTAGTCCCAGTTCGGATTGTAGGCTGAAACTCGCCTGCATGAAGTCGGAATCGCTAGTAATCGCAGATCAGCATGCTGCGGTGAATACGTTCCCGGGTCTTGTACACACCGCCCGTCAAACCATGAAAGTCACTAACACCCGAAGTCCGATTCGTCGGCCTAAGGTGGGAGGGATGATTGGGGTTAAGTCGTAACAAGGTATCCGTACCGGAAGGTGCGGATGGATTACCTCCTTTCTAGGGAGAGTTATGCCAAAGGTTCGAGAAATCAACCTTTGAAGCTAGGTCGGTCTTTTCGAAAGTTTCTGTAAATTTTACTTTCGAATTCAGCCTGTAAAGGCAAGACTAAAGTTTACCGCAGACTGAGATAGATTGCACAATTAAGTTGTTAAAATTAAATAGCCTTTCGAAAGATCGGCTATTTTTATTAATAAGAAAAAACCCTTGCATTTTATTAATAAATAATATATACTATTATAGTATTCATTAAAAATCTGGGGATATAGCTCAGTTGGCTAGAGCACCTGCTTTGCAAGCAGGGGGTCCAGGGTTCGAGTCCCTGTATCTCCACCAAAGAAAGTTTTTGAATCTTTTTCGAAAATTCTCTTTGGCAAAAAGCCGAATATGGGCGATTAGCTCAGCTGGTTAGAGCGCGTCACTGATAATGACGAGGTCGGAGGTTCAAGTCCCTCATCGCCCACCATAGAACTCCCAAGTGGGAGTGTTTTTATTTATTGCGAAAAATTAAAAAAACATCCAAAAACTCTTGCATTCAAAAATAAAATGATATATAATAGTAATCACTTGCGAACGTTCATCCTGAACCTCTGGCTAAAAAGTCAATAAAATGATAAAAAACTATTGACAAAAA
Source organism: Candidatus Nanogingivalaceae bacterium (assembly GCA_015257795.3). NCBI lineage: Bacteria > Candidatus Saccharimonadota > Candidatus Nanosyncoccalia > Candidatus Nanogingivales > Candidatus Nanogingivalaceae > Candidatus Nanogingivalaceae bacterium. Next base: position 109,819 of record CP072208.2, read on the forward strand.
ATATTCAAAAATATATAATAGTAAAGCGTTTGAGATCAGGATGATAAGTTCGAATCTTTGTAAGATTGAATTTATAATTTTGCTCTTAAAATGGGAGCGAGAAATTTAACAATTTGGTGATGTAAAAGAAGATAAGAATTTAAGATTGACGGCAAGTATTTGGTTGTTACCAATTACTAGTTAAGTCAATGCATAAAAAGGTACTCAAGGGCACACAATGGATGCCTAGACGTATATTACCGATGAAGGACGTGGAAGACTGCGATAAGCTTCGGGTAGCTGTCAACAAGCTTTGATCCGGAGATTTCCGAATGGGGAAACCCAGCACGAGTCATGTCGTGTTGCTCTCAACTGAATACATAGGTTGTGTAGTGGGAACCACCTGAACTGAAACATCTTAGTAGGGTGAGGAAGAGAAAATAAATAATGATTCTGGGAGTAGTGGCGAGCGAAACTGGAAGAGCCCAAACCTTTTAAGTTTCTACTTTTGTAGATAAGCTGATAGGCGAATACTTAATAAGGGGTTGTGAAATAACATAAGACCAAGTCAGAATACTTAATTTTATTGAGTAGTCTGACTTGCGATAAAAGGCTATCAACTTTTAGTAAGGTAAGAAATTTGCGTGGTTAGCAGAATAGTTTGAATGACTAGCCAAAGAACGTGAAAGCCGTGTACGCGAAAACGACGCAGACCTTATATATGTTTTTTCGAGTAGGACGGGGCACGAGAAACCCTGTTTGAATCCGGCTGGACCACCAGCCAAGGCTAAATATAATATACGATCGATAGTGAACTAGTACAGCGATGGAAAGGTGAAAAGAACCCCGGGAGGGGAGTGAAATAGAACCTGAAATTGTGTGCCTACAAGGAGTCGGAGCTGGCTTGTCCGGTGACGGCGTGCTTTTTGTAGAACGATCCAGCGAGTTAATTTCATGCGCCAGGTTAAGTCAAGTGACGGAGCCACAGTGAAAGCGAGCCTGAATAGGGCGATAAGTGTATGGGATTAGACCCGAAACCGGGTGACCTAACCATGAGCAGGTTGAAGCTGCGGTAACACGCAGTGAAGGACCGAACCAGTTTGCGCAGTAAAGCATTTGGATGACTTGTGGTTAGCGGTGAAATGCCAATCGAACTCGGAGATAGCTGGTTCTCCTCGAAATAGCTTTAGGGCTAGCGTCATGTAATATAGCCAACGGGGGTAGAGCTCTGTAAACGACTGGGGCGGGCAACTGTACCCACCGTTAACAAACTACGAATACCGTTGGTGGTACCATGGCAGTTAGAACATCGGGGCTAAGCTCGGTGCTCAAAAGGGAAACAGCCCAGACCATCATCTAAGGTCCCTAAATTAACACTAAGTGGGAAACAAGGTGAAATTTCTTAAACAGCGAGGATGTTGGCTTAGAAGCAGCCATTCATTTAAAGAGTGCGTAACAGCTCACTCGTCAAGAGATTTTGCGTGGAAAATGTAACGGGGCTAAAGTGTTATACCGAAGATATGGATTTCGTTATTCCTACGGGTTTAACGGAGTGGTAGAGGAGCGTTCCTATCGGCAGTGAAGCTCAATCGTAAGGTTGGGTGGAGCGTTAGGAAGTGAGAATGCTGGAATGAGTAACCATAAGAAAGGTGAGAATCCTTTCGGCCGTAAGAGCGAGGTTTCCAGGGCTACTGTAATAATCCCTGGGTTAGTCGGGCCTAAGCCGAGGCGTAGCAGCGTAGGCGATGGACATCAGGTTAATATTCCTGAACCGGTTATAATTTGTATACTGTGTACGGTAAATTAGTCGAAGCGGATTATTGGTATATATCCGTCCAACTTAGCGGGAACGCAAAAGGAGTGAAAGTTAATCTACGGATTAACGATTTTGATGAAAGTACTGGCTAGAAAAGCAGATATACGCGTGGTTATAGCCGCCCGTACCGCAAACCAACACAGGTGCTCGAGTCGAGTAGACTCAGGCTTACGAGAGACCCTTCGCTAAGGAACTCGGCAAAACAGCGACCGTAACTTCGGGATAAGGTCTGCCTCCGCATCATTCGATGCGAGTCGTGTTTCAAGCAATTAGGTTAAGATTAATGGTATATATGAGTATCTTAAACTTCTTTACCGAGATAGACAAGTCAAATGGCTTAGCTTGGAACGCGGCAACCTCGTGTCAAACGATGCGGAGGCCGCAGCAAAAGAGCCCACGGAACTGTTTACCAAAAACACAGGTCTCTGCTAACACGAAAGTGGATGTATAGGGGCTGACTCCTGCCCAGTGCTGGAAGGTTAAGGGGAGTGCTTTACGGTGCGAACTGAAGCCCCAGTGAACGGCGGCGGTAACTATAACCGTCCTAAGGTAGCGAAATTCCTTGTCAGGTAAGTTCTGACCCGCACGAATGGAGTAATCATGTGGGCACTGTCTCGGCGAAGGACTCGGTGAAAGTGCATTGGCGGTAAAGATGCCGTCTGTCCATGCCAGGACGAGAAGACCCCATGGAGCTTTACTACAGCTTTACATTGACACGGGTTACATCATGTGTAGCATAGGTGGGAGGCTTTGAAGCAGATACGCCAGTATTTGTGGAGCCACAGGTGAAATACCACCCTTGATGTAGTCTTTGTCTTACCATTTCCGTTATCCGGTAATGGGACCGTGTATGGTGGGTAGTTTAACTGGGGCGGTTGCCTCCTAAAGAGTAGCGGAGGCGTTCAAAGGTTGGCTAGCTTCGGATGGAAATCGAAGTGATAGTGCATGCGCAAAAGCCAGCTTGACTGCGAGAATTACAATTCGACCAGAGTGGAAACACGGAGCAAGTGACCCGCTGTAAGAACATTGTTCATTGAATGTGGGATCGACAGCGCACACGGATAAAAGTTACCCTGGGGATAACAGGCTTATCGCGCCCAATAGTTCACATAGACGGCGCGGTTTGGCACCTCGATGTCGGCTCATCACATCCTGGAGGGGGAGCACCTTCCAAGGGTTCGGCTGTTCGCCGATTAAAGTGGTACGCGAGCTGGGTTCAGAACGTCGTGAGACAGTTCGGTTTATATCCGGCATGGACGTAAGGATTCTTGAGGAGATTTGTCTCTAGTACGAGAGGACCGAGATGAACGAACCTCTGGTGTATCGATTGTGGCCACCTGCTGCAGTGTCGAGTAGCTATGTTCGGTTAAGATAAGCGCTGAAAGCATATTAAGCGCGAAACTGACTCCAAGATTAGGAATCCCATGAGGACACAGAAAGATGATCTGTTTGATAGGCGCAAGGTGTAAACCTGGTAACAGGCTAGCCAAAGCGTACTAATAGTCCAATCGCCTTTTTATGTCCATATTCACTAAAATAATCTTGTATTATTGGCGTGAATATGGTAGACTTAACTAGTGTTTGGTGATTATCAAGGATAATCGCTAGTCAATCTAAAATCTTGGCATTACCAAATAATACCAAGGACATCGAAACGAGGTTTTGGCTCACCGCTTAGGAATTTGTGGCGAGTTGAAGCACAAAACCTTATTTCGGTGCCCATGGCGCTGGGGAAACACCTGTTCTCATTCCGAACACAGAAGTTAAGCCCAGTAGCGGCGAGCATACTGCGAAAGCGGGAAAATAGCACGGTGCCGAATTATAAAAAACTCCTCCTAACCGGTGGAGTTTTTTCGTTGTTCATTTTTAGTCTTAAAAATACTAGTAAGAGTAGTGCTATAATTCATTTATAATTTTTATATTCAAATACTTCACCTAATTCAATAGGAAATATTTTTACTTTTTGGCTATGTTTTCGAATCTTATCACTTAATTCATTATATCTTTCAAGAGGAATTTCTACGTGAATAATATCATTAAAAGGAATATTATCTAAAGAACGAATCTCAGTTTCGCTAAATATTTTTGGCAATTTTGCAATTTTGTTTAGTTCTTTAATGCCAAGAATTACTGGGAAGTTTTCTCTAATATCAGAGTATTTTTCAAAAGATTCCCATGTATTTTTACAAGATTTATTTACTTTTCCGCTCCAAGATTTTTTTGAATTTATTTTATTTTTCTTTCTCCAACTAAGAATATTCACAAGTGAACGCGGAGCAAGTATCGTATATGCTAGAACATACATTTTTGTGTAGTGTCGCACAATCCAAAAAATACTATCGCCAAAACGAAAAGTTTTAGGATTCTTAAAATTATGATTATCCGCATAGCATCTAGCAATAATTCTTTTATTTACTAGAGATATTGATTTCATACTTAATTTTTTAGAATAAATAATTAAGTAGTCATCTTGCTGGGTTTTTAATCCATTTTTTAAAATATTATCAAAAATTGGTGTAATATTTCTACTGGAATTATACTCAAAGCCTCCAGTTCCGTGCCAGAATTTTACATTTATAATACTATTTTTATACTCTTCTAGCTCATCTTCGGTAAAATTAGGTAAAGTATTCAAAAGTTGTTTTTTAAGCTCTAAAATCGCCTTATTTTGCGTTTTAGTTTTTAATGAGTTTGGCAAGAAAAATATACAAATTTGCTTAGGCAACTTACGGTAGAACTTATTATTTATTCGAAAAAACATAAGAAAATTATAGCATAAACAGATTAGAAATACAAAAATATTATAATAAAATAAAAAAGTACTTATGTAAATATTGACAAAAAGCATATGTTGTGCTATAATAAAAACATAATCAACAAAAAAGATTAGATTTAATTAAAAATAAAGGAGATTAAATGGCTGGAACTAAAGCTGGTGGCGCAAAAGCGGCCGCAACTAATAAAGCAAAATACGGTAAAGATTTTTATTCACGCATTGGACAAAAAGGTGGTAAAAATGGAACAACTGGTGGTTTTGCCGCAAACCATGAACTTGCAAAAATTGCAGGTCGAAAAGGTGGACGTATTAGTCGTCGTGGACCCGCAACTACCTCAACTTCAACTCCAATTTCAATGATTGATGAATCTGAAGAATCGAAAATTGAAGTTCGAGTAGCTTAAATAAAAATAAATCACGTTTTCGAAAGAGCGTGATTTATTTTTTTATTCTGCGTAAGTTTTTAAACCTAGAATCGTTAACTTGCCAAACAGTACTGCAGGCGGGACATTTATAGTTTAAGTCTGTCTGCTGAAAGCCATTTATTTGACAATTTGGACACAAGCTCCTCTTGTGGAGCCAATCTCGGTAAGTGTCAAGTTTTTCTTCGATAAAGTTTGAGTCAAAACAAATTCCATATTGAGCTGCGAGTGAGTTTTTTGCGAATTCCCAAGCTTCGGACTCCATTTTTAAAAGCTCAATATCGAGAAAATAATTTTCGTGACCAAGAAGTGCGTGTGATAATTCATGCAAAATTAACAGATGAAAATGCGAAGAGTCTGGATCGAAAAAAATAGTATTTTCTTGCTTTGACCAACGAAAATCGTCGCTTTCTTTAAAATTAAATTGCGGAAAATCTTTGCGTAAAGCTTTAACGAAATCTAGATTCATACTAAAAGTTTAGAGCCTTTTTTGCGAATTCAAAACAGCCATAAATCACGGCTTCTCGAGGTTTTTCAGCTTTAATAATTTCTGGGCAGACAATTCCGCTTGGTAGATTTTCGGCTAGAATTCGCTTTAAAAATAGATCAAATTTTTCAAAATTTTCGCCCAAGCTACCGCCAACTACAATAACGTCAGGCTGAATTATTGGAATAATCACCAAAAAACCACGCGCAACTCTATCGGCGATATGTTTCCAATGTCGTGGATTGGTTATATCTTTGGCGTATTTTCCGTAAACGTTGAAAATTGCCCGTGCGCTCGCAAAATCTTCCCATTCTCGAATTCGGCCATCAAATTCAATTGGAATTCGGCCAATCTCACTATTTTTTAAGCCGTGATTAATTTTTCCATCTGTAATTATACCCGAACCAATGCCAGTTGAAAGTGTTACGTAAAGAATATTTTGGGCTTTATTTTTGAATTTTTTACTTTCGAAAAGACCCGCAAGATTGGCATCATTTTCAACTAGAATTTTAGGCTCCGGAAAGATTTTCGAAAGCTCATCTTTGATTTTAAAGTTTGTCCAGCCTAAATTTTTTGCCCATGCGATAGTTTCATTTTGAATAATTCCTGGTTCAGCGCAAGAAATTGCCTCAATTTGGCTATTTCTTAATTCTTTCGAAAACTCTTTTTTGATAATTTTTTCGATAATTTCAAGGTATTTTGATTTCGATTTTGGTGTTTCAAATTCGAAAGACTTTAAAACTTTTCCTTCTTTCGAAAATCCTGCTAATAAAGTTTTTGTTCCACCCGTATCTATCGCAATAATCATAATTCTATTTTACGATGAAAGAGTCAAAAATTCAACCTTCGAAAAACTCTAAAACTAAAACTTGACAAAACTGTTCGGGGGGGGGGGGGGTATAATTAGAGCGTAATTTTTTAATATTTTTTTAAGGAGAAATGTGAATAATTTCAACTCATTTAACACTCAGCCGAAATGTTTAGAGAAAGAAGTAGATAAATTCGGTAATTTAACATATGACAAAACGGGAACGAACCTTGATAATCTTGTTGACGATCTTAGACACGGCTATAGGGAAAGAAGTTTTGTTGCTACAGCTGATGCATATAAAGATACTTTATTTCAAAGGCTTGTTGGTGCAGGAAATTACGTTGCAAATACGGGGCAAGAACCAATTTCATCTGTGCTAAAAATGGATAACGGCAATTATATTGTTACTCATGCTGGCTTTATGGGATTGGTTAAAACTAACAAAGAAGGTAAAGCACAGCTAGAAGATCTTATTGATATGAACGATAAGGATGAAGATTTCAATCCATACAAAGGTCTTACTATCGGCCAACCAACTGATAGAGGAAATACTCCTGTAGCGCTAACAATTCTTAATAGGGGAAATAGAGGTGTTCAAGATTCACACGATAATACGGATTATCTGGAGTTTAGAAAAGGCTTGAGTCGGCAAATTATAGACTACTACGAAAATATGAAATAAACTATACATCAAAAAATAACCTTCAAAAACGAGGGTTATTTTTAGTTTTAATGCTTGAAAAATCTTTAAAAATCTGTTAAAATGGTAGCAATCTATTGGGCAGGTTAATTTTAGCTATGTTCAAAGAAATACAATTAAGGAAGGAGTCTTAAAGACTAATGGCTGAAGCCAAAAAACTAACTATGGACGAATTGTTGGCGTCTGCTCCAGAGAGCGTAAACCAACTAAACCAAGGCGAAACTGTTGAAGGTAAAATTCTTTCAGTTCGCAAGCACGAAATCTTGATTGACTTGGGTGCTAAAGGTGTTGGATTTGTTCCTCGCCGAGAAGCTGGTCATTCAAAAAATCTTGTTGAAGGTGAAACAGTAACAGCAAGCGTTGTTGATACAGAAATGGACAACGGAATGTCACTACTTTCTCTTCGAAAAGCTGCGAAAGATCGCGGTTGGGAAGAAATTATTGCAAAAATGGAAAACGGTGAAACTATCGAAATCGTTCCATTTGACGCTAACCGAGGTGGCTTGCTTGTTGAATACGAAGGAATCCGCGGATTCTTGCCTGTATCACAACTTTCAGCAGAACACTACCCACGAGTTGGTGCAAGCGACAAAGATGAGATTTTGAGCCGATTGAATGTTCTTATCGATAAACCAATCAGCGTTCGAATCCTTGACGCAGATCGCAAAACTAACAAGTTAATCTTTAGCGAAAAAGAAGCTATCAAAGATGGTTTGAACGAACGATTTGATAGCCTAAAAATTGGCGACGTAGTTGAAGGTGTTGCTACTGGTGTTGTTGATTTTGGTGTTTTCGTAAATATTGAAGGAATTGAAGGTTTGGTGCACATTTCTGAAATTTCCTGGGAACGCGTAAACAATCCAAAAGATTACGTTAAAGTTGGTGACACTATCAAAGCTAAAATCATCGCTATTGATAAAGATCGCTTAAGCCTTTCAATGAAACAACTAACTGAAGACCCATGGCTTTCAGAAGTTGAGCAATTCAAAAAAGGTTCGAAAGTTGAAGGAACTGTAACTCGAATTACGCCTTTCGGCGCTTTCGTAAAAATTAGCCCAGCGATTGAAGCGCTTGTTCACGTTTCAGAACTTGGCAAAGGCAACGATGTTAACCCAGAAAATATCTTTACTCTAAACGAGCGAAAAGAATTTGTAGTTATTGACATCGACAAAGAAAATCGAAAAATTTCTCTTAGCCTTGTAAAATAATTTAAGCATTCTTGCGTTGAACAGTCGGAAATCGGTTTCGAAATCGGTTTCCGAACTTCAGCTTAAGAAAATAAAAAACCAAAGGAGGTTGTATGAGTCAGAAGAAAATTGTAAATATCACAGATTCGATTACTGTTGATGAGTTGGCTGGGGCCTTAAATCTTTCTGTTACAACTTTAATTGGCGAACTTTTTAAAAACGGAATTGTTGCGACGATTAATCAGCGAATAGATTTCGAAACGGCGGTAATTGTTGTTGAAGAGCTTGGGCTAAAAGATGTTGAGCTTAAAAAGAAAGCTAAAGCAGATGAAGTGACTTCTCGCTTAAATAAATTGCATGAAGTGTCAGAGAATGCGAAACCTCGCCCACCAATTGTTGCAGTTATGGGTCACGTTGACCACGGAAAAACAACGTTGCTTGATACGATTCTTGGAACGAAAACGGTTTCGGGTGAAGCTGGTGGAATCACTCAACATATTTCAGCCTATCAAACCGAAAGAAAAGGCCGAAAAATTACACTTCTTGATACGCCGGGTCATGAAGCTTTTGCGGCTCTTCGTCAACACGGAGCAACCCTAACAGATGTTGTTATTATCGTTGTTGCGGCCGATGATGGTGTTAAGCCTCAAACTGTTGAAGCAATTCGCTTTGCGCAAAATGCCAATGCAAAAATCGTTGTTGCAATTAATAAAATGGATAAAGACACAGCAAATAAAGATCGTGTCATGGCTGAACTTTCAGAACGCGGCTTGATGCCAGAAGAGTGGGGTGGCGATGTAACAATGGTGCCGATTTCTGCCAAAACTGGCGAAGGTATCGATAATCTTCTTGATATGGTGATTTTAACAGCTGATCTAGAAGAGTTGCGCGCTGATGTGGATATTCCTGCTGAAGGCTTGGTTATTGAGTCGCACATGGAAGTTGGAAAAGGCTCTGTTGTTTCGCTTCTTGTCGAACAAGGTGATCTAAAACAGGGTGGATTCTTGGTTGCTGGAACAACTTATGCGAAAGTTCGAACACTTCAAGATTACAAAGGTGATGCACTCAAAATTGCTGGTCCTTCAACACCTGCAACGGTAACGGGCTTTAAAGAGTTGCCTCAATTCGGTGATGTCTTCAAAGTAGTTAAAAGCGAAAAAATTGCGCGACATCTTGCACAAAAAGCTAAAATCGAAGCTGCTCAAAATGCGGCAACAGCCAATGTTACAGGTGCGGATTTGCTAAAAATGATGAACCAAAAACATGACGCAGAAGATTTTAACATTGTTATTAAGGCTGACGTTCAAGGTTCACTAACATCTGTTTCAGATAGCCTCAGGTTGATTGAAACTGGCGGTGAAGTTAACTTAAATATTATTAGTAGCGGAATCGGTAATATCACTGAAAACGATATCCATTTGGCGGCCGCTGGTGAAAAAACAATTATTTATGGCTTTAACGTTGAGCTTTCACCGGCGATCAAAAAAATTGCGACACGCGATCGTGTTGAAGTTCGAATCTATAAAGTTATCTATGAACTTCTTGACGACGCGCGCGCAGAAATGGAAAAACTTCTTGCGCCAGAAGTTGTTGAAACCGAGGTTGGTTCATTGGATGTGAAAGGTGTTTTCCGCACAATGAAAGAAGAAATCATTGCTGGTGGAGAAGTAAAATCTGGTCGCGTTTATGCTGGTTTGCTCGCTCGCGTAATTCGAAAGAAAGAGCAAATTGCTGAGGTTGAAGTTTCGCACGTTCAACGTCAACAACAAGAGGCAAAAGATGTTATTGAAGGTGAAATGTGTGGACTTTCGCTCAAGACTAAAAAGAAAATTCAGCTAGAAGTTGGCGACAAACTTGAATTCTTTACACGTGAAGTTGTTGCTCGCAAGCTAAAGGGTTAATCTTTAAAATAAAAGGCGGTAATTTTACCGTTTTTTATTTAATTATTGAAAAAACATTACGCTTGTGCTAAAATATAGATAATTAAGTAAAGGAAAGAGAATGTTTCAATTAGACGATAAATTTTTTGAAGGAATTGGCATTGAACGAATGTCGCCAGAAGAAGCAGCGGTGTTTAAGCAACACGTTCAAGAAGAACTCGAAGCTCGAATCGGTGAACGGATTATGGATGGTTTTTCAAGTGAAAAACTTGAAGAATTTGAACAAATTATGGATGATGCTCCAGGGTTCGTTGACAATTGGCTAAGACTAAACGTTCCAGACTTTCGAAATGACAAGACTTTTGCAGCGTTAGTTCAAAACAACAATGGTCAAGAGACTCGTCAAGTTATATCTGAATTTGCCTCATTGAAGTGGCTTGAAATTAACCGCCCAGATTTCAATCAAATCAGTATGCTTGTAATTAAAGAAATGCAAGACGAACTTAAAGCAAATATCGATAAAATTTTTAGCTAAAATATAAAACCGCGCAGAAGAGCGTGGTTTTATTTTAGATAGCCGTTTTCAAAGCTTTTAGCAGCGGTTTCTTTACCGTTTGGTGTGATTAGTCTTTCAATCTTTAAAAACGTTCCTTCGGCGAATTTTAACGTTAAAGGCGAATTTTCAGGGTTAGAACTAACTACTTTTGCGCTTTTAACGATTATTAAATGCTCACCGAGCTTAATTTTACTTTTTGGAAAAATTTCGAAAGCACGAATTTGCTGTTCGGCTTGCTCTGCAGTTTGCTCATCTTGAGAAAGAAGGGCGTCACTTTTTTTAAGAAGTTGGCAATATTCAGCTTGCGAATCATCTTGTTTTAGTCCTTTAATTTCACCAGAGATAATTTTTGGTAAATCCCGCACAAGCATTTCGGCGCCGATTTCACCACAAGTTTTATAAAGATCGCTTGCGGTTTCGGTTTTCAAAAGCTCAATTTCTTCTTGTGAATAAACATCGCCTGCATCCATTTCTTTCGAAAGTTTCATTAGTGAAACGCCAGTTTTTTCATCACCGTTTAAAATTGCGCTTTCAATTGGGCTTGAACCGCGATATTTAGGCAAAAGTGAAGGGTGAACATTCACAATAGCGGGTGTGAATAAATCGATGATTTCTTGCGGAATAATCCGACCAAAAGAAACCAAAACTCCCGCAGGTTTTTCGAATTTTTTAACGAAGTCGGTAATTTCTGACATTTTTTGCGGTTGAAGTACTGGAATATTAAACTTTTCACCAATTTGCTTCACTTTTGGCGCTTGAAACTTTTGCCCGCGACCTTTTCGAGAGTCGGGTTTGGTGATAATTCCGGCAATTTCGAAGCCTTCATCAATAAGTTTTTGGAGTGAAACGGCCGAAAAATCTTCCGTTCCAAAAAAGATTATTGGAGTTTTTTTCAAGATTATAAATCCTCCCACAGATCAGAGTTGTTTTCGATATCTTTTTCGTAGTTTAATGGTTGTAATTCGCCATCTTCGTCAAGTTGGTAGAAAGCGTCTTTTTTATCGCGAATATGATCAATGAAAAGAACGCCATTTGTGTGGTCGATTTCATGTTGAAGCACACGCGCAAGAAAATCTTCGGCTTTAATTCGAACTTCGTTGCCGTGAATATCAAGCGCTTTAACGCGAACTTTTGATGCGCGAGGAACTTTGCCGTAAATTCCTTTAATCGAAAGACATCCTTCAAAATCAACATCTGTTTTTCCTTCGAATTTTGTAATTTCAGGATTGATTAAAGCGGTAAATTCTTTATTATTTTTATCGTCCAAATCACTTCGAACAATAATAATTTTATAAAGTTTGTTAATTTGCGGTGCAGCAATTGCGGCCGAAATTTCGTGCGGGTGAGCATTTTCCCAGTCAAGGCTAGCATCAATCATATCTTGCACAATTTGGCGAACTTCATCTGTGATAACATGCACACGTTCGCATTTTTTGCGCAAATTTTGGTTAGGTAAGGTTATAATATCTTCTTTTTTCATTGTTTTTATTATACCATTTTTAGGGTAAAAAAGCTACAAGATCATTGATTTCTAGGTTTGATTATGGTAAAATCTAATACTCGAAGAAAGTAGTCTCAAGGTTAACGAGCTATATAGCTCGTTTTTTAAAGAGAAAGGTTAATTTTGAATATATATAAATCTTATAAATATTGGGAAGTTCTGCATTTATACGAACACATTATCGTGGATGAATTCTGGCGAAGAATGCATGAAGGAGGATGGGTTTACTTTGAGGACTATTCGGTTTTAGGTTTCACTTGGCCTAATAGTGGGATTACTGAAATATCTTTAAAGTCGAAAAATGAAAATATATATTCGGAATTTGAAAAATTTATGGATCAAAACTTGCAGATTGAAGATTGGGAAATTGAAAAATACGCTAATCAAATTTTTGCAGAAGAGCAATCTTGGCAATTTGATGATAATTTTAACTTGAGTAAAATTCGCAAAATGTTGAATGAAATTCACGCTTCGAAATATTTTTTCGAAAAGCCAATTTTAAGATTTAAGCCTCACGAAACGAGCGCGTTTTCCTCGCAATATTTTTCGAAGCCGAGAAATCGGCGTGATATTTTGCGAATTTCGGTTGAATCTGAAAATGCTAAAACTCGAGATTTTTTGCTTGAAAATCTTTCGCGATTCATTGGTTTTAGCTTTGGTTTTTATCACTTTAAAAATCGGGATTTCAAGAATTCTCGAACGGGATATTTTTCAATTGGAACTTATTCGCACCGCGATGTTTTACGTGATTTCGACGAGCTGATTTTGGATGAAATTTCAGATTTTTTGCGTGAAGATTTTTCGAAAACAGTAAAGAGTAAATATTTTGAAAAGTCGAAAGTTATAATTCATTTCAACCAGCGAAGAGAAACGCTAAATCTAGACATTTTTTAAAAACTCTTGACAACATACATATATGCACACTACAATTAGGAGTAGAAGTTTTGATTAGTGAATTTTGGTTGTTTTACTAGGAGGTAAATATGGACGAAATAACTACAAATATAGAAAAGGAGTTTAACATAGAGTTGGGCCCTGTAATAGATAGGTATTTTGACAGAGATATGCCCGATCAAAGTATATATTTTTTTGAAAAATATGCTTTAATCGTTACTGATTATTTTAGCGATGATGAAATAAAAACATTTTACCCGAAAAAAATATCGGAATATGGCAAAGAATTTAAAAGATATATAAAAACTAATAGTGGCGATATCGGAATTCTATCTTCTGACGGTTGGATTATTTTGGCGGAGATGGATTAACCTTTGCTCTTTAAAGTATAAGGAGTTATTTCATGAAAGAAATTACAGATTTTTTAGATCTAATAAAACCAGAAAATGACAGGGAAATGTTTTCGGCGTTGATTTATCTTGCGTTGATATTTTTCGAAACGGATAATTACGAAGGTATAGAATATCTTGCGAAAGATTATTACGGTCAATTGGTTTCTAAAGGGCGAGGTTTTTCTAATCCTGATAGTAAATTTTCGCCAAGCGTGGTGGAGTTTGGCGAATTAACTGGCTTTATGCTTGAAGATATTGAAAAGGTAAAATCTGGCAAAATAACAAAAGATGAAGCAAGAAAAGCTAATTTAGATTATTTAAAGAATTACATTTTTAACACTTTGAAAAAAGACAATTAAATCAATCCTGGTGGGTCTAAGTCAACGCGCCACTGTGGCTTGCCTTGAAACTCGCGTGCAATCTCTAAAAGGGGCGCGCGTTTTTTGCTTTTAACTACAATTTGCCAACGATAAGTTTCGCCTACGCGCTCATAAAAAGCTGGCGTTGGACCAAAAATTTGTACATCTTTCGAAAATTTTTTGCGAATCTCGTGCGCTTCTTTCTGTGAATTTCGTACGGCTGAAATCTCGGTTTTATATACGCAGGTTAATTTTAACAGATATACAAAAGGTGGGTAGTTTTGTTTTTGGCGATTTTTAATTTCGAAATTATAAAATCCAGCGTAATCTTGATTTAAGCCAAATTGGATCGACGGAGCTTCAGGTTGATAAGTTTGAATAATTACATTTGATTCGCTAGAATGCCGCCCAACACGACCAATCACTTGTGAAATTAACTGAAAATTTCGCTCGCTCGAAGTAAAATCAGGCAAAGCTAATCCCGCATCGGCCTGAACTACGCAAACGGTTTTTAATTTTGGTAAATCTAGACCTTTTGCAATAACTTGGGTGCCAATAATAATATCAATTTCACCGTTGCGAATTTCACTATAAAGCTTTTCGACGGTTTCATTTTTGTCACTATCTGCATCGAAGCGTGCAACTTTTTTCTGCGGAAAGAGTTTTCGAATTTCTTCTTCGATTGCTTTTGTACCGATTCCTTTATGGATAATTTCTGCTTCACCGCAATCTGGACAAGAAATTGGTGGGCGTTCTTTGTGCCCACAAATATGACATGACAATTGAAATTTATCGGCGTGTAAAGTTAGCGGAACAAAACAATTTGGACAAAGTGCCATCCATCCGCAATTGTGGCAAAGTGTAATACTGGCCGAACCACGACGGTTGTGATAAATTAAAACCTGTTTATTTTCGCTTAAAGTTTGCTCCATTTCGGCGAGCATTTTTTTCGAAAAAAAGCGGTGGTTTTTCGAATCTTTTTTTGTTAAATCAACTAGTTCAATTTTTGCTGGTTGAGCTTCTTTTTTGGCGAGTTCGGTTAGTTTAATAATTTCGTTTCCGCCATTTTTTTCAGATAATTCGGCTAAGAAATAATCTTCAATTAGCGGTGTTGCAGAGCCAAAAATTGCTTTAAAATTAAAATTCGAAGCCAAAAAACTGCTTGCGCGTAAAGCAGAATATTTTGGTGTTTGATCTTGTTTGAAACTTGGCTCGTGACACTCATCAATTACAATTAGCCCCAAGTTTTTTACGGGCGCAAAAAGGGCAGAGCGTGCACCAATAATAACTTGCGGTTCGGGGTCGTTCAAAATTTTTAACCAAGTTTTGTGGCGTTCAGCTTCAGTTTGGTGTGAGTGAATGATTTTAATATTACTAAAATGTTTTTCGAAATTCAAAACTAGTTGTGAAGTTAATGCGATTTCGGGAACTAAAATTATTGCGGATTGCTGGTTGGCTAAAATTTTTTCGGTTTGATTTATATAAATTGAAGTTTTTCCCGATCCGGTAATTCCATGAAGAAGAACTGTTCCGGAGTGAATTTTATCAAGTTTTTTGATTGCGTTTTGTTGTTGGCTTGTGTATAAAAAATTTGAACAGCTCTCTTTTTCATCTGTTAATTTGATTTTTTCTTTTTTTGAAGAACGGCGATTCTTGCCTAAACCGGCTGGTAAAATTCCGCTCAAAACTTGCGAAAGAGGCGTCGCATAATATTGGCTCATCCATTTCGAAAGTTCAACTAAATGTTTTGGAATTGGCGTTTTTTCGACTATTTTTAGAATCTCGCGAGTTTCGAAATCTGGTTTTTCGACTTCTTTAAAAACCACACCAAACATATTTTTTTTGCCAACAGGAATTTGTACAATTTGGCCGGTTTCGAGTTTTTCTTTTGAGGCATAAGTAAAAACTTCGCTATTAGTGCGAACAATTTTTAACGGTGCAACTTCAAAATAAAAATCCATATATCTTTATTTTACATCAAAAGGTTTAAAAAATAAAATAAATATAGCTTGCGAAAAAAGCTAAAATTTTGTAAAATAGAAATACGAAAAGGTGAGGATATGGTAGATTTAGATATTTTTATTACATCACGAGTTAAGCGAAAAATTGTCGTATTTTTTGTTACGTATCCAGTTATTAAAATGCACTCTCGTGGCCTTGCCAAACTTTTAAAAGAAGATCCAGGAAACATTCAACGCGAACTTGCCAAGCTTGAAAAAGCCGGATTTTTATTTAGGGAAAAGAAGAAAAATACCTATACTTATTTTGCGAATACGAATTTTTTGTTTTTCTCCGAATTGCAGTCTATCGTAGTGAAAGTTCGCGAGCAAAACAGTGTTGCGCGTTCAAACAATTATATCGAGAGGTCTGTTAAAAGATAGAGTTCGCGAATGACGGTTGAACAAATTTTTGAGCAAATTTTAAAGAATCGTGGAATTTCAAAAGAGAATCGTGAAGCTTTTCTGAATCCGAATTATGATAACCAGCACGATCCTTTTTTGTTGCCGGATATGGAAAAAGCGGTTGAGCGATTACTTATTGCCCACAAAAAACAAGAAAAAATTACAGTTTATGGCGATTATGATGTTGATGGTGTTTCAGCTTCAACAGTGATTTTGGCAGCTTTCGAAAAATTCGGTTTTAAAAATGTGGATTATTTTTTGCCCGATCGTTTTAAAGATGGCTACGGAATGAACGAGCGTGGCGTGAGAGTTCTTGCGGATCGAGGAACGAACTTAATTTTAACGGTTGACTGTGGAAGTTTAAATCACGCTGAAATTGATTTTGCAAAAGGTTTTGGAATCGATACAATCGTAACGGATCACCATAACATTGCCGAAGTTCAACCAAATGCAGTTGCGGTTGTAAATCCGCGCAGAAAAGAAAACAAATATCCGCAGGCTGAAAATTTTGCCGGCGTTGGAGTGGCGTTTAAATTGGTTCAAGCGCTTCAAACCAAACTCGAGGGCTTTCCTGCTGGCCAAGAAAAGTGGCTACTTGACATGGTGGCGCTCGGCACCGTTTGCGATATTATGAAACAAACGGTCGAGAATCGCCAAAACACTTTTTGGGGGCTAAAAGTTCTTTCGAAAACACGCCGAGCTGGTTTGAAATCGATGCTTGCACTAGCTGGCGTGAAAGAGCCGAAAAGTTCAACGCTTGGCTTTATCATCGGCCCACGAATCAATTCGGCTGGTCGGCTTGAAACTGCCGAAAAGGCATTAGATTTAATGCTCGAAAAAGACTCTTTTGTTGCTTTCGAAAAAGCCAAAAATCTCGATGATTTAAATAAAAAACGCCGTAAAATTCAACACGAAGCGCTCGAAATTGCAATTCAAAAAGCCGAAGATTTTAAAAATAATAAGGTTTTGGTTGTAGCTGATGAAAGTTTTAACGATGGAATTATTGGAATTGTGGCGAGCGGATTGCTTGAACGTTTTAAAAAACCAGTTTTTGTGATTTCGATTGAGGGCGATGTAGCAAAGGGTTCGGCGCGTAGTTTTGGTGATTTTTCGGCGAGTCAAGCAGTGCAAAATGCAAGCGAAATTATTATTAAAGGCGGTGGTCACGATGCGGCCGCGGGCGTAACTTTGCCAACTTTAAAAATTGATGATTTTCGAAAAAGCGTGAACGATTTTTACGATTCATTAAAATTAAAAAACCAGCTCGAAAAGCTTTTGCCAAAAGTGGATGTTCAGCTTGAAGATTTTTCGCCAATTTCATTAGAACTTTTTGAGAAAATTTCGCTTCTTGAGCCTTTTGGAAATGGGAATGAAGAGCCAACTTTCGAAATTAAGAATGCTTGCGTAATTGCACGCCAAGAAATGGGCGATAAAAATCAGCATCTGAAAATAACTTTAAGTGATGGCGAGCGTGAAATCAAAATGTTAAAATTTAATGCACCAAAAGATTTTTTTGCCGAAATAGATGAAAAAGTTGACGTGATTTTTTCGCTAGGTTTAAATGAATGGCAGGGTCAAAAAAATGTTGAAGGTCAAATTTTGCATTTAAAGAGGAGGAAATAATGAAAGTTTTATTATTTAGAGATGACGAAAAAATATTCGCAAAAAGTGGCGTTGGTCGCGCAATGAAGCACCAAGAAGCTGCGTTAAAATTAGCCGGCGTAGATTTTACTACCGACTCATCTGAAGATTTTGATATAATTCATCTAAATACTATTAATCCAAAGTCTTATTTATTGGCAAAAAAGGCTCGCAAGAATGGTAAAAAAGTGGTTTTTCATGCACATTCCACTGAGGAGGATTTTCGAAATTCATTTGCGCTTTCGAATCTTGCGGCGCCAGCTTTTAAAAAGTGGCTCGTGAAGTGCTATAACACCGCTGATGTAATCTTAACGCCAACCGAATATTCGCGTGATTTGCTTTTGAAATATAATTTGAAAGCGCCAATTATCCCAATCTCGAACGGAATAGATCTTTCGCAATTTTCGAAAAATCCAGAAAAAATCAAAGCTTTTCGAGAGTATTTTAAACTCAAAAAAGATGAAAAAGTTGTGATTTCAGTGGGGCATTATTTTGAGCGAAAAGGTTTACCAGATTTTATGGCGGTGGCTCGTGATTTTCCAGAGGTAAAATTTATTTGGTTTGGTCACACGCCGGCTGCGGCGCTAACTGAACATGTAAAGAAAGCGATTCGAAAAAAACCTGAAAACGTAATTTTGCCGGGTTATATTTCGGGCGAAATTATTCAGGGTGCGTTTATGAGTGCAGATATGTTCTTTTTCCCGAGCTACGAAGAAACTGAGGGGATTGTTGTTCTTGAGGCTTTGGCGGCGAAATGCCAGGTGCTAGTTCGAAATATTGGTGTGTATGATTCTTGGCTTTCGAAAAATGAAAATTGTTTTATGGGTAAAAACAACGAAGAATTTACAGAGGCGATTGAGAAATATTTGAGCGGTGAAGTTAATTCAACTGTTGAAAAAGGTTATGAAGTTGCAAAAAGTAAAAGCCTCGAAAAAATTGGTGCGCAACTTAAAAGAATCTATGAAGATTTGATCTAGGCTTTTATAAAAAAATTAATAAGATATTTAGTTTCTATTTTCGTAAAATCGTTCAAAATTGGGCGATTTTATTTTCTTCTTGCTTTTTTAGAAAAACTTTGGTAAAATAGTAATCAGTATGAGTATTAGTGTAACAAGGAAAGACCAGAAAGAAGCTAACGAAAATATCATTCGTCGCTTTAATCGAAAAGTTCTACAAAGTGGAGTTTTGAGCGAAGCTAAAGCATCAATGCGATTTTCAAAGCCTCTAAGCAAGGTTGAACGACGCAAAAAAGCAATCGTTCGAAATCAACGCCGTGCTGAAAAAGCACAAAAAATGCGACTTGGTATTCGCTAAAAAACAGATAAATTCCAGTCGAGAGGCTGGATTTTATTTTTAAAGGAGGAAAATGCTAAAAGAACAAATTAACGCCGATTTAAAAACTGCAATGCTTGCGCGAAATGCTTTCGAAACTACAGTTTTGCGAGGTCTAAAAGCTTCAATTTTGGACGAAGAAGTAAAACTTGGCAAGCGCGAAGAAGGTTTAAACAATGATGAAATTGAAACGCTAGTTGCGCGAGAAGTGAAAAAGCGCAAAGAAGCGGCCGGTTTATTAGATGAAGAACGTGCCGAAAATGAACTAAAAGAAGCCGAAATTCTTTCGAAATATTTGCCAGAAATGGCGAGCGAAGATGAAATTCGCGCAGCTGTAAAAGCTGAAATTTCAGCAATGGGTGAAGCTTCGATCAAGCAAATGGGTGCAATTATTGGCAAAATGAAAGCAAAATTTGGTAATTCTGCCGATGGTGCTGTTTTGGCGAGAATCGTGAAAGAAGAATTGAATTAAAATAAAAAAACGGCCAAAAGGTCGTTTTTAAATTTCCCAGTCGGAAATAAGCTTATTTGCGAGCTTCTCTCTTTCTTTTAGTGGTATAGCTATAAAATAATCAGAATATTCCTGAATATCAAAGCCTATTTCTTTTGTTCTGAAATCTTGAGCGAACAATATGGATAATTTTCTTGAGAAGTTAACCAAGTTTTTATCTGGGTTGTCTCGAATCTCTATTATAAAATTCTTAGCAATCTCGTAAATTATACAAATTTCTTCTTTTGAGAAAGGCTTAGGATAGTCTTTTTCGAAATAGTTAATGTAGAAAGAATTCAAATCTTTTATAGTGTATTCTTTATTTGATGTACTATATTTTTTTAATTTAGTAGGAAAAACTTTGAAACTACTATCATAATCTATTTTATATAAAATAGTGACAATTTTTTGAAAAATGCTCATAGAGAAATCTCCTTTTTAATAAAAGAGCGCTAAAACAGCGCTCGTAAGCTAATGAATATTATATATGAATTTGATAATAAAAGTCAAATAGTTTTTTTGAAAAATCAATTTGACTTTTAGGGGGTCGACTATAATGGGGCTATGAAAAAGCATAAACTTTATGAAGGATTTACGATTATTGAAGTTGTTTTGGTTCTTGCAATTGCTGGGCTGATATTTCTTGCGGTTTTCTTGGCTTTGCCAGCTTTGCAAAGGTCTATTCGAGATAAATCCGAAAAGATTCGGTCGCCAGAACTGTTGCAATGATTAAAACTTATCGCTCAAATAGTGGTCATCAATTAAAATTTAGTGATGAATATAAAAGCTATTCTTTCACTAAGAATAACTCTGGTGAATGGGAAACTTCAGGTGAGGATTATGTTGGTAGGCTTCAGATAGTTTTAGGTAGTTCTTGTGAGGTGTATAAATCGCGTGAGGGCGAATATCCTCGATTTAATCCTAATAAATCAATGGTTGCAATTCATCTTGAAGCGAGCGACTATTATTGTGAAGAATTTTAGTATTTTTAATTTTTTGTGCTATAATATAAAAGTACATAATTTAAAAACAAAAGGAATTTAATGATCGTATTTTTTGGTCCAGCGGGTGCTGGTAAAAGTGTTCAAGGAAATTTGTTAGCCGCAAGAAATGATTGGCGCTGGCTTGGTGCTGGTCAACTTTTGCGTGATAGCAAAGACCCTGAACTTCTTGCACAAATGAGCACGGGTCAATTGGTTGATCCAGAAATTGTGAATCGCGTTATGGGTGAAGCTTTAGGCCGAGCAAATAACGGAAAAGTTAAACAAGTAATTCTTGATGGTTACCCACGCCAACTTGCTCAGGCGAAATGGTTAATTGAAAATAAACAAAATCATGGGCGCAACGTTGACCTCGTAATTGTTTTAGAGGTGCCACGAAGCGAATTAATGCGTCGTCTTGCAATTCGTGGTCGTCTTGATGATACTCCAGAAGTTATCGATGAGCGACTTCGAATTTACCGAAAAGAAATGTACCCAGTTTTGAACTACTTTAACGAAAACGGCGTGGTTATCGCGCATATTGATGGAACTGGAACTGTTGGCCAAGTTCACGACCGAATTATGGAGGAAATCGAAGCATGCGGAATTTAATCACAGGTAATAAAACTGAAGAACAACTTCAAGCAATGCGTGAAGGTGGAAAAATCCTTGCACGAATTTTACGCGAGTTAACTGAATTTTCGAAAGTTGGTGTAACTGGTCTTGAGGTTGATGCTTTTGCGCGTAAAAAAATTAAAGAATACGGCGCAAAATCTGCATATCTAACACCTGAAGTTAATTTTCCGGGTGTGGTTTGTATTTCTCTAAATGATTGTGTTGTTCATGGCGCACCAAACGATATTCCTTTCGAAAAAGGTGATGTTGTTAAATATGATATGGTGATTCAATACAAAGGCATGATGGTTGATTCTGCTACGACAACTGTTGTGGGCGAAGAGCCAAAAGGTGCAGTAAAACATCTTTTGAATGATACAAAAAAAGCACTCGCTGCTGGAATTTCGGTTGTTAAACCTGGTGTAAAAACTGGCGACATTGGTGCTGCGGTTGAAAAATCACTTAAAAAATCAAAACTCGGCAATGTTCGGGATTTGGTTGGTCATGGAATTGGTGTTAAAATGCACATGGATCCAGAAGTTCCAAATTATGGGCATGCTGGTCAAGGTGTTGTTTTTCAAGAAGGTGACACTTTCTGTATCGAACCTATGACTTCGCTTGGAAAAGGTGATGTTGTTTTCAATGGAACAGATAGCGAATGGGATGTTTTAATGCGCGATGGCTCGCTTTCAGCACATTTTGAACATACGATTTTAGTTACTAAAGACGGTGCAGAAATTCTAACTTTAGAGTAGTTTTATAGAAAAATGAAAAAAAGTGGGCTTTTAAGAGCTAGCAAAGATACTCGCGAACATCAATTGAATGAACATTTTGGGCATTCACACAGCCATGTGCATACAAGTGATCTTCCGTTGGCAATCGGTTTAAATTTAGGGTTTTCAATCGCTGAATTCTTTTTAGGGATATTTCTGGGTTCCGCAGCAATTTCGGCAGATGCAATCCATGATTTAGGCGATGCTATTTTGTTAACATTTACGCTAGTTTTGAGTAAGTTTAGCAATAAAAAACCCACTTCAATTATGAGCTATGGATATAAGCGCTTGTCGGTTTTGGGTGCTGTTTTGAATTCTTTCGTTATGTTGGGTCTTTCGTATATGATGGCGAGGACTCTATATTATGAATTTATTAATCCGCACAATCATGCACATGTGAATGTTCCGGGGTTAATGGTAGTTTCAGTTATTGGAATTTTAGTTAACCTATTTGCAGCCCTTCGACTTCACGGTTCGAAGAATATTCTCGATAAAACAGTTTCGCTTCATCTATTCGAGGATCTTTTTGGCTGGGTTTTAACCCTTCTTACATCTATTTTAATTTCATTTTCGGGCCTTGCGATTCTCGATAGAATTGCGAGTTTGTTTATTCTGTTATTTATTTCTTGCGGTGCGATTATGAACGCTTGGGATGCTTTAAAGATTTTACTTCAGCGAGCACCTAATGTAAAAGATTTAAATAATATTAAAAAGAATATTTTAGCAATTGAAGGTGTTGTGTCTATTAAGAATGTGCATTTCTGGAGTCTTGACGGGGAAGAACATATTTTTACTGCGCAGATTATCGTGAATGATTCTTCGAAAAATGTAGAAATTCGAAGAAAAATTTCGAGTTTTTTGCCAGATTTCCAGATTGTAGATTCAACAATAGAAATTTTGAAAAAATAAATCAAAAAAGTACTTGCATTTTTGAAAAGGCTCGTGTATAATTAGAAACGTACTTGGTGATATGCCACCTTAGCTCAGCTGGTTAGAGCAGCTGTTTTGTAAACAGCAGGCCTTCGGTTCGAATCCGAAAGGTGGCTCCAAGTATTTTTTAATACAAGTTAAAGAGCTGGGATAGTGAAGCGGTCAAACACAACAGACTGTAAATCTGTCGGCAGATGCCTTCGAAAGTTCGAATCTTTCTCCCAGCACCAGAAATTATTTTCCAAAAAAACGCCCAATCACTGCGAGGGGTGTTTTTTATTATTTGCTATTTTCGTACTTGATAAAAATTAGCATTAACGGTATAATGGAACTATGAATGAGAATTCTCGAAATGTGGTAGGAGTAGATATTGGAACTTCAAAAGTTCGTGTTATTATTGCGAACTTTGATAAAGAAGGAATGCCAAATGTTATCGGTGTTGGCTCCGCAGAAAATAACGGAATGAAAAAAGGGGTGATAACTAACGCTCAAAGCGTTTATCAAGCTTTAGATAAGGCTTTGCTTCAAGCAGAAAGAATGGCTGGCTATGAAAGTAGTAGTGCTATATTTAGCGTCAATGGTGCACATATTTTAAGCACAAATACTGACGGAATGATTGCAATCAACTCACCAGATGGCATTGTGGATGAAGAAGATCTTCAGCGAGTTGAAGAGGTTGCCACAATTGGTAAAATCCCAGCAAATCATCGAGTTTTGGAATTTATTCCATACTACTATAATCTCGACAATCAAGAAGGCTTAGTTGATCCTTACGGTATGGAAGGTGTTCGCTTAGAGGTTCACGGTAGTGCTATTTCGGCATTAGATTCAAATATAGATAACTTAAGAAATACTGCTGCAAGATTAGACCTTGACCCAGAACTTTATGTTCCAAGCGTTTTGGCTTCTTCTCGAGCATTGTTGACAGATAACCAAAAAGAAAACGGTGTTGCAGTTGTTGATCTTGGTGCCTCAACTACTGGAGTTGCAGTTTATGAAGACGGCGCGTTGCGATTAATAGAAGTTATTCCACTTGGTGGAATCAATATTACCAACGACCTTGCAATTTGCTTGAAAGTTTCACCAGAAGTCGCCGAAGAAATAAAAATTAAGCATGGTTTTGCTTTCGAGAGAGAAGAGAGTGGCGATATTGTTGTGAAACATGGTCGCGAACATTATAGCTTTAATACACGAGAAATCGAAGAAGTTATTGAGGCGCGACTTGAAGAAATTTTTGAAGAAGTTAAAAAAGTTCTTAAAAAATCAGGTTTCGAAAATCAATTACCAAACGGAATTGTACTAGCGGGAGCGGGTTCAAACCTTAAAGGAATTGATGAATACGCGAGAAAACAATTACAGCTAGCAACTCGAATTGGTAAAAACGGCGTCGAAAGAACTGTTTCACAAGAAGTGAATAAACCAGAGTTTTCAGCTGCGGTTGGCTTGATAATTGAAGCAAGAAATGTGGTTTTGAGAAGAGAAGAATATCGAGATAATTTTGAGCCTAAGAGCTTTGGATTTTTCGCAAGATTCTTTAAGAAAAAGCGATAAAGTGATATAATGGGAGTAAATTAAGGAGAAGAAATGCCAGAAATTAAACCGAATGAAGTTGAAACTTTTGCAAAAATTAAAGTTGTAGGAATTGGTGGCGCAGGTGGAAGCGCTGTTAATCGAATGAAAGATGTTGGCCTAAACAACATTGAATTTATTGCAATGAATACTGACGCTCAAGCGTTGTATAAATCAAAAGCTGATAAAAAAATTCACCTTGGTCGTGAAACAACAAACGGATTGGGTGCGGGTGCTGACCCTATTGTTGGGGAAAGTGCTGCTCTTGAATCACGCGAAGAAATTCGCGAAGCTCTTGAAGGCGCAGACATGGTGTTTATCGCTATTGGTGCCGGTGGTGGAACTGGTTCTGGTGCTGGTCATGTTGTGGCTGAAATCGCCCGCGAAATGGGTATTTTAACGATTGGTGTTGCTACTCGACCATTCGCTTTTGAAGGCGCAAAACGAAAAACTAACGCCGACTGGGCAATTGAAAAGCTTGCAGCCGCAGTTGATACTTTAATTACAATTCCTAACGATAGGCTTCTTCAAACTGTTGATCGCAACCTTCCTCTTCTTGAGACTTTCAAAATTGCCGACGATGTTCTTCGTCAAGGAGTTCAAGGTATTTCAGAACTTATTACTGAACATGGTTTGATTAACCTTGACTTTGCTGATGTTAAGTCGATTATGAGTAATGCCGGTTCAGCCTTGATGGGAATTGGTCGTGCAAGTGGCGATAATCGAGCACAAAAAGCTGCTGAACAAGCTATCGAAAGCCCAATGATTGAAGTTTCAATCGAAGGTGCTCGAGGTGTATTGTTTAATGTTGCTGGTGGTTATGATATGAGCATGAGTGAAATTCAAGAAGCTGCTGAAATCATTACAGGTGCAGTTGCTCCAGATGCAAACATTATCTTTGGTGCAACCTTGAATCCAGATCTTGAAGATGAATTAATCATTACAGTTGTAGCAACTGGTTTTGATCGTGATTATAGCGAACCAGCTCCAGTTGAATCACTTGAAAACGTTGTTTCGAAAACTTTCAATCTTGAAGACGAACACGCAGATGCTCAAGAAATTGATGAAAAAGTTTCTAGCGCAATTGATATGGAACTTAAAAAAGAAGAACCATCTTCAGCCGAAGATTTCACAAGCGATATTGAAACTAAAAATATTTGGGCTCAAGACGAAGAAAAAGACGAAAGTGATGTTCCTGCATTTTTGCGCCGCCGAAAACGCAATAAAAAGGAAGACTAATGGAATTTAAGCTCGACGAAACCAAGGTTCTTGAAAGTCGAATGTCGGTCGACGGCCAATCTGTGCGCCGTCGCCGAGTTGCTCCAGATGGAACTCGCTTCACAACTTACGAGCGAATCGAAAAACCGCGGATTATTGTTATTAAATCGCAGGGCGGAAGAGAAGAGTTTAGTCGCGAAAAGCTTAAAAGCTCAATTATTCGTTCGATCGGAAAGTTTATTTCAGATCTTCAAGTTGAAGAAATTATCAACCGTGTCGAAAACGAACTTCTTCAAAAATCGAACAAAGTTTCTTCGCACCAGATCGGTGAAACTGTTTTGGCGGTTCTGTTTGAAATGAATAAAGTTGCGTATATTCGTTTTGCAAGTGTGTTTAACGGTTTCGAAACAGTTGAAGATTTTGAAGATATTTTAGCAAAAGTTAGAGGTGAAAATGAGAATTGTAGTAGTCTATAAAGATTATAGCGATCATGGCCGTGAAGTTCGAGAATATATTGAAGATTTCGAAAGGCAAACGGGCTTAAAAGTCGAAGTTATGGATCCCGATTCTGGCAGAAATGAGTTTTTCTTGCGAGCTTATGATGTGGTTGAATATCCAACAATTTTAGCAATTACAGATGAAGGACGCCTGCTGCAACAGTGGCGGGGTAAACCACTCCCACTTTTTGACGAAGTTGCATATTACGCACGCTAAATTTGAAGCTTGGCGTGTTTTTTTGTGTTTGTGTTTTCTTTTTTTTGGTTGATTATAAAGTATTTTTAGTTATGCAATAAATATACCTAACAAATACTCAACATGAAATATAGATAAAATAAGTAAAATATAAAAAAAGAGAAAACTCTTTTTTTATAGTTGAAGAAAATATGGTTTATAAAAAACATAACTATTATGTCATAAATTTTAAAAAACAGTAGACGCTATATATAGTGTGTGCTAAATATAAACTTAAGATAACATTATTTTTGTTGTAAATAATACACGCTAAATATAGCGTTTTTTCTTGCTTTAGGTAATTAAAAAAGTTACAATGTAATTATGGCTTCTTAATACGGTAGGGGGTTAATATAATTAAGTTTTAAACTAGCCTAGGAGATATAATTTAGTTAGTGATGTAGGCTTATTGTAAGTTAATAAATTAAGGAAGGAGATGGGAGAAGAAACTAAGACATACAGATGGATGTTAAGATCAGGAGAAAGTTGAATATTTTAGCACAAAAATAATATTACTATTTTGCGGAAGAGAGCTTTTAAATTCTTATATTTGGAAACTAACAATCTTTCGAAATAATAAAGGTTATGGCCATGGTAAGGGAACTAACTTTACAGAAATATCAATATAAATAATATAAGGAGGTTTAATGTCGAAAAATCAAGAAAAATTACACTTTGAACTTAAAAATTTTATAGTAAATGTAGGTTGGACTCATAAAATTCATGCGGTTAGAATTGACGAGTTAGAAAACTATATTCGATGGTTTAGAATAGCAACAATAATCATTTCTGGAGTTGTCTCTTCTGGCTTAGTTGGAATACTTTGGTTTGATAAATATTGGATAAAGCTTGTTACAGCATTTTTATCATTAGTCACTACAATAATTTTTAGTATCACTAAGGAGTTTAACTTTGAGGAACGACTAGCTTTGGAGAGGAAATCTGTTGATGAGCTTTGGAATCTTAGAGTGTTAGCTGAAATTCTTTTATCTGAGGTGGTTTACAATGTAAAACCATCCAGGGAAATCCAAGAATCTTTCGAAGAATTAAAACTTAGAAGAGATGCTATTTATAGTCAACTTTCTAATTCGTCTCCTAAAAATGTATCCAAGGCTTCAAAACTAATAAAATCACGAAAAGATAATGATTATGAGGAGGATTATAAATACTTTATTTCAAAAGAATTGATGAAAATTAAGGAGGAAGAATAATGTCTTTATCTAATGATTTTAGAGAATTTTGCGAAAATGAACTGTCCATGACTGATGAGGAATGGGAAAAATGGGAGAATAGATTAAAAGAGATTACGAAACAACTTAATCGAAAATACTATTCCTTAGATGAGCTTGACGATCAAGAAACTGACAACGGTTTGATTGTTGGTAGTATAGGGAGAATGACAGCTGTTCGAAATGTTAGTGATTTTGATTATATTTTTACATTACCATCAGAAGTATATAGACGATTTGATAATTACGAGGGAAATGGGCAATCTGCACTTTTACAAGAAATTAAAAATGAATTATTAAAAAGATATCCTGATACTAATATAAAAGGAGATGGACAGGTTGTTGTTATTGATTTTTCGGATGGTCGAAAGATTGAGTTAGTTCCAGCTTTTGAACAACCTGATGGTAGTTTTATATATCCTGATTCTCATAAAGAAGGTTCTTGGGGAACTACTAAGCCAAAGCTTGAAATTGAAAAATGTAAATCTTTAAATTTGAATTTTAACAATCATTTCTCTAATTTAACAAGGCTCATGCGACGATGGAAAAATCATACGGGCTTTTCATTTAAGGGGTTGCTGATAGATACTTTGATATCCGATTTTATTGACGATAAAGGTATTTCTGAAATATATTACTCTGATTATAATATTCTCTTGAAAGATATTTTTGAATACTTTTCAAATCAAGATAGAAATAGAGAGTATTGGTATGCTTTAGGCAGTAATCAAAAGATTTACAATAATGATGGAGCAAAATTTATCAATAAAGCTAAGAAGGCTCTAAAGAGAATAGAAGATGCTTCAGAAGAGGAACTTACTGAAGTTTATAGACGGCTATTTGGTAGGCAATTCGCCAAATCTAGCTCTACGATAAATAGGGCAGCGAATGAAGAATTTATTGACGAGTTGTTCAATATTGATATCCAATATAATATTATTTTGGAGTGTGAAATTACTCAAAACGGTTATCGAAGAGCATTTCTTTCTGATTTTTTAAAGAAGGGGTATAAAATTAAGAGTAAGAAATCTCTCGATTTTAAAATTATAAAATCAAATATTCCAGATGAATACAGAAGAAAAATTAAGTATTATTGGAAAGTCAGAAATATTGGAAATGAGGCAATTAAAAGGAAATGTGAGCGTGGTGATATTATTGAAGATGAAATAGAACATCACGAAGATTCTCAGTTTGAAGGAGACCACTATGTTGAATGTTATGCTGTTTTAGATAATACGGTTATAGCAAGAGATAGAATAACAGTGCCTATTGACCCGTTAAATGGGAAAGACTATGCATTTTAAACTTTTCAATATTCTTCCTAAACCCAGCGATTCCGAGTTGCTGGGTTTAGGTTAAAAAGTTTTTAACTATTCACCTATTAGATCTAATATATCTTTTAGCTTAATTTATATTTAAAAGCTTGAAAATATCTTTAATTTTTGATAAAATAAGCTTATAAAAGCGTTTTATTTTGATAAATGAGCGGCTATCAACCGCGAAGCTCCCAGAAGAAAGGTTTAACCGATTAGAACTGGGCGGGAAAGCTCCGTGAAAGCTAAAATTAAGGGCTAAAAGAATCACTTCTTTTGGAATCGAGATGGTATCGCCGAGCTTGCTTGGTTCTCGAATCTAAAAGAGGTGATTTTTAATTTAAAAGGAGGAAGAATGAAATTTCAAGCAAACTCAAGAAGACGGGCAAAAGAATATGAAGCCGATGTTTTGGCGCGCTGGAAAGCAGAAAATACCTTTAAACAATCAGTTGAAAACCGTAGCGAAGATAACGCTTTTGTGTTTTATGATGGTCCTCCATTCATTACTGGTGTGCCACACCACGGAACACTCCTTAGCTCAATCGTAAAAGATGCTGTTCCGCGCTATCAAACAATGAAAGGCAAGCGAGTTGAACGCCGTTGGGGTTGGGATACGCACGGTTTGCCAGCCGAAAACTTTGTTGAGAAAAAGCTCGGTATCACTTCTCGACACGAAGTTGGTGAAAAAATTTCACTCGCCGAATATATCACAACTGCGCGCGAGAGCATGGTTTCGAACGCGGCACTTTGGGAAAGCACGATTGATCGCATCGGTCGTTGGGTTGAATTTAAAAATGCCTACAAAACAATGGATAAAAACTTCATGGAAAGTGTTTGGTGGGCGTTCAAAACTCTTTACGAAAAGGGTAAAATTTATGAAGGTGAACGCGTTTTGATGTATGATACGGCGTGGGCAACTCCGCTTTCAAAAAGTGAAGTCACAATGGACAACGACGCCTATAAAACTGTGACTGACCCAAGCGTTTTTGTGAAATTCTGGTTGAAAGATTTCGAAGATGCAGAAGGTTCAAAAGATAAAACTGCAATGCTCGCCTGGACAACAACTCCTTGGACTTTGCCAGCAAATATGGGCCTATTTGTTAACCCAGATTTCACTTATGCAAAAGTTAAAGTTGGTGATGAATTCTATATTTTAGCAAAAGATTTGCTCGAAAAAGTTTTTGTTGATGAAAAAAAACAACCGATTCCTTTCGAAATTGTTAATTTGATTGATGGTTCAGAATTGGTTGGTTTGAGCTACGAACCACTTTTCGAAGATTCGAAATATTCCGGTGAAGGTGAAGAGAACGCTTATAAAGTTTGGGGCGCAGATTACGTTTCTCTTGAAAGTGGAACGGGAATTGTTCACTCGGCACCAGCATATGGTGAAGAAGACTTCAACTTTGGTAAAGAATACGGAATTCCAGTTTTCCACGTTTTAGACGAATATGGAAAATATTTGAACGGTGAATTTGCCGGAAAAGATGTTTGGGAATTCAACAAGCCGCTTGCTAAAATCTTGAAAGAGCGTGGTGTAGTTTGGAAAATTGATTACATTCGTCACGAATACCCACACAATCCACGAACAGGTCACCGATTGATGTATCGCGCGCACCCAAGCTGGTTCTTTGATATTCAAGGTCAAAAAGAATTAATGCTTGAGCAAAACGAAAATATCAATTGGTTCCCAGCACACTTGAAGCATGGTCGTTTCGAAAAGAATCTTGAAGCTGCACCAGATTGGAATCTGTCGCGTGACCGTTTTTGGGCGACTGCAATGCCAGTTTGGAAGTCTGAAAGTGGTAAAATCCGCGTGGTTGGTTCTTATGCTGAACTTAAAGAATTGAGCGGCGTGGAACTTGAAGACTATCACCGACCTTGGGTCGATGAAATTACTTTCGAAATTGATGGTGAAAAATATACTCGAATTGATAAAGTGCTTGACTGTTGGTTCGAAAGTGGTTCAATGCCGTTCGCGCAATTCCATTATCCTTTCGAAAACAAAGAAAAATTTGAAAAGAATTTCCCAGGCGACTTTATTGTTGAATATATTGGTCAGGTTCGTGCATGGTTCTATTATGTTCACGCTGTAAACACTGCTTTGTTTGGCAAAAACGCCTTCAAAAACGTGATTACAACTGGTGTTGTTGCCGGAAACGATGGCCGCAAGATGAGTAAATCTCTTGGAAACTACACCGATCCAAACGAACTAATGGATCAATATTCTGCCGACAGCTTGCGATTCTTGTTGCTTACTAGCCCACTTTTGAACGGTGAAGATTTTGCACTTCACGACAAGGATGTTTCAGATGTTGCGCGCAAGCTTTCGATGATTTGGAACATGTATGATTTCTTCACAATGTATGCCAGTGTTGACGGTTGGGAATTTAACGGCGAACTCAAAGATCCTTCAAAAGATCTAGAAAATCCACTTGATAAATGGATTGTGAGTCGTGTTCACGAGCTTCGAAACGAAATTACAGAAAACATGGACGTTTATAACATTCCACGTGCGCTTGAAGGTGTTTTACCATTCCTCGATGATGCTTCGAACTGGTTTGTGCGCCGTTCACGACGTCGTTTCTGGAAGAGTGAAAATGGTGCCGATAAACTTCAAGCTTATCAAACGCTTCACTATGTTTTGAGCTATCTTGCGTTGATTCTTGCACCATTTGTACCGTTCTTGGCAGAAGAGCTCTGGAGTAAAATGGTTAATGATGGTTCAGTTCACTTGAAAGATTGGCCAGAAGCTGGTGAAATTGATAAAGACTTGATTGCTAAAATGGCTGAAGTTCGCGGTTATGTGAATGAGGCTCTCGCGCTTCGAGCAAAGAACGGCATGAAGATTCGCCAACCGCTTGCTAGTGTGAAAGTTCCAAAAAATGCTGATACTTTCGATTTTACGCCAATTCTAATGGAAGAATTGAACGTTAAAGCTGTTGAATATGGTGGCGAAGAAGTTGATTTCGACTTTGAACTAACTCCTGAGCTCCGTGCGGAAGGTTTAATGCGTGAGATTATTCGCCACATTCAGGCCACACGTAAGAAAGCTGGATTAAATGTTGATGATCGAATTGAACTTAACTTTACATCTGAAAATACTGAAGTTCTCGATGCGTTTAAAAAATTTGAACAAGAAATTTCGAAAGAAGTTCTGGCTACAAAAGTTGAAATTTCAGAAGATGAACTTGACTTTACTCAAACTGTAAAAGTTGAAGGTTCTGAAGCAAAAATTTCACTCAAAAAAGCTTAGCCAAGATATTGACAATCAAAATAACTTATGCTATAATACAAGCATAAGTTATTTTTTAAACAAAAAACATAAAAAATCAAAAGGCAAAAATGGAAAATTTTAAGATAAACGATTATAGTACGAACGAGCAGGATAAAAAGTCTCTTGAACGAGAGAGTAATTTTGAAGAGTTTCAAGATTTTAAATTCGATTCTTTCGAAAGCTTAAATTCTGAACAGCAAAAAGAAATCGAAAAAACACAAGAGAGTTCAAAAAATGAAGCTCTTGAGAATTTGAACGATATTTATGCGCGCGAACGAAACACCGATCGCGAAAACAGTAGTTTTTTCTTGCGAGATGATGAAATTAAAAACTTGAATATTGTGCATTTCGAAGATTATGACGCAAACTTCGAAACTTATGAAGGTCGCGAAAACGAATTCAGTTTGCGTGAAAATCAATTTAAAACGCAAGAAGAACTTGTTCAAGAAATTAGCACAATGAAATCTGTTCGCCGAGAAGTTCCAGCAGGGCAACGTTTCTCAAATATTATTCGGGCAATTTCTGGAAAAATTGCAGCTTAATATCTGGCAAAAAGAAAATCGGTAGAAATATCGATTTTCTTTTAAAAAAGTGTTGACATTTTATTACGCTTGTGGTAAAATACGGGAGTAAATAAATTAAAAATAAACAAGGACAGAAATGAAGAACGGGAATAATCTCAATCCTACACCTGACACAAGTAAGTCTTTTGAGGAAGCTTATGGTGCTTGGGATACTCTGCAAGAGGAGTTAGCCCAGCAAAAGCGTGAAGAAGAACTTGCAAAGGGTGCAGAAAATTACGAGAAAGCTGTTCGTGATGCGATCGATAAAGGTGATCAAACTGCCTTTAACGAGATGGCTGAACGTGACGAGCACTATCGTAAAATGGAAAATGGTGAAAATCGAATAGATGATGAACAGCCATACGAATCTTCAGTACTTTCGCAAGAAGAAATGGCACAAGCTGTAAAATCTAGCGATGAAATTCAAAAAATGGATTTGCTTGCTCGTAGAGTCCAAAATGCTGGAAGCGACGAAGCTAAAGCAAAATACCAACAACAACTAGTTGAACTTTCGAATGATTTTTCGAAAGGTGAAGGTGCTATTGCAGTTAAAGATTGGCACGACCAATCTCAATGGGATTTTCGAGAAGCTAGTCAAGCTGAAGGATTCCGCCAAAAAGTTCTTGATTCAATTTGGGAAAAAGCAATGGAAACTCCAAAAGCTGACGATCAAGAAAATGATAACTCAAATGACAATGATCAAGAACCGCAGGTTGCTGATAATATAGATAATCAACAAGCTCAAAACGTTGATAATATCGATGATCAAAAAGTTAGTGTTAACTATAATGTTGAAAATAATATCGACAATCAAAAAGTTAGCGTCAATTATAATGTTGAAAATAACATTGATGATGAGCAGAAGCCAGAAATGATTGAACAAAACGAGTATGAGAAGAAATTTGACGAAATGCTCGTAAATGGCGCAACAGCTGATGAATTAGCAAGATATCGTCGTTCAATTCGCGCAGACTTTATTAATACAGGAGAAATGACACCTGAAAATAAAGAGATGTTAAAGCGTATGGAAAAAGTTGGTTATGCAGTTGGCGATATTGCACGAGAAAACGCTAAAGATACAGAAAACAATGCCGAAGAAAAAGTTGGACGATTCCAAAAACTCAAGAAAAAAATTGGTAAAAATATCTTGAAACTTGGCGCATTAGCTGGTCTTGGTATAACTGTATTCGGAGTTGGTCGCCAAGCTACTGAGTCGGTTCGTACTAACAATAGTGAACCAAAAGTAGAAAATAAAACTAAGACAGAACTTGGTGATGTTTCTGCGACTGAATTCAGCAAACATGCAAGCTTTGATAGCAGCAATGCTCAAGAGCAAGAAAAGAACTTTAATAACGGAAAATACGATTCAGAAAATAACGACTACAATAAAGTTGATCAAAAAGAGAATCAGTATTCGATTGGTACAAGTGTAGCGGAACTTTCAAATGAAGACTTCCAGAAAAATATGATTGAATCGCACAGTGAAGATGACATTGAATATATGGGACAATTCTTTGTTAACGATTCTGAAGCGGCTCAAAAATATTTGGGAATGTCGAACGGCGAAGTTGACAACTTAGTTGATGCTGCACGAAACGGCGACCAATCTGCTTTCCAAAAATTGAATGAAGCTTATTCAAACTATATGGCTGGCGCTAAAGTTGTTGGTCAAGAAGCTTTGGAAGGTGATTATTACTCAATCTTTGTGAATGGTGATAAAAATTATGCTCACTCTGAAGGTGCGTTTGGCGGAACAGCGCGTGTTGTTCAATTGAAAAATGGTCAACAAATTTTGATCCGTGACCAATGTAAGCAGTTGATGATGAAGAAGCAGGTGAATGTTCCTAGCGGATGGACAACTCCAACAATTCCGTTTGGTCAAACTTATACTCCACCCGCTCCAAACACACCACCAACACCGGAAACTCCACCGGAGACACCTCCAAACACTCCACCGGAAACTCCACCGGAGACACCTCCAAACACTCCACCGGAAACTCCACCGGAGACACCTCCAAACACTCCACCGGAAACTCCACCGGAGACACCTCCAACACCGGAAACTAAGTTTACAGAAGATCAGTCAATCTATAACTACGGCGGCTCTGTAACTAAAATGGATGCTGGAGAATTAACTCAAGCTCCAACTGCGGCAGAAGAAGCTGGTAAGGCGACTTATGATGTAGCACCAGGTGCTGAAACTACGATTGCTGCTGAAGGTATAGATAGTAGTATCGATAACTCAAATATAGCTAACCAAGCTAGTCAGTATGGTGGTGAAATAACTACTGATCAAGCTGCA
The DNA here is from genome assembly GCA_015257795.3 of Candidatus Nanogingivalaceae bacterium. Lineage (NCBI taxonomy): Bacteria > Candidatus Saccharimonadota > Candidatus Nanosyncoccalia > Candidatus Nanogingivales > Candidatus Nanogingivalaceae > Candidatus Nanogingivalaceae bacterium. The sequence goes on from CP072208.2 coordinate 144,942, forward strand.
GCACAAGCTGCGCAACAAGTTGAGGCTTCAGCAAATGCGCAAGCTAATGCTCAAGATCAAAATCAGTCTGTAAATATCGGTGGTCAGAATATTTCATATGATGATATTCAAAGAGCACAGAACGGGCAATAATTTAAAAAATAAAAAAGGCAAAAAATGTTAATTAAAAATAAAGTACAAAATTTGGGGGTTGCAGTAATTGCAACCCTCGTCGGGGCAGCATTTTTTGGTTCAACAGCATTTGCTTATGGGCCAGAACGGCAAACTTTTACTGCCGAAAACCCTGCAGATCATGTGACATTTAACTCTATCACAAACAACCCAACAGTTGGTGATGAACGAAATTTCGTTCGAGTTCGCCAAGTTGGTAGCGCACAATTTGTTGACAGTGTTGATATTGTTCCTGGTCAAGAATATGAAGTTTATGTCTATTACCATAATAATGCAAAAAGTTCTTTAAATTCAAAAGAAAATAATTATCGCGGTATTGCACTAGATGCAAAACTTCGAACAATTCTACCTTCAAAAATTGCTAAAGGTGGAACAGAACGAGTTATTGCAGAAATTACTGCAAGTAATGCACGACCACAAAAAGTTTGGGATGAATCTACATTGCGATCACCTTCGCGAGAAGTTGCGTTGCGATATATCCAAGGTTCAGCCAAAATCACAACAAAAGGAAGCATTAATGGTCAAGCTATTTACGGTGAAAGTCTTCTAGGCAGCGGCGTAAAACTTGGTTTTGATGGTCTAAACGGTATCCTTCCTGGATGTGATCACTACTCAGGTTATATCACATATCGATTTAAAGCGGACTATCCTGATTTTGAAACAACTAAAACTGTTTCAAAAGCTGGTGCAAATTCATTTGCAAAAAGCCAAACTGTAGGTATTAATGACGAAGTTGAATTCAAAGTTACTTACAAAAACACTGGAACAACCCTTCAAAGTAATGTTAATATTAAAGATATTCTTCCAGCAGGTATGACACTTGTTCCTGGAACAACTCGAATTACAACTCCATCAGACCAAACTGGTAAAACTTTAAACGATGATATTTCAAAGGCTGGAATTAATATCGGAAATTACTCAGCTGGTGGTTCAGCAACGGTAGTGTTCCGCGTAAAAATTGATTCTTCAAAATTAATTTGTGGAGCTAACACTTTCACAAATACCGCACAAGCGATTACTCAAAATGGTGGAAAATCTGATTCTGCGAAAGTAGTTGTTCAAAAGAATTGTACACCACAAGAGAAAAAAGAATATTGTGAAATTCCTGGAAAAGGTAATTTGAAGAAAGATGATGTAAACTGTAGCGATAAATGTAAAATCCCTGGTCTTCAACATCTTTCAGCTAACGACGCGAACTGTGCTGAAGTTCCAACAGAGCTTCCACACACTGGTCCTGCTGAAGCTGCAATGATGGTAATTGCGATTATGGCAATCACAGGTGCTGTAGCATACTGGTTCCGAAGTCGTGAAGAGATGAAAAAAGCGACTGCAGGTCTTGCAACAAAAGCAAACGACATCGTTGATCACAAAGCAACAAAAACTGAAGCTAAAAAATCTGAAAAAGTAGAGAAAAAATAGTTTCAAAAAATAAATAAACCTCGTTAAGTCGGGGTTTATTTTTGTTTTTGAATGATTATTGGGTGTTAAAAAGTTCAAAATGCTTATGTCGCACAATTTTTAAAAATAGCAATAAAAAATACCTCTTGAGTAGGGAGGTATTTTCGATATAATGGCTGGCCGCCTTTTTATTATTTAATCGAAGTAATTTCGATTTTAGTATATTTTTGACGATGTCCGTTTTCTTTGTGAACGCGTTTTTTAGCTTTGTAGCGAATCACACGGATTTTTTCGCCCTTAACAAGTTCGTCAACAACTTTAGCGGAAACTTTCACGCCTTTCACAAAAGGAGTTCCAACTTCCACTTTGTCGCCATCAATAAGCATCAAAGCGTCAAGTTTGAGCTCTTTTGTTCCTTGCGGGAGGAGGTCCACCAGAAGGGTCTCTTTTTCGCTAACGATAAATTGTTTACCGCCAACTTTTATGACTGCTTTTTTCATAAAATCCTCATTTAATTTAATATCTTTATTATTCTATCATAGAAAAACTTAAAAATCAAGTTAAAGTTTATAAATGGTTCTTTTTAAAAGGTTATGGTTTTTTCAAAAAAAGTATGATATAATGTAGATATTATGAAGGTGATTTCGATAACCAATCAAAAGGGAGGGGTTGGTAAAACTACCAGCGCTATTAATATTGCTTACTATATTGCCAAGCGTGGTTTTCGAACACTTCTAGTTGACTTTGACCCGCAAGGAAATGCAACTAGTGGTCTCGGTATAGATAAAAATGAGCTTGAATTTACTATGGCAGATGTAATTTCTGGCGAAAAAGAATTAAAAGATATTATTATTAAAACTAATTTTTCGAAATTAAGCATTGCGCCCAGTACACCTGTTTTAGCTAATGCCGAGGTTGAGCTTGCATCGGTTAAGGGTCGTTTTTCACGGTTAAAAGATGCTCTAAAAACTGTTGAAGCTGATTTTGATTATATTATTTTAGATTCACCACCAAGTTTAAGTTTACTCACAGTTAACGGCTTTATTGCTAGTGATTACTTAATTTTACCTGTTCAGGCTGAGTTTTACGCAATGGAAGGCCTTGGGCAGTTGTTGGAAAGTATGAAGCTCGTAAAGAAGGGGATGAATCCAAATCTTGAGCTTTTAGGTGTTTTGCCAACAATGGTTGATGCAAGAACCACTTTAGGAAACCAAGTTCTTGAAGAGATTAAAAAATTCTTTCCAGATAAGATTTTTTCAAATGCGATACCTCGGAATATTCGCCTAGCTGAAGCGCCAAGCCATGGTGTGCCAATTGGTGTTTACGATAGGTTTAGTAAAGGTTCGCGTGCATATAAAGCTGTTGCGAAAGAAGTCATTCAACGCATAGAAAGGGGTAAATAATGGCGAAAAAAGGTCTTGGCCGAGGTTTTTCTTCACTTATTCCTACAGAAATGCTCGTTGATGAAAAACTTGACTCAGAACTAGGTTTGGGGCAAGTTGATGGTGAATTGAAAGAAATTAAAGTAAGTGATATTTCACCAGATCCAGAGCAACCTCGTAAATATTTTAACGACGAAAAGCTTAAGGAGTTAGCTAGCTCCATTGAAATTCATGGTGTTTTGCAGCCGATTGTGGTTGTTCGAAAAGATTCAAAATTTTTAATTGTTGCTGGTGAGAGGCGATATCGTGCTTCAAAGATTGCTGGCCTGAAGAAAATTCCAGCAATAGTTCGTGAATTTTCAGACCAGAAACGATTAGAGCTTAGCTTGATTGAAAACATTCAACGTGATAATTTGAACGTTCTTGAAACGGCTGAAGCATATGCGAAACTTCGTGAACAATTTAATTTAACAGCTAAGCAAATTGGCGAAAGGGTTGGTGGAAGAAGCGAAAGTGCCATTCTGAACACTCTTCGATTATTAAAACTTCCAAAAATCGTAAAAGATTGTATTTTGGCGGGAAAAATAAAAGAAGGACAAGCTCGACCACTACTTAAGATTGATGAAAAAACAATAGAGAAAATCCTTCCAAAGATTATTGAAGAAAATTGGAGTTCTCGTAAAATTGAACAATTTTTGGTAAATTACAAGAAGCAGAATGAAGGTGATAAAAAATCTGAATCTAAAAAAATGAACAGCAATCCTTTCGAAAAAACCGTTCAACATATTTCAAAACGATTGAGCGCTCCAGTAGATATTAAAACTTCAGCGCGTGGTTCTGGTAAAATTGTAATTAAATTTAAAACTGAAGAAGAACTCAAAAGACTTGAAGAAATTCTTTCAAAATAAAAAAACCGAGATTATTCTCGGCTTTTTTATATTCTTTAGACTTGTTTATATTCGAAATTTCTAATTTTGTTAAATGGGAAAATTCGAAAGGCGACAGGTCCAACAATTTTATACAAGGGAACTGTACCAAGGCCACTCCTTGAATCGTAAGAATTATTACCTTCACGGTTATCGCCAGAAACGAATATTTCATTTTCTGGAACAGTCCATTCACCGTCGTGACTTGTATAACTTTTTGGTTCATGGTTGAAATTGTCATCTGGATTGAAGCCGTTTGGATGGTTTTTATTATAAACTGTTAACTTACCATTTTCAACTTTAACTTTTTCTCCAGCAAAGGCAATCACGCGTTTAATAATGTATTGATCTCGCATCCCTTCAATATATTGTGGATTTTCGAAAACAATAACTTCACCACGCTTTGGTGTGAATTTTGTATTTGTAAGGTTTGCCCAGGTTGTCTGAAGGCGACTAATAATCACTTTATCTCCGTCGGCAAAAGTCGGATCCATACTTGAACCTACTACCGTAAAGCTTTGAAAAATAAAAGTGTTGATTAAAATAGTTCCTAAAGTCACGCAAACTATAAAAATAAAAATCCCAAAAGTGTCGGCTGCCCAAGGATGCCGTTGCCAAAAATTACTCTTCATTTTTCCATTTTAACATGTTTCTTGAAGCTTTTCAATTATGGTTATTTTTTGAAATGTGTGATATAATGAAAGAAGTATGGATTTTATTAAAATTTCGAAAAAGAATTCTTTTTGGGGAAGTATTGCACATATTTTTCTAAATATTATTTTAGCGGTAACCATATGGCTTTCAATTTACATTACAAAAACGCCGTGGGTTGCAATATTGTTAGTATTTATTAGTAAATGGCGAACTTTTGCGGTTCGACCAAGGTTTTGGCTTGCAAACGTAAAATCAAATCTTGTAGACTTGATTTTCTCTTTAAGCCTAGTTATTCTAATGTTTTCAACGGGTGTTGATTATATAATTTCGCAAGGTTTCTTGCTTGCAGTTTATATTTTTTGGCTAACAATAATTAAACCGCACTCATCTGAAAACTCTATGAAGATTCAGGCATTATTAACAGTGTTTTTCGGTTTATCAGCCTTATATTCTATAACTTACGCTTGGGGCGAAATTCCAGTTTTCGTGGCTGCTTTCTTGCTTGGGTATGCTACTCTTCGTCATATTCTATCTTCTCGCGTAAATAAAAATATTGAGATCTTAAGCTTATTTTGGGGAATGATTTTAGCTGAATTTGCATGGATTTTTAATTTTTTGGTAATCGGCTACAGGATTCTTCTTGCACCATATTTTAACTTTGTTATTCCACAGGCTGCGATAATTTTAACAGTTTTGAGCTTTGTTGCTTTTGATGTTTTGGATAGCGGAGAAGAGAAGAAGAAAGATATAAAAGAGCTTTTACCGGAAATTATTTTTGCTACAATTTTGATTTTAACGCTGTTAATATTCTTTTCAACAATTCCAGTTGCGAAAAGCTAATTTAGAAAATGAGGAGGAAAAATGGATAATAAACCAGATAACGAATTACAAACAAAAGAACTGCAAACGAAAAATAATTCAAAAAACCAAATTATCATAGCGGTTGTTTTAACTACATTGGTTTTTGGTACAATTGGTATCTTTCAGTTATTTTCAATATTTGGATCGAAAATAAATCAAGGTGCGTCAATTAATTTTTCAAATAGCAATGAGAATTCAAGTTTTTCAAAACAGTCTGATTCGAATTCGATCGAATCGGTTGCGAGTAGAGTTTCGCAAAGCGTAGTTTCGATTGTTGGAAAAAGCCAAAGGTCTTTAAGATATTTTAGTTCATCGGTTGAAACGGCTAGTGCTGGAACGGGGATTATCGTTAGTGAAAACGGATATATTTTAACAAATAAGCATGTTGTTTCAAAAGCTTCTGAAATTTCAGTTGTTACGAGTGACGGGAACTCTTATGATAACGTAAAAGTTGTATCGACTGATCCTTTGAATGATATTGCAATATTAAAAATTTCGAACGCAAAAGGTCTTAAAGCTGCTGAACTTGGTGATTCGAAAAAACTAAATATTGGCCAACAGGTAATTGCGATTGGTAATGCTCTTGGTGAATACGACGGTACGGTTACGAGCGGAATTATTTCTGGTGTTGGTCGAACTGTTGTCGCTGCAGATGGTGCTGGTTCAAATAAGGAGATGTTAACAGATATGATTCAAACAGATGCCGCAATTAATACGGGAAATTCTGGCGGACCATTAGTGAATGCACAGGGTCAAGTTATTGGAATTAATACTGCCGTAGCTTCAAGCGGTCAGGGAATTGGTTTTGCAATTCCAATTTCTTCTGTTAAAGGGATGCTAAAATCAATTAGCAGGGGTGAAACTCCAAAACGTGCATATTTGGGCGCTAATTATGTAGCAGTGACTCCACAAATTCAAAAGGAATATAAACTTACTGTTTCGAAAGGTGCTTTGATCAAATCACGCGTTCGTAGTCGAAATGCTATAATTTCAGATAGCCCAGCGCAACAAGCAGGTCTTCAAGAGGGTGACGTCATTACTAAGATTGATGGGATAGAAGTTTCAAAAAATACCAGCTTAGGTTCTTTGATTGGCGAAAAGAATGTTGGCGATAAAGTTCAAATTACATACATTCGCAACGGTCAAGAAAAAACAACTTCAGTAATACTTGAAGAATACCAAAAATAAAAAATAATACTAGGGTTATTACTCTAGTATTATTTTTTATCTAAAACGATTGTGTAGTTTTCAGATTTTGATTTAACTAAACCGCAACTGTTCGCATATTTTTCAATTTCTTCAAATTGGCACGGGTCGGCCTCAAGAATAATTTTTCTTAATTTTGGTAAATCTTGCGCCTGGAATAATAGCTCAAAAATAAGTTCTAACCCGTTTTTTCGAGCATAAAGCGCAATTTGTGGCTCATGATGTAGCTCGTTATTCTTTTCAAAGTCAACCCAATCACGATTAACGTAAGGCAAATTTGCGGTAATAATTGTGATTTTCGAAAGAATATCTGATGGGATTTTCTCTAATAAATTGCTTTCGAAAAGAGGGATTTCTTGGTTTAAAAGCTTTTTTGCGTTCAGATTTGCTACAGCGAGAGCTTGTAGAGAAATGTCACTCGCAAAAACTTCAACTTTTTCACCACATTCAGCTTTTAGGGTTACGGGAATAATTCCTGAACCTGTACCGACATCTAGAATAACATCATCTGGTTGAAGTGTTTTTTGTGTAATTTCGATTAGTGTTTCGGTCTCGGGGCGAGGAACTAGAACATTTTCATTCACAAAAAAAGTTCGGCCAAAAAAATCTTTTTTTCGAAAAATATAAGCAAGCGGAACGCGTTTAATTCGTTTATTCAAAAAGTTATTAGCGTGAAAAACCAGAGTTTTTGAAAGCTTTTTTTGTGGATTCGCGTGCAAAAAAGTCCGTTCAACACCTAAAACATGCGCCAAGATTAATTCGGTATCAAGTTGTGCGCTGGTGATTTCAGCGTCTTTAAGTTTTTTGACTGATTTTTTCAGCCAAGTTTCAACTGTTTCGTGCATAGAATTAATTGTTTTCCGAGGCGTTTGCAGCCAAAAATTCTAGTTCGGCAGCCTGCAAATGATCAACAATGTCAGAAATTTGGCCATTCATTGCGGCAGGAATATTGCTTCGTGAATAACCAATTCGGTGGTCAGTGATGCGGTCTTGCGGGAAGTTGTAAGTTCGAATCTTTTCAGATCGATCGCCAGAACCGATCAAACTGCGCCGTTCAGCGGTAAGTTTAGCATTCTCTTCATCAATTTTAGCTTGAAGAAGTCGGGCGCGCAAAATACCGAGAGCTTTTTCTTTATTCTTGATTTGTGATTTTTCATCTTGATTTGTAACCACCATTCCAGTTGGTAAGTGTGTGATTCGCACCGCAGAATCGGTTGTGTTCACACTTTGGCCGCCATGACCACCAGAACGGTAAACATCAATACGTAAATCGTTCGGATTAATTTCAATATCAGCTTCTTCGGCTTCAGGCAGAACAGCTACAGTTACGGTTGAAGTGTGAATTCGTCCCTGAGATTCTGTTGCTGGGATTCGTTGAACGCGATGAACGCCACTTTCGAATTTTAATTTAGAATAAGGGGCATCGCCTTTAACGCCGAAAACAACTTCTTTATATCCACCAGCATCGTTAGCAGATTCACTCAAAAGCTCAGTTTTCAAGCCGTTTTGTTCGCAATAACGCAAATACATGCGATAGAGTTCGCTTGCAAAAAGGGAAGCTTCATCACCACCCGCTCCAGCACGAATTTCAACGATCACGTTTTTATCATCGTTCGGGTCTTTTGGTAGAAGCATTTCGAAAAGCTCTTGCTCAAGTGCGGCAAGTTTTTCTTCGTTTTCGGTAATTTCCATTTTGGCGAGTTCAGCAAGTTCACCTGTTTCGAGGTTAACAAGCTCACGTGCTTCCTCAAGGTTTTTTTCAAGATTTTCGCGCATTTCACCTTTTTCAATAATTTTTTCAAGTTCAGTGAAACGTTTATTTTTAGCTGAAAAATCTGGCGAAGAATAAGCATTCGGCTCGCTTAAAAAAGCCTGAATTTCTTCTCGTTCAGTTTTAAGTTTATCAAGATTTAAATCAATTTTTGGCATATAAAAGTATTATACCAAAAAATCGCTTGAATTTAAAGTGTTGAAAAAAGAATGTGGTTATGATAATATTTTGATATGAAAATAACCTCTTGGCGTGAATTTATTGAGAACGAAGCTGAAAAGCCATATTTTAAAAAGCTGTGGCAAAAAGTTGAACACGAGCGTGTTTCGAAAGAGATTTTTCCGGTAAGAGAAGAGATTTTTTCTTGTTTCGAAAAATGTCCGCTTGAAAAAACTAAGGTTGTGATTATTGGTCAAGATCCTTATCATGGTGTTGGGCAGGCGCACGGAATGAGTTTTTCGGTTAAAAAAGGTGTTAGAATTCCGCCAAGTTTGCAAAATATCTACAAAGAGCTTCAAAGCGATTTAGGTATTGAGCCAGCCGATAATGGTTTTTTGGAATCTTGGGCGGAGCAGGGTGTTTTGTTGTTAAACACTTCTTTTAGTGTTGAAAAAGGTAAACCTGCGAGCCATGCGAATTTTGGTTGGATGGAGTTTTCGGAACACGTTTTAGATTTTTTGAATGATTGTGAACACCCACTAGTGTTTATTTTATGGGGAGCGCATGCGCAAAAAGTTGGCGCTCGAATAACAAATCCAAAACAACTTAAAATCGAAAGCGCGCATCCTTCACCATTTTCGGCGCACCGTGGATTTTTTGGCTCAAAACCGTTTTCGAAAGCGAACAAATTTTTAGAACAAAATGGCGAAACACCGATTGACTGGCGAGTGCGCTAATAAGCATTTTTATTTTTAAAGGGATTATTATGAATGATATTAGCAAAAAAATAAAAGAGACTTATAGAATTGTTAATTTTCTTTTATCAAAAAATCTTGATGAAAAATTTTCAGATATTTTTGATTTAGCTGCAGAGCTTGAGCTTCCTGTCGGGGTTGGTCGGTTTGGAGATAATGAAAGCTGGCTAAAAAGTTACAATGAGTTAAATAAAATGATGATTGAAAATAGTTTGATTAAAGATTTCGAAAAATATCTGAAAGAAACTTCTAAATAATAAAAAATCTCGCAACCAAATGCGAGATTTTTATATTTAAACGAATTATCGTTCAGCTTTTTTAGCTTTTTCAGCAGCTTGTTTTTTAGCTTTGTTTGCCAAGGCTTCTTTACGAGCAGCAGCCATTTCTTGTGCTCGTTTGAATCGATCAACACGACCTTCGGTGTCGATGATTTTTTCTTCACCAGTGAAGAATGGGTGAGAAGCACTTGAGATGTGCATTTTTACAAGTGGGTATTCGTTGCCGTCTTCCCATTTGATAGTTTCTTTTGAATCTGCTGTTGAGCGAGTCAAGAAAGCAAATCCAGCCACCTCGTCGCTAAATACGACAGGGCGATAGTTGGTTGGATGTAAATTCTTTTTCATAACTTTCCTATTTTATCAGAAAAAAACAAAAAAGGCAAATATTTTTTAGCGTAAAGATTTAACTGAAGATTCGAATAGAAATGCTTGCAATTATTCTAAATATAATATATTATTGACTTGGAAATAGTAAAAAACAAGGAGTTTTATGAAAAATAAAGTAATTATTTCGGCTATAATTGCATTTTTTGCTGTCGCTGGAATAGCTATATTGCCCAACGGTATGAACGCTCATGCTTTATCCCCGGAAGAGGAAGAGCGCATATATCTGGTAACTATTGATAAGCAAATAGCGATAGTTACTGCGAATGCAAAAAAGGCTAGTTCTTATGAAGAAGCGAAGACGATGATGAGCGAATATAAGACCAATCTTGCTGAGTATTTGGCAGAACTTACTGATGCCAGTAAAAATGCGGTAATGGATCGCATTAAACTAGCGGAAAAAGAGATAGCTGATCATTTTGGTGTTGTTACTCCTGAAGTTCCTGAAACTCCTGTTACACCTGAAAACGACAATGAAAATTCTGGTAAAGAAGAGGCTGCTGAAGAAAACAAGCCTAATACTAACGTTCCGCAAAATAGCCCTGAAAAACCGTCAAATGAAAAACCGGCCAACGCGCCAGCTAAACCAGAAAATAAACCTCAATTAGCGGCCCCAGAAATCGCTAAAGAAAATAAAGATTCTTTAAAAGCTCCAAATACTGGTGAAAAAAATAACAATTTTGAACTTATAACAATTAGCTTTGTCGCTATGTTGCTAACAGCTCTTTCAGTGGTTGTTCTAAAAAAGTTTTAGTTAATTTCTAAAATATATCAAAAACTACTTTCGTTTTGGAGGTAGTTTTTTTGTTGTTTAATGCTTGATTGAAAACTAAAGAGGGTTTATAATGTGCTTATGAATAAAGAATCCCTAAATAAAAATTTGAATCAAAATCAAAATGTAAAAACCGGCTGGGAAGATGTTGCTGATTATTTGCCAAAAAATTTAGAAAATTCTCAAGATAACGAAAAAAGGGAAAGATCTTTCGAAAAAATTGGCGAATACACCGTTAAAAATGTCGAAAAAAACCCAGATGGCAGTTATAACTTTTTAGGAATAAACCCAGAAGAGGAAAAATCTAATGCACTTAAGAAAATAGCCGCACAACAACTTTTCGAGAATTATCTTTGGGCTTATCACGAAGGCAGAAGCTCTAGTAAGCTTGAAAAAAGAAGGGAATTTCTTAAAAATAATATCGATCAAGTTTTAAAAGGTGATATTTTAGATAAGATAGATTTTTCTAAATCTGGAAACGAGGTTTTGGTTCAAGAATATAACATTGACGGCTTGAATTTTAAGTTTTTTAATGCTATGTATGAGGGCATGGGTGCAATTGTTAAAGATGAAGATGGTGTCATGAAAACCCGAGCTTTTAGGGAATCTGGAAGTGATCACCAATTTAAAAGTGCTCCGGGTATGGAAGAGTTTAGGTGGATAAAAGGTAATGAGTGGGATCCAAATAAGCACTATGTTCAATCTGGTAAGCTTGACCCAAGAGTTTATGAGATTCTTAGCGATCTATCAGGAAAGAAGACTCCACGCGGTAGTCTTCAAATAGCCGCTTCGTCGTTAGTAACATTTGTTAGAAATTTAAAAGAACAGCCATCTGAAGACTCGGAAAAATTTGAATTTTCAGAAAAACAGCATGAGTTTAAAGATGAAGAATGGAATAGAATTCGGCAACATCTGACAAAAGATTTTAAAGATTTCATGGAAATAAAACAATACGGCCGAACTCGTGATTCATCTAAAATGCTTTCAGAAGAAGAATATGCTAAAAAATTTGATTACTATTTTGTTAAATCTGAGAAAAAATTTTCAGCTTTAGAGAGATCGGGAATGGTCCCAGATTTCAATCGAAAACCGGATGCTAGATATTTTAAAGATAATGGAAATATCCGAATCGAGGAATTCATTGCAAGCAGTGAAAAGGGTGATAATATTTGTTGGTCAATGGCAACCGATCGCCAAAACCGTGTTTATATTGATGATATCTTTACGCCAGACGTTCCGGTGGATAGTTATGGAACGCCGAGCGAAAAAACTAATATGGGTATGTTAATATACAAACCAGAAGATTACGCATCGCAGAACCGTGGTCTACCTGATAAATATGTTAAGGAACGCAAAGCCGATGGAAATGCTTATGAAGATATTTCAGATATGCTCAAAGCAATGCCACCAGTTCAAAAATATATGCAAGCTCTTAGGGAAAGGCGAAAGCGTAATTCTTGATTTTTTTAATGGCGTATGCTAAACTAAGAAGGTATATAAATTAATGAAACAATTTTTGGGAGAATTCCTTTCGAATGTAATTTCGAAAATAACCCCAAAAATGAAGACAAAGGAGTTAAAATGTCTGTAAAAGTTGATATCAAGCAATTGCTTGAAGCTGGCGTTCATTTTGGTCACAAAACTTCACGCTGGCACCCAAAAATGGCGCCATACATTCACAGCAAGCGTCAAGATAGCCACATTATCGATCTAACTAAAACTGTTGAAGGTCTTGAAAAAGCTCTTCCAGCTATCACAAAAGCAGTTGAAGGTGGTCGAAAAGTTCTTTTTGTTGGAACTAAAAAACAAGTTAAAGAAGCCGTTCGTGAAGCTGCAGAAAGTGTAAATCAACCATACGTTGTTGAACGATGGGTTGGCGGAATGCTTACAAACTCAGCAACAATTAACCAACAAATCAAGAAACTAAAAACTCTTGAAAAACGAATGGAAAGTGGTGAACTTGCAAAACGCTATTCAAAACTTGAAGTTCAACGATATGCTGAAGAAATCGAATCTTTGAACACAAAATACGGTGGAATCAAAGATCTAATGGGTCGCCCAGGAATTTTGTTTGTAACTGACGCTATTGCTGATGCAAACGCAATTCGAGAAGCTAAAACTTTGAATATTCCAGTTGTTGCGATTGTTGACACAAACGTTAACCCAGAAGGAATCGATTATGTAATTCCAGCCAATGACGACGCTATTAAAGGTGTTAAATTGCTTTTGGATTACGCTATTGAAGCTATTAAAGAAGCTAAAGCTGATAAATAATTTCTAAATTCGAAAGGATAAACATGGCTGTTTCTATTGAAGAAATTAAGAAACTTAAAGAATTAACAGGTCTTGGTTTAACTGACGCTAAAAAAGCTCTTGTTGAAGCTGATGGCGATTTTGATAAAGCTCTTGAAGCTCTTCGCAAAAAAGGTCTAACAAAGGCTGAGAAAAAGGGTGATCGTGAAGCTCGTGAAGGTTTGGTTGAAGCTTATGTTCACGGTGGTCGAATTGGTGTTATTGTTGAAGTTAACTGTGAAACCGACTTTGTTGCGCGAACAGAAGATTTCAAGAATTTTGCACACCAAGTTGCAATGCAAATTGCTGCTATGGCTCCAATTTATGCTAGCGAAGCTGATATTCCTGAAGAAGAAATCGCTCGCGTAAAAGCTGAAGCTGAAGAGCGCGTTGCTAAAGAAAACAAGCCAGCCGATATCGCTGCTAAAATTGTTGAAGGTCAAGTAAAGAAATACTTTGCTGAAAAAGTTCTTCTTTCACAAGCTTACATCATGGATGACAGCAAAACAGTTGAACAATTCTTAAAAGAAACTGTTGCGAAACTCGGTGAAAATATTGTTGTTCGCCAATTCTCACGAATCGAACTTGGTGTTAACGAATAAATTTTGCTAAAAATAAAATCCCGCTAATCTTGGCGGGTTTTTATTATTTTCGAAAGAGAATTAAGCTAAACTTTTTTCGACAAAAGCAATAATTCGCACGTCGCGAGATTCTAAATCACTTTCTTCGTTAATTTCATCAATTCCAAAAAGCTCTTCAGCACCTTCACCAAATTTAGCGTGTAGATTTTTAATCCAATTGCCGTTTGCGAGTTTTTTCAAACTAACATTTTCGCTAAAACTAACACCGCGAAAGAAATTTTTTTCTTCGGGAAGGGTAATTTTAAGTTCTGCGTCTTTCGAGATTCCTTTTTCAATTTTCAATTTGAAATTTTTCTTAAAAATCGGGTCAAAATAATTAAGTATCTTTTTTGTAGTTTTTTGTTTCATTTGATTCCTTTTTTGATTTTTGCTTTAAAACATAACTATAATAACATAAAAAATAAAAAAAGTCAATAGAAAACCCTGCCAAAAAATGACAGGGTGTGTTGACCGCGAGCTTCTAGGAACGATATAATGTATGATTTTTTGGTAAAAATTTTCGAATATTACCATGAAGCCAAATCCGTGCAAATCCTTCATTTTCTTTTATTAGAAAATCAATTCTTTGAATAGATTTAAATAACGGACTCATACTTATGACATTATTGATATCGTAGACATATTCTTTTTTGAAAGTCTCACTAAGTGGAACTTCAACAATACAACTTCTTCCAATAGAGCATAGGTTAACAAGTCTTCTAACTTCAGCATCAGGAAGGCTTTTAAAAGCCTCGCGAACGACTTTTGATAGCTCATTGTGATAAGCTACAGATGAGATATCGCGGGCGTTTTGAATACGTTCACCGCTTGTTAAGGTTCTTTTAGACATAAGCAATGCCTCCTTTTCTAAAGTGCTTCCCAGGATAGGGATAGTGTAATTTATAATATAATTTTACTTCCTTAACAGTAAAAAGTCAAGTAAAAACCCCGAGCTTAATCGGGGCTTTAAGGTTAAAAATCCAGCCTATTTATTTGAGCGTATAAATTATAACCTTGTTTACGAATTTCGCTATTAGCGTGCGGTCTTCGAAAACCAACGATATTTTTAAATATTTTAGGGTATCGTTTTAAATGTCTCTGTAAAGGGATTAATTTAGTGCGCTTAGGTAAAATGATTGGAATTTCAATTATTCCGTTAACATAAATTTGCTCACGGAGCTTTTTATATTCATCTTTCGAAAGCTTTTTAATATGTTTTTTAACCTCCTCTAAGGCTATCTTAGAATAGTGTAGAGCACTTTCGGTAGGTCTGTCTAGTTTTAGGACACTTTTTGGTGCTATTAGAAAGACGATCTGATCTACACCATCTTTTTCGGCTTCATATTCTTCATAAATGTGAAACTTACTATTAACATTCCTGCGAACTTCGGTGAATTTACCATTTCCGTAGCCTTTTTCAAGTGCTATGGCTTTTGGGATACTAATTTTTGTGGAATATTTCCTCCAAAAATCAGAATGTCCTTCTGGAACAGTTTGTCGTTCAATTGATTGACCTAGATTTTTACAGATATATTCGACAATTTCAGCTAAAATTAGCATATACTCTTCTTGTAGTTTTTCTAGTTCGGCTGTTCGAGCTAAGGGTTTGCTAACAGAATTTGTCATAGAAAATTCCTCCTGGATTTTTACTGGAATTTTACTTTCGAAAAGTAGTTAAGATTCTATTCATGAAAGTAAAAAAGTTTTAAAGAACGAAATACTTTTATATTATACAATTTTATGTTAATAAAGTCAAATTAAAAAGGGGTTAAAATTTCAGAAGAACTGTGGTAAAATTAGTTTATGTTAGATATTAGATTTATCCGTGAAAATGCCGAGCGTGTGCAGAAGGACGCACTGAATAAAGGTTATAAAAATGCCGATATTCAAGCTGTAATTGCGCTTGATGACGAAAGAAAAACTCTTACAGCTCAGATTGATGAACTTCGCACACGACGCAACCAAATCGCTTCTTCAATGAAAAATTCTGGCGGAAGACCAAGCGATGAACAAATTGCTGAAGGTAAAAAAATTAAAGAAGAGCTTGCTGAAATCGAAAAGAAATACCGTGAACTTAATGAAAAACTTTCAACAGCTTTGAACGGAATTCCAAATATTCTTCAAGACGATGTGCCAATCGGTAAAGAAGGTGAAGATGATCTAGTTAAAACTTGGGGCGAAGAACTTTTCGAAAGCCGTAAGGGTGCGCAAGATCATCTTGATTTCGCAAATAAAAAGAACTGGGTTGATTTCGAACGTGGATCAAAAGTTGCTGGAACAAAATTCTATTTCTTAAAGGGTGATTTAGCGCTTCTTGAGAATGCGATTTATCAGTTTGCACTCAATAAATTAATTTCAAAGGGCTTTAATTTCATGACCGTTCCACACATGGTGAACGGTGAAGTTGCTACCGGAACTGGTTTTGCTCCACGATCGAGCGATCAAAGTGATGAATATTTTATTGAAGGTGAAGATTTAAGCCTAATTGCTACAGCTGAAATGTCACTAACTGGTTATCACGCTGGTGAAATCTTAAACGAAAAAGATTTACCAATTTTCTATGCTGGATATTCACCGTGTTATCGAAAAGAAGCGGGAACTTACGGTAAACATACGCGTGGGCTTTTCCGTGTTCATCAGTTTAACAAGCTTGAAATGTATGCATATACTCTACCTGAACAAAGTGTTGAAACGCACCAGAAGATTTTAGCGGTTGAGGAAGAAATCTATCAAGACCTTGGCATTCCTTATCGTGTGATTAATATTGCGAGTGGCGACCTGGGCGCACCAGCTTCAAAGAAATACGATATTGAATATTGGAGTCCAGTTGATGGAGCTTATCGCGAAATTACAAGCTGTTCAAACTGTACAGATTATCAGGCGCGAAACTTGAATATTCGTGTGCGTCGTGAAAATGGTGATTTGCAGGTTGTTCACACTTTGAATGGTACTGCGGTATCGCTTGCTCGCTGTCTTGTTGCAGCTATCGAAAACTTCCAAGATGGTGACGATCTTGTTATTCCAGAAGTACTTCGACCATATATGAATAATCGCGAACGAATCTAAAAAGATAAAATAAGCACTAAATATAGCGTTTTGTAAATTTTACAACACTAAATATAGTGCTTTTTTATTTTGCTTATGCTATAATATTAAATATAGCCAGAGTAGAAAGAGGTGATTTATATGGCTAAAGTAGTTTACGTATACACTAAGCCTAATTGTGTTCAGTGTAGAATGGTTAAGAGATATCTAGATAATAAAAAGATTCCTTTTATAGAAATCAATATTGAAAACGATGAAGATGTAATTAACTTCTTAAAAGGGCAAGGTATTTCATCTGCGCCTGCAATTTTTTATGGTGAAACAGATAAGAACAACGGTCTTCTCTTAGAAAACGCCACAAATTTTACAGGCAATAACCAAAATGAGTTGAAAAAACTCGTTGAATTTTTTGAATAACTCGTGTAGGACGGGTTATTTTTCTTGACAAAATGAAATGTTTATGCTAATATGGAGCTGTAAACTAACAAAAAAGGATTATACAATGATTTCACGAATTGAAATTACAGGAAACAAATACGAAGTTGATGAAACTACACAAAAATATGCAGAAAAACACATCGGTAAGTTAGATAAATATCTACCACGCCATGCTAAAAAATCAGCATCAGCGCGTGTTGTAATCTCGCAAATTAACGGTGCTCACGACAATAAATATGAAGTTGAAGCAATTGTTGATGTGCCAGATAAGACTCTAGTTGCAAAAGATCAAAGTTCAAACGTTTTAGCTGCAATTGACATTGTTGAAGCTAAACTAGATGGTCAAATTCGTCGCTATAAAACAGAAAAAAATCCACGTCTTGGTAAATCTGGCATTATGGCAAGATTTAAACGCTCACTAAAACGCGGCTAAACTTTTGGTAAAAACAAGGTTATGAAAGCCTTGTTTTTTATTTGATTTTAAAAAAGTGCTTGAAAAGTATGAATATACATGATAGAATGTAAGCATAAGTGTTTTAAAATAAATTTCAAAAGGGAGAAAATAAAGTGAAAATAAAAAATATACTTAGTTATTTTTTTATGGTTTTTGGCGCATATTCAATTATAGCGCTCGGTTTTAGTAGTAGTGCTTTTGCTGCCGAAGTATCGAATTTTACGAAAGTGCTTGAAGATAAAGGCCTTTTAACTATCACTTCAACAGAAACTATAGATAAAGAGATTTCTGTTGTAAGAGGAAAGATAGATAACTTAAATTTTACTACAATCTCCTGGAATAAAAACGGTTCTTATAAGCTGCAAAAAGGTATAACACAAGCGCAGATTAATCAAAATTACACTGCACCTTGGAATAAAGACAATATCTTAAATGAGGCTAAAATCCACAATACGCCAGTAATTTTTACAGGTGGTTTTTGGCAACTTGAAAATGCTGATAATGGTTGGTCACAACGAGAGCTTGGGCTAGGAAAAAATGGAATTATATACTCGGATGGTAAAGGTGATGTCGAAGTTACTAACTTGAGTAACTCGGAAGTTTCGAAAATCTTTCAAAAGATGGGTGATAAAGGTTGGAATATTGGCGCATTTTCACCAATCGTAAAAAATGGAGTTCTCGATTCAACTTTTGGTCAAAGTAGTGTGTGGCACGGTGATCCAAATGAAAAAAATGCTAGAACAATTTTTATGGAATTCAACAATGGTTTGCAAGCAGTTTTTGTGGTTGATGGCCACACCTCAACAAAGACAGGTTTAAACCATAACGAAATAATGAACTTGATTAATCAAACGGGTGTTTCAAATATTAAAAATGCCTTCATGCTTGATGGTGGTGGAACAACTCGTGCATACACTAAATCTGATAACGGAACTGAAACTGTAATGGGCTCATTTGTAGATAATCGTTTCGCCAGTCAATTCTTATATCTTTCAAAAAATGATGTTAAGCCAGAATTCTCAATTAGCAGGGATAATAACAAGGTTGCTAAAAATGAATCACGAACAGCTACATATGCCGACTGGAAAGCAGCGTATGATAAGGGTTTGAAATTCATACCTGGAACTCAATACCCAACGGGTGCACCAGAAAAAGCAGAATTGGTCAGTGATCCAAATAGCTCACAAGGAGCTTCCATAAATCGACAAGATGTGGCCAAAAACGAGGCGGGCGAATCCGCTAAAGGACAGGCGATTAAAGCGCCGAATACAGGAAACAAAACAACTGCCGTGAACTATCAAGTGATATTTTTAACAATAGCTAGTGTTGTAGTTGTTAGCTTGGCGGGTTTTGTAACCCTAAAAAGGTTTAAAAACTGCAAAGTTAGAATTCAAAAATAATTACCAGATAGGTAATATAAAATAAAACGAGACTTATAACAGGGTCTCGTTTTTAAATGTGCGAAAGTTTAAAATATTTTGCTTTTTTATAAAAATATGATATAATCGGTTTAATGTTGTTATAAAGATTCGAGAGAGGGGTGATCATAATGAATCAACAGCAAGAAACTTTAAATAAGGAGATTGAAATTCCAGGGATATTGATCGCGTCAATTTCTCGTTCGATTGGTAAATATTTAACAAACTATAAAATCTATTTTTATATGCAAGAGGAAGGTTTTCTTGTACCAGAAATTGGTGTTACAGTTATTTTTGATCGCAGGATGCCTTATCCTATAGTAGGTGCTATTATAGATACTATTAGGAAGGAAAATATGAGGGGTATATCGGTTGAAGATTGCCTTGAGGACTATCAACGATTTATAACTCAAGACTCCACTGAATGGGCGGATAAGCTTGTTGATATAGAGTTTTTAGCCACGTTAGTGGATGATGATGACTCATGGATGATGGATGAGGAGATGTCCCTAGTTGCGCTTCAAGACTTAGCTCAATATATAATGGATGTTATTCCGCTATTTTGTTTCTATGTTAATAGAGGAGGTGATTTTAGCTATGAATGGTGAAGTCACTATTGCTGAACTTTTCGCAAAGTTTGGGCGTAGGTTCGCAATGATTATCGAACCAGATCACGATCAAGTTTATGTTGTTACATTTTATGAAATCGTCTTTAATGGTTATGAAAAATATATTAAAAGAAGAACTGTTGAATATTATCAACAAAACTATGATTTAATACTTCCGGGTTTTGCCGATGAATACGATATAATTGATGCGGTAGATTTAGATCCTCACGTTGAGAATATGCTATTTCATCCGCTTTCGATTTTGAATAGAAGGGCTAGTAAAAAAGCTTTACGAACAGCCGAAAATCTTCGAAAATTATCCTCGGCGCTGTTTAAATATGAACAAGCTAGAGAAAATAACTTCGAAGAGTTTATTGAAAAAGGAGAAGAAATGCGAAAAGGAATTATCAATCTAATTGTGAAAACGTGCGAAAACGTTTAAACTAATCAAAAAGTCTCGTAAAGGGGCTTTTTTTAATATTAAAATTATGGTAAAATTATAGATAGATTTTATACTGTTTTTAATGGAGAGGGAAATGTCTAGAAAAACTGCGAAGAAGAAAAATGTAATGGTGGAAGACAATAAAGTTGATAAAATTTTAACAACCGTTTTTGGTGATCCACAAAAGAAAATTTTGCGTCGATTGCAACGCAAAGTTGATGAAATTAATAAATTAAGCGAAAAATACGAAAAAATGAGCGATGAAAAGCTCAAAAAGACTTTCGAAAAACTCAAGAAGAGCCTTTCGAAAAAGAGCTTGGATGATATTTTACCAGATGTATTTGCGCTTGTCCGTGAAGCTTCAAACCGTGTTCTTGGAATGCGCCACTTTGACGTTCAGTTAATTGGTGGAATGGTTCTTCATGAAGGAAAAGTTGCCGAAATGAAAACAGGTGAAGGTAAAACTTTGGTGGCAACTTTGCCGGTTTCTTTGAATGCGATGGAAGGAAAAGGTGTGCACGTTGTGACCGTGAACGATTATCTTGCACAGCGTGACGCTTCTTGGATGGGAAAGTTGTATGACTTTCTTGGTCTTTCGGTTGGTGTGATTATTAATGACGCCAGTTTTATCTTTGATCCAGAATATGATAACGAAGAGCATGAAGATGAGAACATGCGAAAACTTCGTCCAGCAACTCGAAAAGAGGCTTACGCTGCGGATATTACTTATGGAACAAATAACGAATTTGGTTTCGATTATTTGCGCGACAACATGGTGAATGAAGTTGAGCTTTTGCGTCAGCGCGAGCTTAATTTTGCAATTGTCGACGAGGTTGACTCAATTTTGATCGATGAAGCTCGAACACCTTTGATTATTTCTGCTCCAGCTGCTGAAAATCCAGAAAGTTATATTCAATTTGCCAAGGTTGTTTCACAGCTTTCAAAAGAAGATTACGAAGTTGATGAAAAGCGCCGAAGCGTAGCTTTAACTGAATCTGGAATCGATAAGATTGAAAAACTTCTTAATATGAAAAATCTTTATACGCCAGAACATTCGCGTGCGGTTTATCACGTTGAGCAAGCTTTGCGCGCCGAAACTCTTTTCAAACGTGATAAAGATTACGTTGTGACAAATGATGGTGAGGTGATTATTGTTGACGAACACACTGGTCGCTTGATGAACGGACGTCGCTATAACGAAGGTCTACACCAGGCAATTGAGGCAAAAGAAAAAGTTCCAGTTTTGCAAGAATCAATGACTTTGGCAACAATTTCGTTCCAGAATTTCTTCCGTCTTTATAATAAACTTTCAGGAATGACCGGAACCGCTTTCACTGAGGCTGAAGAGTTTCAACAAATTTATTCTTTGGAGGTTGTGCAAATTCCTTCAAACAAACCAGTCATTCGCGACGACAAAGAAGATTTGATTTTTAAAACTGAAAAAGCAAAACTTAAAGCTGTTGCTGAAGCAATTAAAAAATATCACGCAGAAGGACGTCCAGTTTTGGTTGGTTCAGGCTCAATTGAAAAGAATGAGCAAATTGCAAAATATCTCGACCAAGAAGGAATTAAATACAATCTTCTGAACGCTAAAAACAACGAACATGAGGCTGCAATCGTGGCACGTGCCGGAGAAAAAGGTGCAATTACTCTTGCAACAAATATTGCTGGTCGTGGAACCGACATTAAGCTTGGTAAAGGTGTTAAGGAACTTGGTGGATTGGTTGTGATTGGTTCAGAGCGTCATGAATCTCGCCGAATTGACAACCAGTTCCGCGGTCGTGGTGGTCGTCAGGGAGATCCAGGCGAAACCCAATTCTACGTTTCAACTGAAGACGATTTGATGCGAATTTTCCAGGGTGAAAGAATTGCAGCATTGATGGATCGGCTTGGTGTGCCAGAAGATACGCCAATTCAACATAAAGCTGTTTCGAAAACACTTGAAAATGCGCAAAAACGCGTTGAAGGATTCAACTTTGATACGCGTAAAAATGTTGTTCAATATGATAATGTGATCAACCGTCACCGAAAAGTTGTTTACGCGATGCGCCGAAAAATTCTTGAAGGTGAAGATATTACAGCCGAAATTAAAGAGCTATTTATTTCGAAAGCAGCAGAACTCGCTGAACTACCTTCAAAAAATAACGAAAAATTCGTTTCAGACTTTGTTGAAATCTTCCCAGTTGATGAAGAGAAAATTGAGGCTCTTGGCCGAATTTCTAACGACAAAAAGCGAATTAAATTAGCTAAACAAATTGCTGAAGAGCTTTACCAAGATAAAGAAAATGAACTAGGTAAAGAGGTGTTCCAAAAAGTTGAACGCGAAGTTTATATGCAAATTCTTGATACTCTTTGGATGAATCACCTTGAAAATATGAATTTCTTGCGTGAAGGAATTCACTGGCGAAGTGTTGGGCAACGCGATCCATTGGTTGAATACCGTGCAGAATCACAAAAATTGTTCGATGGTCTTCAGAACACTTTGCGCGATGAAACGATTCGAATTCTAACTCGAGTTACACCAAATGATGCAGTAGCGCACCAAGATGAAGGTCACGATACTGAACTTACGCGACTTGCTGAGAATTCAGTTGAAAAAGGTGTTAACGAGATTCAATCTGGCGATAAAAACCGCGATGAAGATTTTTCGAAAGCTAAAAAAGCCGCTTCAAAAAATAACGAAAACGCAAAAAAGAATAATGCGCGAAAAGCTAAAAAAGCTCAACGCCAGAACAAAAAGAAGGGTCGCAAATAGATGCGCCACACCGTTGAAGAAGTACGCCTGAAAAATGGCGTACGCGGTCTTCTTGTGAATGTTCCAGATGCGACGGTGATGAGTTTTCAGTTTCAGTTTCGAGCAGGTTCTCGATTTACTAAAAGTCCAGAAATTTATGAAACTGCGCACATTATGGAGCATATGGCTTTTGGTGCAAATGCAAGGTTTGCCAGTGAACATGAATTTGAGGCCGAATTTACTAAAAATGGCGCTTATCACAACGCTTCAACATCTGATATGAGTATGAATTATGTTGCGGATTGTGCCGATTTTGAGTGGGACCGAATTTTTGAATTACAACTTCTTTCAATTAGTCAACCAAGATTTAACGAGTTTGAATTTAAAGCAGAAAAGGGTAATGTTCGAAACGAATTGACCGGCTATTTGAACAATAACGCACGTCTTCTTTGGCCAAAAATTCAGCAAGAATTTGGTGAAAAAGTTCTAACTTATGAAGAGCGTTTAAAAACTATCGATAACATCACACTTGATGATATTCGTGAACATCATAAACGAACGCACACTACTGATAATTTACGGTTTGTTATTGCTGGAAAAATCACACCAACTCGTAGAAGTAAAATTCTCGAAGGTTTCGAAAATCTTCAACTTGAAAGAGGCGAGCGTTTCGAAATTATCACCGACCCAACTAAAAAACCACAAGCGCCGATTTTTATTCATCGACCAGATTTGAAGAACATTAGTTTTGGGATTTCACTATTGTTGCCACGCAAGCTAACTACGTCTGAGATGGATGCAATGCATGCGTTAAACCACATTTTAACTGGAACAATGCACGCGCGTATTCTTGGGCAAGCTCGTAAGCGAGGATTAACTTATGGCGTTTATTCTGGCGCTTCTCGTGGACCAAAAGATTCTTCTTGGGATTTTGAGGGCCAAACAAACTATAGCACAGCAAAAGAGCTTTTTGAGCTAATTGTATTGGAGCTTAAAAAGGTTTTGAATGAAGAAATCACCGAAAAAGAGCTTGAAGCTATGAAGAGCTATTCACTTGGTTCGTTCCAGATGGGTGGCCAAACCGTTGCTTCAACGGCAGGATTTTATGCCTCAAGATATTTTTGGGATGGATATGTTCGTGATTATAAAGCTCAGCCAAAGTTTATTAAGCAAATTTCGCGTGAACAAATTTTTAAAGTAGCGAAAGAATTTATAGATGCGAACACTTGGATTTTAGGTGCAGTTTCTGGTGGTGAAGAGTCGCAAATTCAAGAATTGAATCAAGAATTTTCTAAATTATTCGAAAAATAATCGCTTCACGGCGGTTATTTTATTTTAAAAGGTTATGTTATAATAAAGAATATGGATTTTGACGAATTTGAAGAGTTGTTAAATTCTGAGATAAAAAAACCTCAACCGCATGAGGTAATTTATAGTGTTTCAGATTTTATTGCAACTAGTAATGATATTTTCGAAAAGAGTTTTCCGAGTGTTTTAATTGAAGGTGAAATTTCAAGTTTTAAGGTGAATCAAAATAAGTTCGTTTTCTTCGATTTAAAAGATGAAGAATCGGTTCTTGGTTGCTTTATGACGGTTTGGCAATTACGTTTTCCACTCGAAGACGGCATGAAGGTTATTGCTCAGGTTAAGCCCAAATTAACAAACTGGGGAAAATTTAGTTTAACAGTTGAAAAAATTACGCCAAAAGGTGAGGGAAGTCTTAAAAAGTCTCTCGAAATCTTAAAAGAAAAATTAACGCGAGAAGGTTTGTTTGATGAAAATCGAAAGCGTAGAATTCCGCAAGATTTACAGAAAGTTGCGGTAATTTCGAGTACGCAAGCGGCCGGCTATGCGGATTTTATTAAAATTATCAATGAGCGTTGGGGTGGGTTAAAGATTATTGTGGCACACACTCAGGTTCAAGGTATGGCGGCTAGCGATCAAATTATTCGTGCGATAGATTTTTTAAATAGTCAAAGTGAGCTGCCTGATGTGATTGCGATTATTCGTGGTGGCGGTAGTGCAGATGATTTAGCGGTTTTTAATGATGAAAAACTGGTTCGTGCGGTTGCAAATTCTCGCGTACCGATTATTACTGGAATTGGCCACGAAATCGATCAAAGCCTTTGTGATTTAGCTGCAGATTTTGCTGCCTCAACACCAAGCAATGTGGCACAAATTTTAACACCAAACAAATTTGACGAAATGCGTTTTTTGCGTTCAAAAATTTTACGCACAAATGATTTGTTGCTTTCGAAAATAGCTGAACTTAAAAAGGTTAATAGAGAGAAAAATCAGGAAATTCGCAATAGAATTTTACAGAATATTCTTGACCAGAAAAGAGAGATTCAGGCTAAAAAACGAATTTTAGAAAGCTATAATCCGCAAAATATTTTGGCGAAAGGCTACGCACTGATTAGTGGGGAAATTGCAACTGGTAAAGAGATTACGATTAAAACAATAGATAAAACAATAACGGCGGAGGTGAAAAATGTCAATCAAAATTAGTCAAAAAATAAAAGAAATCGACGAGATTCTAGCTGATATTGAAAGTGGAGCGATTCCTCTTGAAGAAACTGTCGAAAAATATAAAGAGGCGATTTCGAAAGCTGAGGCGCTTGAGAGTGAGTTGAATTCGCTCGAAAATGAAATTGAAGTTTTGAGTAAAAATTTTGCACAAGAATAGTTTATAAAAAGAGAAAACCCCGCACAAATTGCGGGGTTGGTGAACTTACCAAATAATCATTTCGTTCAACTCCTCGTCTAAAGATACATCCACTTCGCGGAAGTACCATTCTTTATAGTCGTCGCTCTGAGGGTTTTTATCTTCACAATAAAGTGAAATCGATAATTTGACCCCAGCCTTTTCGCATTCTTGTTTGAACACGATTAGATGGGATAACTTGTCTTTATCTTTATGTGCAAAAAGAAGAATTCCATCCTTCTTATGCTTTTTGATAAATTTTTTGAAAATCTTCCTAATAGTATTCTCTTTTTGAGGATTGAACTTCAGGACGCATTCTTTCGGCTCTGGAAGAACAACATTTAATGCGTTGGTAAGTTTTACTGGTTTTGGTGCCATTTGAGCACCTCCTTTATAAATTTTCTTAGCTTTTCGAAAAGCTACTTTGGTATTATATCATAAAAAGGCTAAAAAGTCAATTTGAATAAAAAGCATAAGGTGTGTTATAATGTAGGCATGTTTGATACAGATGAATTTAAATTAAAAATGACCGAGGCCGTCGAGCATTTCAAAGGTGAAATGAAAAAAGTTCGAACTGGCCGTGCGCATCCTTCAATGCTTGACGGGGTGTCGGTTGAAGTTTATGGCGCAAAAATGCCATTGAACCAAGTTTCGAATATGACTGCACCAGAGGCGGGAATGATTTTGATCACACCTTTTGATGCAAATAATATTTCAGCAATTTCGGCAGCAATCCGCAACGATCAAAGCCTTGGTTTTAACCCAAGTGATGATGGTCGCGTTGTTCGTGTGCCAGTTCCACCATTAACAGAGGAGCGCCGCAAACAAATCGTAAAACAAACTTCTGAAAAAGTTGAAGGTGCAAAAATTACGCTTCGAAACATTCGTCAAGATGCTTTAAAACACGCCAAAAAACTTAAAGATGAAAAATCTTTAACAGAAGACGATTTAAAGCGAATTGAAAAAGAAATTGACGCTGAAATTAAAGAGTTTAGCACACAAATCGACGCAATTTTTAAAGAAAAAGAGAAAGAAATTCTCACAATTTAAGTTATTTTTTGCTGGCGTTTTGAAAGCGTCGGCAAAAGCTAATTTAAGATTTTCGAAAGGGTAAAATGGAGGTTTTTAATTTAATTTTTGGAATAATTATCGGTTTAATTTCGCTAACTTTTTTGGTGGCGCTTCATGAGCTTGGCCATGCGCTTGCGGCTAAGAAAAACGGTGTAAAACTTAAAGAATACGCAATTGGTTTTCCGCCAAGAATTAAAAGCTTTAAAGCTAAAACAGATAAAATTCTACCAAAAGGTACAAAAATTTCGATTGGTGCAATTCCGCTCGGTGGTTTTGTGCGACTTCAGGGTGAACACGACTCTGACTCAAAAAAGGGCGATTATGGTGCAGCAAGTTTTTGGGGTAAAACGCAGATTTTGTTTGCTGGTGTTGCTATGAACTGGCTAGTTGCATTTGTAATTTTTACAGTTTTAGCGATTTCTGGAATGCCAAAGCTACTTCCAAATCAATTTTATCTTTCTTCTGATGCAAAAATATCTGGCGGTGGTGTGCAAGTTTCTGCAATTTCAAAAAATTCTCCAGCAGAAAAAGCCGGGTTGAATAAAAATGACACACTTTTAGAGTTTAACGGTCAAAAGGTTGAAAACTCCACTAAAATTCGCCAAGATTTAAAAAATAACGCCGGTAAAACAGTTTCTTTAAAGATTAGTCGAAACGGTAAAGAAATTTCGAAAAGTGTAAAACTCAACGAAAAAGGCAATAATGGCTTTTTGGGTGCGGTTTTATCTGACGGAATGCAAAAGATTCACTCAACTTGGAGCGCTCCAATTGTTGGTTTAGGTACAACGGTTCAATTTACGGGTGAAACATTCAAAGGTGTTGGTGAGCTTTTTGTGAACTTTTTTGGTGGAATTTTCGAAAAGGTTATTCCAAATTCTGATTCTCAAAAGAACGCAAACACTCAGCTTTCGAAAGCAGGTGAGAGTGTTTCCGGACCAGTGATGGTTATTGGAGGAATTTTCCCAAACATTGTTTCGATGGGGATGGATATGATTTTAATGCTTACCGCTATTATTTCGATTAGCTTGGCCTGTATGAATGTTTTACCGATTCCAGCGTTAGATGGCGGTCGTTGGTTTATGACGTTTATTTTTCGAGTTTTGCTTAAAAAACCGCTACCAAAAGAAACTGAAGAAAATATTAACGGCTGGAGTTTTTTGGCTCTAATGGGGCTTTCGGTTTTAATTATCGTTCTTGACTTCACGAAAATCTTTAGAGGTTAAAATGAAAGAAAAAGTTATTCTTATTTGCAGCAAAATTCGAAAACGAAACGAGAAAATTCTTTCGAAAAAACCTTTAAAAATCATTTTTTGGGCAGTTTTGCCGATTTTAGCTTATTTTGTAGCGAGTTATACTTCAGCGGTTGTGATTCGCCTATATTTAGCGATAGCCTTTTGGGGCAATGATTCGGGCTACCAAAACGCAACTTCTAGCGTGATTACAACATCTGTTTACTCGATTTTATTCTTTGGCTTAATGTTTGCGATAATTTATCTTGTGCCAGTTAAACTTTTCGGCCAAAAAATTTCTAGAAAAGAGATTGCTTTAAACGGGCTTATAACCTGGCAAGATTTAGCTTTAGCGTTGGTTGGATTTATTTTAGCTATGATATTGTCTGGAATTTTTCTCGACATAGCATCGCATATTCTACCAAATTTTAATAAAGCTCAATCTCAAAATTTATTGTTTCAGCGAGGAACGATGATTCACCCTTGGCAATTTTTGATGGCTTTTATTTCTATTGTTGTGATTACACCATTTGTTGAGGAAGTTATTTTTCGTGGTATGATTTACGGTCAACTTCGTAAAATAAATATTCCGCTAGCAATTTTTTTGACCAGTCTGTTGTTTGGAATTGTTCATTTTCAGTTAAATGTAGGAATAACTGTATTCGTAATGAGCGTAATTATGTGTTTGATTCGTGAAAAAATCACCAAAACGATTTGGTCGGGAATTGTGATTCATATGATTAAAAACGGAATTGCTTTTGCGATACTTTATATCTATACAGCAACTCAATTTCTCAACCTCTAACATTGACGCAAGATCAAAAATTTGATATAATTGTATAACTTATAAAAAGGATTTTTATTTTATGAAACAAGAATTTAATATTACAAAATTAGGAAAAGAAGAACTTGAAGCTGAATTGGAGCTTCTAATTTCGCAACGAAAAGAAATTTCAGAAGAAGTTGCGACTGCGCGCGATTTTGGTGATTTGCGCGAAAACTCAGAATACGATGCTGCTCGAAAAAAACAAGCTTTGGCAGAATCTCGAATCATGGAGATTGAAAACATTTTGCAAAACGCTGTAATTATTGGTGGCGGCAAAAAAGATGTTGTAGCACTTGGTAATCAAGTTAGCCTTAAGAATCTCGAAAATGGCAAGGAAGTAAAATACACAATGGTTGGTGCTGTTGAAGCTAACCCCCTTGAGGGTAAAATTTCGAACGAATCACCAATTGGCCAACAAATTATGGGTAAAAAACTTGGAGAAGAAGTTGATATTACGACACCAAAAGGCGTAATTAAATACGAAATTACAGAGATTAACTAAATTTTTAATACTCGGTTGACCAAATCAGCCGAGTTTTGTTTTAAAGAGGAGAATTATGCGATTATCAAAACTATATACCAAAACTAGTAAAACCGTTCCATCTGGCGAAGAAGCTAAAAACGCACAACTTTTGATTAAAGCTGGATTTGTGCATAAAGAAATGGCGGGTGCTTATGATTATTTGCCGCTCGGTTTCAAAGTGTTAGAAAATATTAAAAAAATTGTACGTGAAGAGCTTGAAAAAATCGACGCTAATGAAATTTTAATGACAACCCTTCAACGCCGTGAAGTTTGGGAGCGCACAACTCGCTGGAACGATGATGTTGTGGATGTTTGGTTTAAGACTGCGCTTAAAGATAAAACAGAAGTTGGTTTAGGTTGGAGTCATGAAGAGCCAATCGTTGAAATGCTTAAAAGTCATATTCAATCATATAAAGATTTGCCAGTTTCGGTTTTTCAATTCCAAAATAAAATGCGAAACGAACTCCGTGCAAAAAGCGGAATTATGCGTGGTCGTGAATTTTTGATGAAAGATTTGTATTCAGTTCACGCCACAAAAGAGGATTTAGAAAACTATTATTCTAAAGTTTCGAAAGCGTATGAGCGAATTTTCGAACGTCTCGGTTTGGGTGAAGATACTTTCATAACTTTCGCTAGTGGTGGTGCGTTCACAAAATTTAGTCATGAATTCCAAACAATTTGTGATGCTGGTGAAGATTACGTTTATTTGAAGCGCGATGGTGAAAAAACTCTTGCTTTCAATGAAGAAATTTTAGACCAAGCGATTGAAGAAGGTGAAATTGATTCGAAAGATGGATTAGAGAAGGTTAAAACCGCTGAAGTTGGCAATATCTTTAATTTCGGTACGCAAAAAACTGATGAAATGGGACTTTATTTTACTGATAAAAACGGTGAGCGAAAATCTGCTTGGATGGGTTCATACGGAATCGGAATTACTCGTGTAATGGGTGTGATTGCTGAAAAATTCAGTGATGAAAAAGGTTTGATTTGGCCAGAAAACGTTGCTCCAGCTAAAATTTACCTTGTGCAAATTGGTGAGAAATCACAAGAATTAGCAGAAGAAATTTATAATGAATTTTCGAAAAAGGGAATCGAAGTTTTGTTTGATGATCGCAATCTTCGCCCAGGTCAAAAATTTGCCGACGCCGAATTGATGGGAATTCCTTATCGACTTACAGTTTCTGATCGGCTGCTTGAAAGTGGTGAATTTGAAGTTGTAGAACGCTCAACTGGCGAAGTTCAAATGCTTTCAAAAGAAGAGCTTTTCGAAAAATTCTCAAAATAATCAAAAATCTTGAAAAAACAAGGCTTAAGCATTATAATTGGTATATATGAAAATCATTGCTTATAGTGTACGAAAAGATGAGCTCCAGTATTTTGAAAAATTTGCGGAGCAATTTGGTATTGAATATGCCACAACTTCAAAAGATTTAAATGCTGAAACAGTAAAACTGGCCGAAGGTTTCGATGCGGTTTCTTCATATACTTCAAGTGAAGAACTGAACGATGTTTGGGAACCGCTTTCGAAAATGGGAATTTCTTATTTTACGGTTCGAACAGCTGGTTATGATGGTATAGATATCGAAAAGGCTAAAAGTTTTGGTATTAAAATTTCGAATGTTCCGCAATATTCGCCAAGTGCGATTGCTGAATTCGCGGTTGCGCTTGCACTTGCGACAATTCGAAATATTCCGCTTTGTCTTTCACGTGCAAAAAACCAGAATTTTTCGGTTGATAATTTGATGGGTCGTGAGCTTAACACAATGACGATTGGAATTATCGGCACAGGCCACATCGGCTTAACAACAGCCAAGGTTTTTAAAGCTTTTGGTGCTAAAATTATTGCATATGATACTTTCGAAAATCCGCAAGCGCAAAATATTTTAGAATACAAATCTCTTGATGAAGTTTTTGCGGAAAGTGATTTAATTTCGCTTCACATTCCATTAACACCGCAAAACCACCATATCATTAACGCTGAGAGTATTGCTAAAATGAAAGACGGTGTGGTTATTGTGAACACTGCGCGTGGCGGTCACATTAACACTGCGGATTTGCGCGATGCACTAGTTAGCGGAAAAGTTGCTGCAGCCGGCCTTGATGTTTTCGAAAATGAAAAACACCTTATTCGAAAAGACTTAAGTGGAAGGATCATCAAAGATTCAGTTTATCGCGATTTGTCGAATTTTCCGAATGTTATCATCACGCCACACGTTGCGTTTAATACAGATGTTGCCGTTCAAAATATGGTCAAAATGTCGACAGAAAATCTAATTAGCTTTAAAAATGCAGGAACAACCGATAATGAAATCACAAAATAATCGTTTACAAAAAATTACCAAAATTACGTCACTATTTTTAGTGGCGGTTTTGGCATTTAGTTTTGTCTCGGCGAGTTTTTCTCACCCAGCTTTTGCGCGTCGCCGCAGAAGAAATAGCGCAGCTGAGCGAAGAGAACTCGAAAGAAAGAATCAAAACATTAAATTTCCGAAGTTCGAGGGGACTTATAAATTTAGCGCCAACCAAAATGGTGATACCGACCTTGAAGTAACCGAACAGATTTCTGCAAGTTTCATTCTTGGTAATGTTAATCACGGAATTGAACGTGCTATTCCAAAATACTATAACGGTAAAACTGTTTTTGACGGTAAGGCTGATATCACAATGGACGGTATAAATGTGCCGTATAGTACAAGACCAAGCAATGGTAATGTTGTTTTTCGAATTGGCGATTCTAACCAATATGTTTCCGGCCGACATAATTATCAAATAAAATACCATTTGAAAAATATTTTAAGAGCCGGGGAAGGCGAATTAAAGGATCGACAACTTCTAATCGTTAATGCAAATGGTTCGCAGTGGCAGCAGCAGTTTGGCGAAGTTTCTGGAAAAGTCATTCTTGATCAATCTGTTAAAAATGATTTTAAAGGGGTTGCGAAATGTTTTTCTGGTGCGTATGGGTCAGATACTCAATGTGAAAAATCGTCCCTAAAC
The DNA here is from genome assembly GCA_015257795.3 of Candidatus Nanogingivalaceae bacterium. Taxonomy (NCBI): domain Bacteria; phylum Candidatus Saccharimonadota; class Candidatus Nanosyncoccalia; order Candidatus Nanogingivales; family Candidatus Nanogingivalaceae; species Candidatus Nanogingivalaceae bacterium. The sequence continues at coordinate 177,057 of CP072208.2, forward strand.
CAAGAAAATGGTGAATACACATTCTCTGAAAAGAATGTTTTAAGCAATCAAAGCGTAACATTCTTGATGGCTTTCAATAATAAATTTGCTCAGCCAACGCCTAATCCTTTAGATGTAACTACAATGATTGTAGCAATTGTTTCTATGATCGCCGCACTAGTGATTGTGGCCTTAGCTATGATTGTTTTCTATAAGAAAAATGCAATTCGAAAGCGAAACTCACTTTCGAAAGAGGCTAAAACAGTTGTTCCGCAATATTTACCACCAAAAATCGGAGTATTAGATATCCTTGATGCGGGCAACTTAGTTAAATCTAATAAGAAAGTCACCGCTGCGATGCTATTTTTTGCAGTCAATGGTAACATTTTGATTGAGGAAGAAGAGAAGAAAAATCTTTTCGGTAAACACAAGATTTACAAGATAAAGCTATTAAATTACAGAGGTTTAAACTCAGATATGCGCGAGCTTTTGGAATGTTTCTTTATCGATGGAGAAGAAGTTAACCTTTCGAAAACTATGAGCTCTTCTATAGCATCGAGTATTTCTTCAAGAATCATAAATGACAGGTTTAAAGATACAGATTATTACGACCAAAGCGAGCCAGCTTTCAATAAAAGAATGCGCATCGTTGCTTATGTTATTGACGCTTTGATTTTTGCATCGTTTTTCTTTAGCGATTCTACATTCTCGGCGCTTTCGACTGTTTCGAAGTGGCATCCGTATATCTTCCTTTCAACTTTGATTGCGGGCGTATTTTCGACATTAATTATAGTTGTTGTAAGTATTAAGATTCCATCTAGAAAAGGTTATGAAATGAAGAATTACCTTATGGGATTAAAGCTTTATATTTCAGTTGCTGAAAGCGAACGGCTTAAATATCTCCAAAGCCTTGAAAAATCTGAACGCTTCAAAGATGAATTTGGTGGTTCACGAGTTAAACTTTACGAAAAACTTTTACCTTGGGCTGCTTTGTTTGGTCTTGAAAAATCTTGGGCAAAGGTTCTTGAAGTTGAATTTGCGAACAATGACTATCAACCAAGCTGGTATTCTGGCGTGAATGCATTCAACGCAGCCGTTTTTGCAGATACGCTCAATAGCTTCAGCAGTGCCGTTAACAGCTATTCTGCGCCAAGCTCTGGTGGTGCCGGTGGCGGTGGCGGATTTTCTGGCGGCGGTGCCGGTGGCGGCGGTGGCGGTGGTTGGTAAACCCCGCTAAATCCTATAAAAATAACCCAAACTTAACGGGTTATTTTTTATTTTAAAAAAGCATAATTGTATTGATTTTTTAACTTTTTTATGATTAAATATAAGCATTATGAATAATTTTTGGGTTGGGTTTAAAAACAAAAAAGGGATCTTTTTAGCTATTTTAGCTTTGTTTACGGTGGCGACATCTGTAGTAGATAATCGCCACCAGGCTTATGCTGATGATTATCAATATAGCCAAGAAGAGTGTGCAAAGGGAGGATTTAAATACGACGGCGTAGAACTATGGTCACATGCTGGTGCTGGATGTCTTGTTTATACCGCTGAAATTAAAAATGGTAAAGTATTGCGAACTGACCAGGTTCAGACTATTGGTGGTCCTAAAGATTTAGTTAGGCTTAAGCCTACTTATGTCCTTAAAGATGGAGGTACCTGTTTTAAAGGATATAAGAAAAAAAACTATGAGGGTATAAATGTTTGTGAAATAAGTGATAAGGATAGTAAATCTAAGGATGCAGGCTATCCTCCAGGATCTAGCTCTAAAAATACTCTAGATGCCAAGAGCTGTGAGAAAGCAGGGGGGTTTTATAATGCGGTTGGTGATAAAAAAAGGTGTTTTTTAAATAATTTAAAAGGTGAACTAGAATCGTTTAATAATATCTCGTCTTTTCCTAGTAAATATCTAACAAAAGAAGATTGCGCACCTGGATTTGTAAAAAGTAAAGATAAACAATCTAAAGATTTCACGGTGCCTCTTACTACGGATGGACCGGGTACTGTAAAGGATAAGAAGCCAACCCCCGTCTATACTTGTGCTAAAAAAGGCACCAAAGCTGGTGACAGTGTAGAAGAATGTAATAAAGAAGAAAACAAAGATAGTGAAAAATGTAAAAATAATCCAGCTGGTGAAGACGATGGTGATGGCTCTGATGACAAAAACTCTTGTGCAATTGAATGGGTTGGTTGGATTATGTGTCCGATTATCAATGGTGCAAATGGTATGGTTGTTACTACTTATAGCATCATGCAGAAGCATTTTCTAAATATTAAGGCTGATGAAATCTTCCAACAAGACAAGCCGGCGTTCAAAACTTGGTCTAGTTTCCGTGATATTGCTAACGTATTTTTTGTAATAATATTGTCTATTATTATCTTCTCGCAAGTTTCGGGTGTGGGTATTTCAAATTATGGCATCAAGAAGATGTTGCCAAAAATTATTGTCTTTGCGATTTTAGTTAATATTTCATGGTATGTTTCTGTTTTGATGATTGATATCTCTAATATTGTAGGACATTCATTGTTTGAATGGCTTTCGAATGATGGTCAATGGGATTACTCGAGTGACTCTCAGACAGAGAATAACCCTATTAAGCAAATCTTGGGTGGTACTGCTGTTCTTGGTGTTGGTACTGCCGCAGGTGTTACAGGTGCTTTTGCTGCAGGGTCTTCAGCGTTGCTGTTTCTTATCTCGGCTGCACTTGCGTTGATTATGATGGTATTTATCTTGCTAATTCGACAGGCTGCTGTGATTGTGCTTGTAGTTATTTCACCAGTAGCTTTTGTTGCAGGTATTCTACCAAACACAGAAGGGTTCTTCAAAAAATGGATGAAGTTCCTTAAAAATATGTTAATGATTTACCCAATTTGTTCGCTAATTGTGGGTGGTGCAATATTTGTTTCAAACTTGCTTTATAGTAATGAAAGTAATCCGCTATTGAAGGTTGCCTATGGTTTACTGCCAATCCTTTCATTGTTTACAATTGTTGCTATAATCAAGAGTGTGCTTTCAATCATTGACGGCTTAACGGGCGGTAATCTACGTGGAACTCTTGACCGAATGTCTGGTAGAATAAATAATGGTATTAAAGAAAGTAGCCCTATACAGCATTGGAAAGATGCAGAAAATAGGCGTACTGTAGGTGATATTAGTTTTAGAGGGCATAAACTTGGTAATGTTATTAGTGACGATAATAAATTCGGCCGCTATGTTAAGGGGATGGGTCTAACTAGAGCTAGAAGGCAATATAATTATGAACAGAAAAGAGCTGCTCAGGAGTATGATAGGGATGGTGCGGCTATAGATAAGATTCTATCTAAAGAAAATCTAACACCAGAAGATTATCGAGAATTGGCGGCTAGATCAAATAGCAGGGCTGCATTCGAGAAGAGCCAGACTGAAGGTATGACAGCTGTAATAGCTAGAGCAATATCTGGTAATGTCAATAACCTCGGAGGGCAGTTAGATAAAATTGATAATGTATCTGATCCGAATCAGAAGGCGTTATTGTATGGTTCGGCTGCTCAAGCGGCTACAAAAGCTGGCTTAAGTGCTGCTGATCAGGAAGTAGCCATGAATAATATTGTCAATAGAGCTTTGAGTATCAAAGACGATACTCAAAGACAAGCGGCAATGACACAGATTGCTTCAAGAGCTGGTTCTGATATGAAGAGCGCTAACCCAGCTGCAGCTAAGGCTGCTATGCAAGATGTTTCAAATTCTAATAACATCAAGAGTGTTTCCGATTTCGCAAAAGAGGCTTCGACCTATGCTGGTGCTAGCGCCCAACAAATGTCTAGTTGGTCAACAATGTCAAGTAATAATACAGCAGATAATAAGGTTGTTGGTGCTATTAAGGAAGCCTTTAAAAATGGTGATCAAGCACAAATTGCTCATGCACAGAATATAGGTAAGATTGCCGATCAAGCGCTTAAAGCGCATAACGAAGGTAAGATGTTCTTAACACCTGCGCAGGAAAGAAACTTTAAGGATGTATCGAATACTGTTAAAGTAAATACTCCTGCACCTGTAAGCTCACAAAATGTGCAGACAAGTGTAAATTATAACACTCAGAGCCAATATACATATGGTGCTCCAGCGCCAACACCAAAATCGGTTGTAGGCCAGTATAAATCAAATAAACCATAGCGTTCTAAATAAATAAAAACGCCCCGCTTAAGGGGTGTTTTTTCTATGTAAGTGTGCTAAAATAAAGATAGAATTCAACCTAAAAAAGGAGAGATATGAAAATTGCATTAATTGGTTTTGGCCTTGAAACAAAAAGTGCTTACGAATATTTTAAAAAGTTAGATAAAAATACCGTTTTTGAGGTTTACGATGAACATGAAAACGGAAAGCTCAAATTACCAGAAGGCGTGGAATTTTTTGGTAATTTTCACGATTTTTCAAAAATTCAGGCAGATTTAATCGTACGAACTCCTGCAGTTAACCCTTCACGATTGCCAAAAAATGTTAAAGTCACATCTGTTACGAATTTATTTTTCGAAAACTGCCCAGCACCAATTATTGGTGTGACGGGTTCAAAAGGTAAGGGTACGGTCTCGAGTTTTATTGCCGAAATTCTGCGAGCCGCAGGATTGAGAACCCACTTACTCGGTAATATTGGTATCCCTGCGCTAGATAAAATAAATGAAATCAACGATCAGGATGTGGTTGTTTATGAATTAAGTAGTTTTCAGCTTTGGGATGCGCAAAAATCGCCGCACATTTCGATTTTAAACAATATTGAACCAGATCATCTAGACGTTCATAATGATTTCGAAGATTATGTTCAGGCCAAATTGAATATTGCAAAAAACCAAAAAGAAGGTGATTTCTTTATATTTAACCAAGAAAATTCAACGGTTTTGAATATGGTAGAAAGAATAAAATCAAACTTAAAATCCGAACTTCAACCATTTCCGAATTATGATCTGGCGCATGTTCAGGATGGTTATTTCTTGTGGGGTGATGAACTAATTTTTAGTACAGATATTCTGAAAATCCCTGGCGAACATAATCAAAAAAATGCTTGCGCGGCAATGATTGCAACTTTTGATTTATTACGTGAAAAAGGTTTTACACTTGAAGAAATCTTTGATTTTTGGCAAAAAGGACTTTCGAGTTTTACTGGATTGCCACACCGATTGAAATTCGTGAGAGAGGTTTCAGGAGTGCGTTTTTATGATGATTCTATTGCGACAACTCCTGGCAGCGCAATTGCAGCACTCAATGCTTTTAGTCAACCAAAAATTTTAATTCTTGGCGGTAGCGATAAGGGTGCAGACTTGAGTGAATTGATTGATAAAATTTCTAATTCATCCGAAGGCGAGCTTCGAGAGGTGATTTTAATGGGCGCAGAATCTTCAAAATTGGCTCAAAAATTAACTCAAGCAGGTTTTGAACGATTCATAAATTTGGGTCGAGAAACAAATATGCAAGAAGTTGTAAAAACTTCTTTCGAAAATGCCCAAAGCGGCGACGTGGTTATTCTAAGCCCAGCGCATGCCAGTTTTGATATGTTTAAAAGCTATACTGACCGAGGTGAACAGTTTATTGAAAATGTAAACCTTTTATGATAGAATGTATGATATGAGTAAAAAAGATAATACAGTTAAGAAAACTACAAAGGTGAAGGCGGTTAAAAAAGCAACTGCTAAGCTTAAAAAAGTAGATCCAAAAGCACAGCTTGCAGGCTTTAAGAAGTTCATTAAAGACCAAGGATTAATCGGTATGGCTATCGGTTTGATTCTCGGAACTGCCTCTGGTGATCTTGTGAAATCTCTAATTAACAATATCATTATGCCTCCACTAGGCTTCGTTCTTGGTTCATCTGAAGGACTTAAGGGTGTTGTTTGGCATATGGGAAAAACTCCAGCCGGAAAAGATGCGGTTCTTTCTTATGGTACATTCCTAAACGATGTAATTAACTTTTTGGTTATTGCTTTCGTTGTTTACTTTGTGCTTTTGTTCATTGAAAAACTTTTTGTTGACGATGAAGAAGAAGCAGCAGAAGCTGAAAAGGCGGCTAAAAAATAATTTTTTATGGATAGGCTGAAAGCTCGCACGGGCAATATTTTAGATGAGCTTGAAAAAGCGAGCTTGAAGCTTAATCTTGAAGATAAGAAACAGCAACTAAATAACCTCGAAAGCGAAGTTTCAAATCCCGAAATTTGGTTGAATCCTTCTGTTGCGCAAGAAAAAATTAAAAAACTTGCCAATCTAAAGAAGGAAATTCATCCTTGGGTTGTTTTGAGAACGCAGGTCGAGGATATTTTTGAGTTGATAAATCTTGGTGATGAAGATCTCATAGAGGAATTCGAAAGTCAAATTTGTCAGTTCGAAAATGATTTTAAAGAGTTGCAAAAACAACTTCTTTTTAGCGGAGAATTTGATCACGGAGATGCAATTGTGCGTATTACGTCTGGTGTTGGCGGAACCGACGCACAAGATTTTGCCGAAATGCTTGAGCGAATGTATTTGCGCTGGTCGGAGAAAAATGAATTTAAAACTGAGCAGATTGAGCGCAGTACTGGTGAAGAAGCTGGAATAAAAACCAGTGTTTTTGAGGTTCAAGGGTTAAACGCTTATGGTAAACTTCGCAGCGAAAACGGAGTGCATCGTTTGGTACGAATTTCACCATTTAATAGTGCTGGAAGCCGTGAAACTTCTTTTGCACTGGTTGAGATTTTACCAAAAATTGATGCACCCGAACAAGTTGAGATTGCCGAAAAAGACTTACGAGTTGATGTTTATCGTTCTGGTGGAAAAGGCGGGCAGGGCGTGAACACGACTGATTCGGCAGTTCGAATCACGCACTTGCCAACCGGAATTGTTGTAGCGATTCAAAATGAGCGTTCGCAGACTCAAAATAAAGAGACCGCTATGAATATTTTACGTGGAAAGCTTGTGCAGATGAAAATGGAACAGCATGCGCAAAATCTAAGCGAACTTCAGGCTGGAAAGTCTGCTGATTGGGGCTCACAAATTCGAAACTATGTTCTCAACCCTTATAAATTAGTGAAAGACACTCGAACAAAATATGAAGAAAAAGATGTAGATAAAGTCCTAAATGGTGAAATCGACGGATTTATTTACGCCTTTTTGGAATATTCTGAAGAGTAAAAAACTTAAGCATATTGACAAAATGCTGTTTTTGTGATATTATTTAAGTATTAATAAAAAATAAAACAAAAATATGAAAAAATTTAATACACTACAAATAGCAGAAACTTCCGAAAACGTGCAAGAATCAATAGATAACCCGCTTCCAAAAGAGAAAGCGCGAGGTTTAGGTGGTGCAATTTTGGAAATTTCTGAAAAAACTAAGCATTTTTCGAAAAAGCGCGAACGGTTTACGTATTTAAACAATCCAGATAGCCAAGAAGCGAAAGAGCATCTTGAAGATGAAATTGCGCTTAAAAACCGTCGTCAAGAAGAAATCGAAAATGGCTATTTTGACGAGAAAGATGATTTCATCGTAAATCCAAAAGACTATAGAATTCTTTCGAAACAATTAGTTAACGGTGCTGGAAAAGCCGGAATCGATCTGGTTGCTTCAAAATATCTAAAACATGGAATTGCGCTTGCAGATATGGCTTCTCGATATGATACGGTTGTTTATCTCGACAAATCTGCACGACCGCTTGATGGCCTAGCTCGAAAAGTTCTTAAAAATGTAATGCCAGATAAAAAACGGCCAGATTCAAAATTTTTGAACATCGACAGAAATCAGATTTTCACGGAGCTTGGGTTTGGTATTCGTGATGGCTATTTTAGTGATGGAACGGAAGGGAATAAACTGGCTGAAACAAGTCACTTTATTAACCGTTGGCAAATGGGAACTTCTCAAGAAACGAAAGACCGAATTTTAGCAGCGGTTCGTTCACAATTTTTAGACAAAGATGCTGAAATTGACATGAACGCATCAGAGGGTGAGATTATTCAGCAGATTTTGAAAGCGAAAACAACAGTTGAAGGTAAAAAAGTGATTGCGGTTGATGAAACTAGCTTTTCGGGTGCTACAATTGGCGTAGCTGGATTTCTGCTTAAGAAAGCCTTGCCGGAAGCTAAAGTTAACGAAAAAGGTTTTACTTTTTGGGAAAGTGAAGACAAGCAAGTTAAGTCTGAAGTTAATGGCGAAGTTAAATTAGTTCACGGTTCCGTGCCTGTTTGGTATGATAAAAATGACGATTTTGGCCGTGGTATTGGTGAGCGTAGCGAAAGCTATCACACTCGTCGTTTCGAAAATAATCCAACGCGATTAAACCTACTTCGAAAAGTTGGTGCTTCTGTTTTAGCTTCACCGCACCGTGATATTGATGAAAAATATCTTCGAGATGATAAATATGAAGATTTAATGTATGACTTTGACCAGTTAATACATGACTATAAAGCTAATAAAATTTTAATTTCAGCGCCAATAACAAATTATGAAAGTCTAGATATTTTTTACGATTTGATGGACGCGCAAGCTGAAAGTAAAAACTTAGAATTTAAAGATTTAGTTGAAATGAATAAAGTTCGAAACGAACATCGTAAAGAGATTTCCGAATTTGAGACATTTAAAAAGCCCATGTAAAATGGGCTTTAGCTTTGTGCAATTTTTTTAATTTTGATTTTAGCTTCAGTCTGATCGTTTAAAAGATTTAATTCAAATCGCTGTTTTTCGTTTATAGCGATTTTTCCTTCAATGCGAATATAGTTTTCATACTGTTTTAAAAAATCAATTACAGCAGAGAATTCGCCATTCTCGGTTTTTAGTCGAACTCTATGCGGCAGTTTGATTCCGCTCGAAGCTAGATTACGAAAAATTTGCACATTTTTTATGGTTAACAACAAATAAAAGAACCTCCTTTTTTGGAATACCTATATAATAACATTTTTTATATAAAAAGTCAATATGTAGATTATTTAGCTAAAATTAAAAACTTTAAAAAACTCTTGCAATAAAAAAGCGTATACTGTATAATTAAAAAGGTTGGCTCTTTAGCTCAGTTGGTAGAGCAGAGGCCTGAAGAGCCTTGTGTCCCCAGTTCGAGTCTGGGAGGAGCCACCAATTTTTTGATAAATTCCGCTTTGGCGGTTTTTTTTATTTTTTCGAAAATCAAATTAAAAGCACTTGAAAATTTTAAAAACATAAGTATAATGGTAGTATGAATAGATTCAAAAAAGGTGCAGTAGAAGGCTCAACAATTGCAATTATTCTTTTGAGCATTGGATTTGCTGGTGCGGGTTCATTTGGTATTTGGGCTTATATTCAATATAATAATTCTAAAACCGATGTTGATGGTCAAATCAGCCTTGCCGTAGCTGATGCAAAAAGAAAACAACAAGAAGATGATGAAAAGAAATACAACGAGGAAAGGCGAAAAACTGTTAAAGAATTTCGTGCCCCAGAAGATCTAGGAAAAGTAACGTTTAGTTATCCAACATTCTGGAACCAATACGTTGAATCAAACGGTTCTGACCGTAAAGGCTTCTTTGCTTATTTTTACCCTGAATCAGTCCCACCAGTTCCAAAGGACGAGCGAACTACACAACGATTTGGATTGCGAGTATTCATCTACGAAAAGAACATGGACGAAGTTCTCAAAGAATTCAACGAAGCAATTAAAAAAGGTGAGCTTTCTTCTGAGACGGTAACTGTTAATGGTTATCCAGCAACCAAGATTGCAGGTTTGTTCCCAGGACCAGAAAAGAACAATCGAATCCGTGGAACAGCTTATTACTTTAAATTAAACAACAAAACGTTAATGATTCGAACAGACGCTGATACTTACAATAATGTTTTGAATGAAAACGTTTTGAGCACTCTAAAAATTAATGACTAGCTTTAAAAAATAGCAAAAATTTGCTATAATAAAAGCATGAATGAGCGGGAGTTTTTAAATCTGGTAGCAAAAGAAAGTAGTTTTCTTGTTGCTGCTCACGAGATGAAAACCCCGCTTTCTATTATCCGGCAACTTTCGTTAACTTTAAATGATGATGGTACTGAAATTTCGGATGATGAACGATCGCGAATCCTTCGCCAGATCGATATAACTAGCGAAAGAGCTTTACGATTAGTTCAGGATTTAACTAAAATTTCAAAGCTTGAAGATGCGATGTTTGAGCTGGAGCCAATAAATTCTAAAAAAATTTGTTGCGATGTTGTTTCTGAAATTTCAGATGTATTTAAACTCCACAATCGAGTTATCAGATTTAAAAATGTACGAAAAAATGAACTTATTGTTGCAAATTATGAACTTTTGCGTTCAGTTTTGATGAATTTTTCAGATAACGCGCTTTATTCTTCGAACGAAAAAACTGAAGTTGAAATCAAGGTTTCGAACATTGGTGAAAAGGTTCGAATTTCTGTGCGTGATTTTGGTGATGAATTGCCACTTTCAATTTGGCGCGCCGTTAAAAAGCAAAATCATCAACCCGTGCAGGCCAGCTCACGTCCGCAAAGTTCGGGTTTGGGTATTTTTATTGCGCAAAGTTTTGCTACGGCAATGGGTGCTAAAATTGGTGTAATTCGCCACCGCAACGGAAGCACATTTTATATAGATTTAAACCGTTCTGGTCAATTGAGTTTGTTGTGAAAAAAATTTTAATTATTGAAGATAATGTGATTTTGGCTGAAAATTTTGAGCGAATTCTACGCAAGAATTTTGAAATTTCGCACGCCAATTCAGCCGAAAAGGCAATTTTAAAAATTAATAAAAGGTTGCCAGATTTGATTCTTTTAGATATTCTGCTTGAAGGTCATTCGGCATTTGCGCTACTAAACGAGCTCCAAAGTTATGCTGATACGGCAAGGATTCCAGTTGTCGTTTGCTCAGACTTAGCAGCTGAACTCGAAATGGAAAGTTTAAAACATTTTAACGTTCGGGATATTTTTGAAAAATCACAGTTTCAACCACGAGAGTTGCGAGAAAGAATAAGTGAGATTATAAATGAATAACACACGAAAAAAAACTTTAGCGATAGTCCTGCGACGAACTGATTTTGGCGAGGCTGATCGAATCGTAAATTTATTAACACCAAGCGGAAAAGTGAGCGCAATGGCGCGTGGTGTTCGAAGACCAAAATCGAAACTTGCTGGTGGAATCGAATTTTTTGCGCTAAACGAGGTTGTTCTAATTGAAGGGAAAAGTGAAATGCGCACACTTTCCTCGGCGCGAATGCGAGAATTTTTTGGTGAAATTTTAAAGGACTTCGAGCGAACCGAGTTTGCATATCAGGCGATAAAAACGATTTCTTGGCTTTGCGAACAGATTGAGAGTGGTGATTTTTTTGAAATTCTATTAACAGTTTTTCGAAGTTTAAATAATTTTGAGATTGACTTAAGTCTAACGAAAAAATGGTTTAATTTAAAGATGGCTGAATTTTCTGGTGATGAAATCAACCTTGAAAGCGACAAGAATGGTAAACCCCTGCAGGCAGATTTAACTTATAGCTTCGATTTTTATGATAAAGTTTTTGTTGAAGATAGTGAAGGTGATTTCAATGCTAATCATATAAAATTTTTAAGATTAATGCTTTCTAGTCAGCCGCAAATTATCTCAAAAGTAAAGGGTAATGAGAAGATTTTAGAAGATTTAAAAGAGGTGTTTTTTATGCTGAATAAAAAATAAAAAAACGCTTGCGTTTATTTTTAAAAAATGATATACTTGGGGTAAGATAAGTGTTTTATTTAAATAAAAAAATAGGAGAGAAGATGATTTCTAGAAGCAAAACATTAATAATTGCCGCAGCTGCGGTTTTATCGGTGGTCGGGTTTAAGTCTGCTTTGGCGGCACCACAAGATGTTACTAACCAAATAAAAGTTACACCAACACAAATCAAGTCAGATGGTCGTGAATGGACTATTGAGGTTTCTGGTGTTACTGCTCATGAGGGCGACTGGGCAACTTTCCGCGCAGAGAATGTCTCATTAATTCCTGGCGGAAAAGCAGACTTAAAATACAACAATGATAAAATTGGTGAAGTTATAGTTGATAAGCAATTCAATAAAGGTCAAAACCTCAACTTTGAAACTGTTCCTCGTGATGATGAAGATGCAAAACCTGCTGCAGATATTTGGCAAGGTAAAATTATATTCAATAAAAATATTGAGAAATATACAAATTTCCGAACAACAATTTCGAACAATAACGCAAATTATTTTATCTACTCTGATCACGATGTAGTTGTGGAAACAAAGATTATCGGAACAACAACCCTTAAGGGTAATGACGTTACGGTTAAGAAGCCAAACTTGCTTGTTGTTAACAAAACACAAGTTGCGCGAGGCAGTGTATTTTTAAACACTAATGACGGAAGTTCAGTTTTTGGCCCAACTATTAATCAATCAAAGAATGAGCCAGTTAAGGCTGGAACAAAGCTAAAAATCACAATGAGTAACGATTCGCCAATTCGTTTTGATGATAAAAACTATCCAGTTGGAACAAATTTGCGGTTGGGAAGAATGCGTGAAAGTATTTCAGCATCTACTCCCGTGAACAAATATGGTGTTTATTTTGCCGGTGGTCCATCAATGGATGTAAAAATTATTTCTACATCAGATACTGAAATTGTAATTGAAGTAACTAAAGATATGCCGGCAATGGATGGTATTTATCGAAACTGGATTTCTTCAATTAAAGTTGTTGATGGTTCGAAGATTGCAAACGGCAAAATTAACGATATCAAATATACTGCCGAATTAATTGCACCAAACGGTAATACTATAGATAAATCTACTTTTAGCCAGAGCGGTGAAATTTCTGGAAGTAATGTAGAAACTTATGCTAGAATCAAGCCAGTTAAGCCAGTTAAACCAGTGGAGCCAGTTAAACCAAAGGATCCTGAAAATAAGCCAGCTGTTGTTGAACCGGCAGAACCAGCTAAAGAAGATCCTAAAAAGGAAGATGCTCCAAAGGAAATCAAGGCACCAAACACTGGTTTCGAAAAGGTTGCTAACGTATTAGCTTGGGCGGTTCCAGCTCTTGGAGTTGTTGGCGCTTTGACTGCTGTAGTTTTTCGAAAGAAACTACTTGGCTCAAAAGTTAAATTCTAAACACTTAAAACAGTTATAAAAATAGCTTTCGAAAGAGGGCTATTTTTTGTGTTTTTAGGATTTTTTTGATATAATATTAGGTAGATTTTAATGGAGGAAAAATGAAGAACGAAGACTTAATGGACAGAATTGTTAGCCTCGCGAAACGGCGTGGTTTTATTTGGCAAGGTAGTGAAGTTTATGGCGGCATGCGTGGAACTTGGGATTACGGCCCACTCGGCTTGGCGTTAAAGCGCAAAATAATGAACGAATGGTGGGAGTTTTTCGTTGAAAATCGCGAAGATATGTTTGGTGTTGATGCAGCGATTATTATGAACCCAAAAGTTTGGAAAGCTAGTGGTCATGCTGCAACTTTTGCTGATCCTTTGGTTGAGGATTTAAAAACTGGTGAGCGCTATCGAGCGGATCACCTTTTGAAAGATGCTGGAATTGAAGCCGAGGGTCTTTCGAATGAAAAAATTACTGAAATTATTCGTGAAAAAGGTTTGAAATCGCCAAAAGGCAATGATTTGAGTGACGTTCGTAGCTTTAACATGATGTTCCAGACTAATGTTGGCGCAGTTGTTAATGAAAACTCTGTAGCTTATCTTCGCCCAGAAACTGCTCAGGGAATTTTTACGAACTATAAAAATGTAGTAGATGCTTTTTATCCAAGCTTGCCGTTTGGGCTTGCGCAACAGGGAAAAGCTTTTCGAAACGAGATTAGTCCGCGTGATTTTGTATTCCGTTCGCGAGAATTTGAACAAATGGAAATTGAGTATTTCGTAAAACCTGAAAACTGGGAATCTGAGTTCGAAAAACTTCTTCAACTAGTTCGAGAATTCTTAACTGAAAAAATGGGTCTTCCAAAAGAGTCTTTGTTTGAGCTTGAAGTTCCGGCCGAGGATCGAGCGCACTATTCAAAACGAACAGTAGATTTCGAATTTAATTACCCAATCGGTAAAGAAGAATTGATGGGGATTGCTTATCGAACCGACTTCGACCTTGGAAATATTCAACGGGCAAGTGGTAAAAGTATGGAATACACAGATAAACAAACTCGCGAAAAGTTTATTCCGCACGTGATTGAGCCAAGCTTTGGTGTTGAGCGATTATTGATGGCGGTTCTTTCAAATGCTTATACCGAGGTTGAGTCTGAAGGCAAAACTCGAACTTATCTAGCCTTACCAGAAAACCTTGCACCAACTAAAATCATCGTGGCTCCACTTTTGAAAAATAAAGAAGCTTTAGTTGAAAAAGCTAAAGAAGTTTATTCTGAGCTTCGCAAAAAATACAAAAATGTAGAATTTGATTTGAGTGGAAAAGTTGGTAAAGTTTATGCTAAAGCAGATGAAATTGGTGTGCCAAAAGTTGTTGTGATCGATTTCGAAACAGTTGAAGGTGATGGCTTAGTTAGCGTCCGAAACCGTGATGACGCTTCACAGATTCGTGTAAAATCAAGCGAGATTTAATGAAGAAGATTAGTTCGGCGCAAAATCCATTGGTTAAAAAACTTGTTCAGCTTTCAGAAAAGCAAAGTTTTCGAAACAAGCAAAAAATGACCATTATTGAAGGTGCGCACTTGACGGCCGAGTGGCTTAAGCGCTTCGGTGCGCCGGATTTTTGCGTGATTTCGAGTTCTTCAAAAAGAAGCGAAGAAGTTGAAGGAATTATTCAAAAATGTGAAGAATTAAATACTGAAATTATTGAGCTTGAAGCTAAAATATATTCAAAGATTAGTCCTGTTATTGAGGGCGTTGGTGTTCTGTTTGTTGTGAAAATACCAGAAAATCAAGGTGTTGATTTTTGTGAAGATTCAATTATTCTCGACAGGGTTCAGGATCCGGGAAATTTGGGAACAATTTTACGTAGCGCAGTCGGTTTTGGTGTTAAACAAATAATTTGTTCAAAAGGGACTGTTTCGGTTTGGTCGCCAAAAGTTTTGCGAGCAGGGATGGGGGCGCATTTTCAACTAGAGATTTTTGAGAATGAGGATTTAAAAGATGTTATCGAAAAGCTTAAAGTTCCAACTTTTGCAACAAGCTTAAAAGCCCAAAAAACAATTTATGATGAGGATTTTACAGTAAAAACTGCTTGGATTTTTGGCAATGAAGGTTCTGGTGTTTCAGAAGAAGTTCTTTCGAAAGTTAGGAAGAAGGTGATAATTCCGCAAATTGGTGAAATCGAAAGTCTGAATGTTGCGATGGCTGCAACGGTTTGTCTTTCAGAACAATCTCGGCAACGACTAAAATATAAGCATCTTGGCAACAGTTAAAATATATGATATAATCAAGCTATGAAAAAAGTTATTGTAAAAGCAAAAATTAAAAATAAGGTTGATTTTATCAAGCGCTTAACAGATACGGGGCATGATTTTGGTCGTGTTATTTTTCAGAATGACCGCGTTTTTTTGCCGCGTGGTTACCAACCAAGTCGAAACTTGCCAAAATTGATGATTCGAACAGAGATTATTGATCCAAAGCGTAAGCCGTGGTATCAGCTAATCCAAAAACGACACATTCAAAGTGAAAATGTCGACTTAATTCATGAAACACCTGTTTTGAACTATTCTGAAACTGCACACATTGTTCAACAACTAGGCTTTGAAATGAAAGTTGAAGTTCTCCGAAATCGTCAAAAGCTTCAAGTAGAAGATACAACTTTTTACTTAGATGATGTTGAAAAACTTGGAACATTCATTAAACTTGAAAGAGAAGTTAAAAAAGGTGATAATCCAGATGCGATTCGTCAAGAGTTGTGGGATGTTTTGGAAGTTCTCGGAATTGATAAAACCGCAAACTCTCCAGAAAACTATACTGCACAACTTCTTCGAAAGAAAGAAAAGTCTAAAAAATAAAATAAAATAATGCGGTTAACTTTGACCGCTTATTTTTACATGTAAAAATAAAATATATAAATAAGCTTGAACGCTTTACGAAAAGCTGTTATAATAGAAAGTGATGATATTATTAGATCGTGTAACTAAAGTTTATGGGAATTCAAACACTCCTGCAATCAACAGGATCAGTCTTCATATTAAACCAAAAGAGTTTGTGATTTTGGTAGGAACTAGTGGTGCTGGAAAATCATCACTGTTAAAGATGCTAACTCGCGAAGAGAAGCAAACTAGCGGTAAAATTGTAGTTGGCGGAATTGACTACGATAAACTTCGAGATAAAGATATTCCACTTTTGCGTCGTCGAATTGGTGTGATTTTTCAGGATTTTAAACTTTTACCAAATCGAACTGTTTTCGAAAATGTTGCTTTTGCGCTTGAAATTGCTGGAATGACAAATCATGAAATCAAAGCAACGGTTCCAAAAGTTATTAAGCTTGTTGGGCTTCAAGGTAAAGAGAATAATTTCCCGCATCAGTTAAGTGGTGGTGAACGTCAGCGTGTTGCGATTGCACGTGCACTCGCTCGTCAGCCGAAAATTCTAATCGCCGATGAGCCAACAGGAAATCTCGACCCAAAACACAGTTGGGATATTATTCGCTTGCTTGAAAAAATTAACGATTACGGAACAACAGTGGTGCTAACTACGCACAATGTTGAAATTGTTAACAGATTAAAGCGCCGTGTTATTACATTGAGTCACGGAAAAATTACTCACGATCAGTCACAGGGGGAATATAGACAGTAATGAAAGAAGATTTTTCAAACTCTCCAGCAGCAAAAGCACAAAATGACGATGAAAAACGTTTGCATGCTTCTTCAAAAGTTCAAAGCTTGAGACATCATCGAAAACCACAAACATCTCAAGGACGAAAGAAGCAAAATTCGAAAGTTATAATGCAACAAAAACAGCGTCGCCGCAAGGCTCTAACTTTTTGGAGAATTACAAAATATGGTGCAAATAGTTTTGTGCGAAACGCTTGGCTTTCGGTTGCCGCAACAGCAGTGATGACAGTTACTTTGGTTATTATCTTTGGTTCATTATTAGCTCGCTCAATCTTGATGGATACAGTTGAAGATATCAAGAATAAGGTTGACATGTCGATTTACCTTAAAAAAGGTGTGTCCGATAAGGATATCGCCAAGATGAAAAAATCAATTCAAAATTTGAAATCAGTAACAAGCATTACATACACGTCACCGCAACAAGCACGTGAAAAATTCGCAAGCAAGAATTCTTCCGATGCAGATATTCGAAAAGCCTTGCTTGAGTCAAATAATGAATTTTTTGGAATTTTCAATATTAAACTGGTTAATATTTCGGATACAACAGAACTTAAGAGTCTCGTTGACAGTGATAAACTAATTAAATCGAGTCTTGACCCTGACCACCCACCAACATATGCGAGCGATCGCAACGAGATAATCAAGAATATTTCTAATACGATTAATTTTGCCGAAAAAGTTGGACTTTTGGCTGGTTCGATCTTTGTTGTTATTGCAAGTTTGATTATCTTTAATACAATTCGAATGGCAATTTTTAACCGTCGAGAAGAGATTTATATGATGAAACTAATTGGTGCGAATAAGAGCTTTATTGCAGGACCTTTTCTGGTCGAAGCAATAATTTGTGGAACGATTGCAGCAGTTTTGGCGACAATCATTGGTTACACAATAGTTTTCTTGTCAAAATCAAAGCTTGAAGCATATGGAATTATCGTTTCTCCGATTATTTCATTCTTGCAAGTATACGGGGTTGTGGTTGTTCTTGGGCTAATTCTAATAGGTTCAACAATTGGTGTAATCTCTGCATTTACTGCAACAAGGAAATATTTAAAAATATAATAGGAAAGGGGCTTGTCTTCACAAATAAAGTGTGGTATACTGTAAACAGTAATAAAATAAAAGCAAAAAGAAAAACAACTATGAAGAAAATCAATAAGAAGAATTTACTTATCAATGGTGCGATATCTGTGGGTGTCGCGGCTGCTGGTGTTGTTGCAGTTTTGCCTAAAAACAACGCTCAAGCTGAAAAGAGTATTGATCAGCTTGATAAAGAAATCAAAGCAATTCAGTCACAAATTAGTGATGCGGAATCTCAAGCGAGCCAATTACGAAACAAGGCTCAGACTCTTCAAAACGAGTTGAATGGAATTGAAAACGAAAAGACTATGATTCAGTCTCAAATTTCAATCTATCAAAAGCAATTCGAAAAGCTTCAGATTGAGATTAAGAATAATGAAGATAGTATTCAGAGAAACCGGAATGCGCTTGGTTCTATTTTGGCAACAATGTCTCTTGATGACGATATAACACCTATTGAACGAATTGCCGGAAGTAGCAATCTTTCGAAAGCACTTGATAACTTCGAGTACCAGAGTGCGGTTAAGAATCAATTGGTTGAAAAAGTTGACAGCATTAAGCGGGCTAAAGCAGAACTTGAAAAACAACGCGATGAAACTAAGGTTGCGTTAACTAATCAAAAACAAGCGGAGTCTGCATTGCAAGAAAAGATTCGTCAGCAGAATGATTTGATTGCTAAAACTAAGAACGATGAAGCTGAATACACTAAATATGCTAGTGAACGTTCTTCACAAAAAGCAGAACTTCAAAAGCAGCAACAAGATATGATTCAGGCGCAAATTTTACGCGCTGCTCGTGCTGCCGGCGGTGGTACTATCCCACAAGCTATTGCTGGAACAAGTAGTTATCCTTGGAACGACGCAAACTGTTATGTTGACGGTAACGCCGTAAGTCATGGTGGCGCAGATGGAAATGGCGGTGATGGTTATGGTTATGGTTGTCGTCAATGTGTGAGCTATGTCGCTTGGAAGTTGCGCGCAACAAAAGGTATTAACGCTGCGTATTGGGGGAATGCTAAGAATGTCCCAGCTAGTGCGCGTAATGCCGGATTCCGAACCGGAAGCACACCAAAAGCAGGATCGTTCGGTGTTATGACCGGTGGTCAATACGGTCACATCGTTTGGGTTGAATCTGTTAACGGTAATATGGTTACAATTTCTCAATACAATTACCTCGTTAACGGACGCTGGGGGCAATTCTCTACAATGACTGTTCCTGCAAGCACTTACGATACTTACGTGTATTTTGATTAAAAAATAAGCTCCTAGGAGCTTATTTTTGTTGCGCTTATGTTTTTTGTGGTATAATAGTTTTATGGATAGAGGTAAAAAAGTTGAACGCTCAACGCTTATCATTGTTTCGACGTTTATGTTGGTTTTGGGATTTGCTGGTGGTTCACGAATAGATGACATTAAAAATTTAATTGCACCGGTTTTCGGAATGAAGAGAGTTGAGAAACTTGATCTTTCGGCGGTTGAAAAAACATATAATCAATTAGCTTCAAACTTTGATGGTAAATTAGATCAACAAAAGTTGACAGAGGGTGCTTCAAAAGGTTTAGTTGAAGCCGCTGGAGATAAATATACAGAATATATGACCGCAAAAGAAGCTGAAGAATTTAATAAAAGCTTAAGTGGTGATGTTGGCGCTGGGATTGGAGTTGAGCTCGCAAAGGATGGTCAGTCTGTTAAGGTAGTACGCGTTTTAGCAAAAAACTCCGCTCAAAGTGCTGGGATTTTACCAGGAGATATAATTTTAAAAGTTAATGATGAGGATGTGTCCAAAAAGAGTACGGCAGAAGTTAGCTCAAAAATTCGAGGCGATGCTGGTACCACTGTTAAAATTAGCTTACTAAGAGGTCAGGATATAAAAGAATTCTCGGTAACTCGAGCAAAAATCGAAAATCCAAGTGTAGAGCTTTCGAAAAATGGGGACGTTGCAATTCTTTCAATCTATCGCTTCGATAGTGAGACAGGTGCCTTAGCTAAAAAATACGCCGAAGAAATTAAGAATGAAGGATTTTCGAAGGTTATTCTAGACTTGCGTGGAAATGGTGGTGGCTACGTTCAAGCTGCAAAAACTGTTGCAAGTTTATGGCTTGAAAAAAATGCGTTAATTGTTAGCGAAAAAACAGGTTCAAAAACTATCGAAGAAATTCGAGCAACAGGCAATAATCCGTTAAAGGGTATGAAAACCGTTATTCTTCTTGATGGAACATCTGCAAGTGCTAGCGAAATTGTGGCAGGAGCGCTAAAAGAGAATAAAGCAGCAACGATTGTTGGCGAAAAATCTTACGGAAAGGGAAGCGTTCAGACTACGGTTGATATGCCCGGAGGAGCTTTACTGAAGGTTACTATTGCAAAATGGTACACACCAAATGGAGAAAATATTTCAAATAATGGAATTTCACCAGATGTTGAGGTTAAGGCTCCAGAAAATCAAAGTTATTTGTTAAATGATATCCAGAAAAATAAAGCACTAGATTTGTTAAAATAAGGAGTTAGTATGCAAATTAAGAAGAAAATTTTACTAGTTGAAGATGATGAAGTGTTGGCAAGTATTTATCGTGCTCGACTTGAGATGGAAGATTTTGAAGTCATTGAGGTTCATGATGGCGAGCAGGCTCTAACGGCTGCCCTTAAATATCGTCCAGATTTAATTTTGCTCGATGCGATGATGCCAAAAATATCTGGTTTTGATGTTTTGGATATTTTACGAAATACGCCAGAAACAATGAATCTTCAAATTATTATGCTTACAGCCCTAAGTCAAGAGAGTGACAGAAAACGTGCTGAAGAGCTGGGTGTTGATGATTATCTTGTGAAATCTCAAGTTGTTATTTCTGATGTAATCGAAAAAATTCGTGAGCATCTAGGTCTTGATGAAAGCTATTAGAGAATAAATAAAAATGAGTCGATCGATACGAAAGACTCATTTTTTATTGCAAATTACGCAGCTACAACTTCTACAACTGTACGTCGTTCAGTCTTGCCAGTAAATTTGCGTTTTTGGATTTGTTTAAATTTCACAACACCGTCTTGTTTGGCATGAATCGTGAAATTTCGGCTCATGTAAGTTCCTTCACCAGCCAATTTAGTTGCACCAGTTTGTCGAACGAGAACTTCACCCTCGTTAACTTTTTGGCCACCAAATCGTTTAACACCAAGGCGTTGACCGGCGTTATTGTGGATGTTCTTACTTGAACCACCCGATTTAACGTGTGACATTTTTACTCCTTATTAGTACTAATAATTCACGCGCCACAACTTGATTTTCGCGATAATATATTAAATCTTGTGGTTTAACGCGCATAAATTCTTTTCTATTATACCCCAGCTCATTTAAAAAGTCAACAAGTGGAAGGTGTGAAAAATGGCCATTTTGTGTTCTCCAAGCGGGGACGGCAATGCAAATCTGGGTTCCGGCTGGAATTTGTGAGGCAAGGTTTTTCAAAAAATTTGAAATTATACGATTACAATTTTCACGAACTTCTGTTAATTTTTTTGGTGAAGGCGGAGCGGAGAACGGTTGTCCTAGATAAGTTTCGCAAACAACAGTTGAAAGTGTATCAGCAAAAGTCCATTTTTCATCTGTTGCGTCAGCTTGATAAATTTCGCCAAGTTTGCCGTGCGGTTTAAATTCTTGCAAAAACCACTCGCTGTTTTCTTTCGAAAATTCTATCATTTTTTCACTTAAATCTGTTCCGTTAACTTCAAAACCTTTTAAGAGTGCTTCTTGAAGAACTGTGCCTGTTCCACAAAACGGATCAAGGATTTTAGGGTCTTCGAAAGTTTTTTCACCCAAAAAAGCTTTAATTTGTGGCTGATTTTTACCAGCGCCAAAATTAATCATTGTTTGTGCAAGTTTTGGTGGTAGCATTCCTACAAAAGCATCGCGCTTTGGTCTATTTTGGTCACGTCTAGCGTAGCTTGTGATATTTTGCGCACCTTCGCTTAAGGCAATAATTGTTTTTTTGCCGCCACGAACTGCTAAAATTTCAATCTTTTTTTCACTTAAGCCAAGTTTGTTGTTGTGTGAAATTGCGGTTGAAAGCGCTAGTTGCTTTGAAGGAATAATCCGCACAGAAACATCACGATTTTTAAGTTTTTGTTTAATAACCGAGCTTGTTTTTGAAAGTTCATTTGGTCGAAGTTTTAGTCCGTAAGTGGAGATTCCCAAGGTGATTTTTCCTTTAAAGTTTGAAAAATCTTGTTCAAAAATTTTAGTCATCTTTTTTGAAACTTCTCGCCAATCTGTTGAGTTAATTTCGAAAGCTACTTGACCAGTTTTTAGGATTGAACCAAAATGTGAAACATTAAGTTTTTCAGTTTCGATAAGACAGGCATAATCACCAAGCACGCGAATTTTTTCTCCGCCAAAAACACTTTCGAGTTCGGCAATTCCTATGCTCGGCTGTCGCCCTAAAATTGCAATTTTCATTTTAAAATTATAACATAAAATAAGCTTAATATCAAAGCAAAAACATGTTGATATTTTTTTCGATTAATGATAAAATCAAATAGACATAAGAGTAATGGAAAAAAGTAAGGTGGAATAAACAAATGCAAGATTTAAAACTCAAAAAGCTTATCTGTCTAGATAAGCCTGCAGAAAACAATTTGGTTTCTGCAGCTCCATCCCCAACAACAGATGGAAAAACAGAAACTGTAGCTGTTCAACCAGCTCCAAAAAACATCCAAGCTCCAAACACTGGAGTGCAAAACACAACGGGAATTATTACAACAATCCTTGTTCTAGCTCTAATCCTTGGACTAACAACTCTCATTGTTTCAAAGCTAAGCAAGAAATCTAAAAAGATTGTTCTTTCAATCTTCATGCTAGCTACAGCTACATTCGGTGGAATTAACGCTTTCTCAAAACTATCTTACGCCGAAACCCTAGTTGACGGCAAACCCTGCCAAACTACTGGCTACACTGACTATGAGGTTGGGGCGGATGTTTCAGTAGGAATTGATGTTACAGGCGCATCTTACAATAAATCGCAAATCTTCATCAAAGTCAAAGGTACTGGTGATCCAGAAAAAGACAAAGCAGCCCTAGCTGCAGAAATCGACAAGCTAAAGGATGACAAAGATTTGTTGAAGAGTGCTGTAAGAAATTTTAATGACAGCAATCCTACGCTTAAACACCCTAATGGTACGGATATTGTTGCTGAAGACTTTAACAACGGAGGAATCAAACAAAATATCTCTAAATCTCCAAAACAAGATGATGAAAAGCAGGTATATCAGGTTTATGCTGATTTTACAACTTCGACCGGTATTCCAGTTTCGCCGGTAGATTATCTATAGTATCAACTACTAAAAATAGCACCAAAAGGTGTTATTTTTATTTTGCGTTTATGCTATAATATAATACATGGAAGATGAAATTAGAACTGAATATTCAGAAAATACCGAAAACAAACAATACGAAACAGAAGAAAAAAACCACAAGGTTGAATCTTCTTCAGAAAAAGATGAATCAACTGATATTTTTCAATGGGCGAATTTAACAGATGGTATTAAAGGCGAGCTTGATGTCGAGTTTTTCCTTTTCAATAAAAATTTCGCTCCTTTCACTACAAGCTTTGCGGGTGAATTAAACTCACAAATTAAGCCACTATTTTTGTATGACATGATTAATTTCGTAAATATGGGGGCGGGCACTGGCTTGAGTGTGCGTAATTACGAAACTGATGGTGGTGCAAGTAAAGATGTGCTTTTAAAAACTGAGTTGAAAAAAGTTCAACATGCGGATGCGCTTTTGAATGTGATTGAAACGCAATATTCTGACATTCCTGAATTTAATGAAAACGAGCACGACTTTAAACGGATTAAAGGAATTTTGGCGCGCTTCACAAATTCAAAAGGTGAAAAGTTCTATGTTGCCAAACAAATTATGCAAGGGCAAGTTTTGCGCGGTGCAACAGCTTGGGAATTTCGAAACGGTAAATTTGGCGCTTTCGAACCTGAATTTGGTTTAAAAATCCAGCCAGATAACCAAGTTTTAATTGTGAATAACGACATCTTTATTTTTAACCAAAGTAAATTCGAAAAACTCTTCAATTATGATTATAAGAAACAAGTTTTGGCTGATCAAAAAGTGCTTGAAATCGAACGAAAATATAAACTGAGTTTTCCAGACGGTTTAGATTTGCAAACCTTAGTTCGTGATCATAAAAAAGCCGCAACAAAACTACAAAAAATGGATGAAATTGGTGAAATTTCACAAGAAAAAGTGGTTGAATATGCTGATGAAATGCAGCTTGAACTTATGACAGATGACAATGGCGCGATTATTATTATGGACGGCAATGATTTGGATATGTTCGTAAATCTGATTAACGAAGATTATATCATGAGTGAAATTACTGGTCGTCGATACGAAATTAAAAGCAAAAAATTACTTGATGAACCAGAGGGTGAACCACCACGAATGATTGGGAGCGAATAGTCTTCGAAAATGAAACAAGCGCTAGCTTTAGAAATTATGCTTTCGGGCGAGAACGTCTTTTTAACTGGGGCGGCGGGAAGTGGAAAAACCTTCACGCTTAACCAGTTTATTAAGCTTGCAAAAAATTCTGGAAAAAAAGTTAGTGTCACAGCCACCACTGGTTTGGCGGCAAGTCATCTTGGTGGAAACACAATTCACGCTTGGAGCGGAATTGGAATTTATGATTATCTTTCTAAGAAGTTTTTCGAAAAAATTCCTAAAAATCGTGCGGAAATTATTAAAAATACTGATATTCTAGTGATTGATGAAATTTCAATGTTGCATGATTTTCGGCTTGATATGGTTGAAGAAATTTGTCGCACAATTCGCCAAAATGACAAACCTTTTGGTGGAATTCAAGTAATTTTGTGTGGCGATTTTTTTCAGCTACCGCCAATTAATCGAAGTGGTAGCCGAACTGGTGGTTTTGCGATTCATTCTGAAGCTTGGCGTCTAGCGGATTTTACGGTTTGTTATCTTGAGGAGAATTATCGCCAGAAAGATAGCGAGTTGACTGAAATTTTAAACGCACTTCGGGCGGATGATTTGCGCCGAAAGCACGCTGAAAGCTTGCTTAATCGTGTTGATGCTGAGCCAGAATTCGAAAATGAAGATTTTTCGAAAAACCTAACCGAACTTCACACTACGAATATTGATGTCGATAAAATCAACGAGCAAAAACTTGCCGAACTTGAGGGCAAAGAGTTTCATTTTGCTCAAACCACAACGGGCGCAAAAAATTATGTTGAAACTTTGCAAAAATCAGTTCTTGCGCCAGAGCTTTTGCGGCTTAAAAAGGGTGCTTTAGTTATGGCCGTAAAAAATGCACAAAATCGTCAATATGTAAATGGCTCAATTGGCGAGGTGATTGATTTCGAAACTTTAACAGATTATCCGATTGTGCAATTTCAAAATGGAAAAGTCGTTACAATGGTTCCAGATACCTGGGAGATGCGCGATGGTGAAAGAAAACGAGCAAGTATTATGCAAATTCCACTACGGCTGGCATATGCAATTACCGTTCATAAAAGTCAAGGAATGACCCTTGATGCTGCACGAATTGATCTTCGAAAAGCTTTTGCTGAAGGAATGGGCTATGTGGCTCTTTCACGAGTTCGATCGTTAGATAGGTTGTATTTAATTGGGATAAATCGAATGGCATTAGTTGTTAGTGAAGAAGCGCAAAGAATTGATACGCGACTAAAAAATGAAAGTCAAAGGGCGGAGAAACGTTTTGCCCATCTGTTAGAAACTGCCAAAAAGCGCGAGGCGGGTGAGATTATTGAAAAGGCTCCAGCAAAAACAACCTGGGCGCAAAAACTAGAAAAAATGCGAGAAGAATTTCCAAATGCGTATCGACCATGGAAGCTTTCCGATGATGCACGTCTTCAAGAAGCGATTTTCAAAAACGGCAAAATAGATGAAGCGTTAATATTAAAATTAAGCAAAGAACTTGGCCGACATAAAGGCTCGATTGAGGCGCGTATTAAAAAGCTTTTTGGCGAAGATTCTTTGCAGTAATTATTGACCTTTCCTCCAAACAATGATAAAATCAAATAGACATAAGAGTAATGGAAAAAGTAAGGTGGAATAAATAAATGCAAGATTTAAAACTCAAAAAGCTTATCTGTCTAGATAAGCCTGCAGAAAACAATTTGGTTTCTGCAGCTCCATCCCCAACAACAGATGGAAAAACAGAAACTGTAGCTGTTCAACCAGCTCCAAAAAACATCCAAGCTCCAAACACTGGAGTGCAAAACACAACGGGAATTATTACAACAATCCTTGTTCTAGCTCTAATCCTTGGACTAACAACTCTCATTGTTTCAAAGCTAAGCAAGAAATCTAAAAAGATTGTTCTTTCAATCTTCATGCTAGCTACAGCTACATTCGGTGGAATTAACGCTTTCTCGAAACTATCTTATGCCGAAACCCTAGTTGATGGCAAACCTTGCCAAACTACTGGCTACACTGATTATGAGGTTGGGGCAAACATTTCGCTAGGTCTTAAGGTTAATGAAGATAGAGAGATACAAGGTGCTAGCGTAGCTGCTGGTGTAGAAAAGTTTTTCATCAAAGTCAAAGGCGCTGGTGATCCAGAAAAAGACAAAGCAGCTCTAGCCGCAGAAATCGACAAGCTAAAGGATGACAAAGATTTGCTTAAAAAATTCAAAGATAACTATAATGCGGTAAAATGTACTGGACATGCTGGAAATGATGAATATTGTATAGAAACTGATATAGATATTTTTCCTCTAGAGGTAGGTAAAAATATTACTACAGAGCCTAAAGTGAGTGACGAAAAACAACTTTATGAAATTAGTGCATTAATCCAGCAAGAAGGTGGTTTTGGGATTATTGCAACTCCACACATCTAGAAATAAATTAAAAGACGACCAAGTGAGGTTGTCTTTTTTTATTTTGCTTGTAAGAAATAAAGGAGAAAGGTCTGATTGAAGGGGCGGATTTCAAACAGGGATTATTTAATATTGTGCCCAAGTTTATTTTAGTTTTATCTTTTTACGCAAGGCGGTTAATTCTATGGCATTAGCTACTACAAAAGAGGCGTAAAGCAGGTTTATTATAAACACAATAAAAACAGATAATGTCAAAAAAATAAATAAAATAAAACAATAGAAAGTCAAGCGAACAAAGTTTTGGCAAGGAAAAACGAAATGTTTTAGAATATTGTAAAACAAAACTATTGACTTTTTAAAAAACTTATGCTATTATATAAACATACAAAACAATTAAGATTAAATAAGTCAAATAAAATAAAAAGGAATAAAATGACAAAAAAACAAACAGAAACTAAAATTATTAAAGAGACTTCAACTAAAAAAGTTTCAAAAAAAGATAATGAAATTAAAAAAGCTAAAACTTTATTAACAAATAATGGAATTATGATTGCTGAAGATGGAACAGTAGTTGTAGATCAGGTCACTCAAGACTTTCGAAGTGCCGTTTTGGTTCTTTCACTCGCAATTAATCTCGTTATTTTTGTAACTTACTTGATTCTTATGTCTACAAGTAAGTATGACGCAGCATTAATTAGCGCTTTGTTGCCACGATAGTCTGGTTTTCAACAACTAAACGTAAGCTTTGTGGAAAAACAGGGAATATCTGTTATTAGCCTTGCTTTTCCACAAAGTTGTGGAAAAATATATAAAAAATTATTTCTATATTTGCGTGTTTGTCAAAAATAGGTCTTGCGAAAAAAATAAATTCGCGGTAAACTTGAATCAGTGGAAACGACAGAAACCAACAGAAAAACCCACTAAACAAAAACAAAAGCACGTTAAAAATAGATGTAATTTTT
Organism: Candidatus Nanogingivalaceae bacterium; assembly: GCA_015257795.3. Taxonomy (NCBI): domain Bacteria; phylum Candidatus Saccharimonadota; class Candidatus Nanosyncoccalia; order Candidatus Nanogingivales; family Candidatus Nanogingivalaceae; species Candidatus Nanogingivalaceae bacterium. Next base: position 204,637 of record CP072208.2, read on the forward strand.
TAGTTTAAGGTCAACTACCTGGTGATTAAACAACTGGACAAATACCAGTAACCAGGTTAAAATAATAGCTGGAGCACATTCTAAAACCTCCCAAAATAAAACTCCACCTCATATATAAGTCTCTCAAACAGCAATATGGTTGGCTATACGCCAAGCAAAAGGCTAAACTTATAATGAATCTTAAAACAAAAAATAAACAAAAACAAAAAGTTTAATCATCAGATAGGTGGCTTTAAATTATGAATTACACAGAAAAATCAGTTCACATACCAGTTCTATTGCAGGCTAGCTTAGCACAAATCCAGCCAAAAAAAGGGGAAAGTTATCTCGATTTTACGGCAGGATATGGCGGACACGCTGGCGAGTTTTTAAATATTACTAAAAATTTTGAAGACTCAGTTTTGGTAGATAGGGATGAAAATGCAATTCGCACGCTTCAACGGTTTAAAAATGAAGGCGTAGAGCTTTTGCATATGGATTTTCTTTCTGCGGCAAGGGAATTAGTGAAAGAAGGTCGAAAATTCGATATAATTTTGGCGGATTTGGGTGTTTCTTCACCTCAGTTAGATATTGCCGAAAGGGGATTTTCTTTTCGAAAAGATGGACCACTTGACATGCGAATGAATCCTGCCCAAGAAAAAACGGCAGCGGATATTGTTAATTTCGCAAATAAGAGTGAGTTAATGCAAATTTTAATTGAATTTGGCGAAGAGAAACGCGGGTTTGCTGAAAGAATTGTTTCGAAAATAATAGAAGTTCGAAAAAGGCAGAGAATTGAGACCACAACACAATTAGCTGATTTAATTTTAAGCGTGCATAAAGGCGGATGGCAAAAAACACATCCCGCAACGCGCACTTTTCAGGCGATTCGAATCGCAGTAAATAACGAACTTCAACAGGTTGAAGAAGTTTTAGGATTGCTTCCAAAACTTTTAAATCATGGCGGAAGAGTTGGAATTATTACTTTTCATAGCCTCGAGGATAAGCTCGTGAAGAATTATTTTAAAGAAGATTCGAAAAAAGGTTTGGAATCGAAATTTCAAATTATTACTAAAAAACCGCTTGATGGCGCGAAAGAAGACGCTAACAATCCGCGAGCTCGTAGTGCAAAATTGCGAGTAAGCATTAGAAAATAAAAAAACAAAAGGAGGCGAGATGCCAAAAACAATCAAAGTAAGCTACGCTAACGAACAAGCTCGCGTAAAAGTTAATTTTCGATAGTATTTAAAGCTTTCGAAAAACAAAAACAAAAATTTGAAACAAAAAATTAAACTTTAAAGCACCAGCCAATGACTGGTTTGGTGCTTTATTTTATTGAACAAAATTAAAATAATATTAAATTTAAACGCAACAAAAAATCAATGTATAAGACAAACACAAATTATGTTAGTCGCCGTCGTCAAACACAGGCTTCGTCGCGATCATATGGAAGAAATAACAATATCGCTATTTTTCAACCTACAGCAAAACTTGGTGCGGTAACGCAATTTTTGATGCTTGGTATTTTGATTGCGGTACTTGGAATTATCTTCCTAATGAATTCTTCAAAACCAGCGCTTTATGGAAATGAAATTCAACAAATTGATTCAAAGATTTCAGATTTAGAGACAAAAAAGGCTGATTTAGAAGTTGAGAACGCGCGACTTACGGCGCTTTCGAATATTGAAAATAGCGAAGTTGCAAAGAAAATGACAACTCCGGCGTCAGTTTCTTACGCAAAATAAGAATAAGTTTAAGCTTTTTCGAAAAAAATCACAAAACTGTGATACAATATAAATATATGATTTTAGGTTTTAAAAGTAAAAGTCGAACTGGTTATCTAGCGGTCTCAATTTTGAGTATTTTTGCGATAATCGTTATGCGACTTTTTTTCTTGCAAGTTATTGAGGGCGCAGATTATCGTGCGCGCGCAGACAAGGGTCAGAGGAAGCAATTTGAAATTAAATCTCAAAGAGGTTTAATTTATGCTATGGATGGCAAAAAGCTTACAAAAATGGTTTTGAATGAGACTGTCTACACTCTCTGGATCGATCCGCAAGAAATTGCTAATGCAAAAAAAGTAAAGAAAAGTGAAATTATTTCAGAATTTAGAAAAGTTGCTGGCGGAAATCTAAAAAATGATTTCGAGAAACTTTTCGAAAAAACAGATACAAGATATCAAGTTGTTGGAACGAAACTTTCATTAAAACAGGCTAATGCAATTCGTGAAAAAAAGTTCCACGGAATTGGGTTTACAGCTGAAGCGAGAAGGGTTTATCCGGAAGGTAATTTAGGTGCGCAGATTCTAGGTTTTGTGAATGATAACGGTGGAAACTATGGTATCGAACAGGCAATGAATAAAGAATTAACCGGAACTGATGGCTACAAAAAAATTACGACAGATGCGTTCAACCAAACGATTGAAGTCGGAAGCGAAAATATCGAAAAACCAGCTGTGAATGGAAAAAATATTGCGCTTTCAATAGATCGAAATATTCAAGCAAAAGTTGAAAAGGTGCTAAAAGCACAAATGGAAGCCAAAAAAATGAAGCACGGTGCAGTTTTGGTTATGGATCCAAAAACTGGCAAAATGATGGCAATGGCAAATTATCCAACATATGATCCAGCGGCTTATGCTAAGGTTGAAAACGGCTCAGTTTACAATAACAATACAACAACAATGGCTTATGAAAATGGTTCGGTAATTAAATCATTTACGATGGCAACAGGTATTAATGAAGGTGTTGCGAATGCAAATACTCGTTATTACAATACTGACTCGATAAAGATTGAAGATATTACAATTAATAATGCTGCGCTTGGTCATACGGGTTCAATTACACTTCAAACAGCAATGAACTATTCGTTGAATACCGGAATGGTGACTATTGGAAAATTGCTTGGTGGTGGATCGCTGAACGATACTGCTCGAAATAAAATTTATGATTATTTCCACAATAGGTTTGGGTTTGGTCGCGAAACAGGAATCGAGGTTCTCGAAAGCAAGGGCTCGTTAGTTTCACCAAAAGACGCAGAAGGAAATGCGGTTCGATATTCAAATATGATTTTCGGTCAGGGTATGGCTACAACAATGCTACAAACCGCAACAGCTTTTTCATCACTTGTTAATGGTGGAACATTATACAAACCAAGCATAGTAGCTGGAACTGTTGATGAAGATGGTAATCTTTCGAAAAAATCGCCAGAGATTAGTCGTGAGGGCGTTATTTCTAAAGAAACTAGTCAGCAAATGAAACAAATTCTTGAAGGCGTTCGAAAAGTTGGTGGCGCAAAAGATCCAGCTGGTTACCAAATTGGTGGAAAAACCGGAACTAGCCAAACAATTGTTGGCGGAAGATATGTCGATTATCAAACAATTGGTAGTTATGTTGGATTTGGTGGCGGAGATCAGGCGGAATATGTTATAATGGTAGCTGTTTGGGGTGAAAATCAAAACTTACAGGGTTCTAAAGATGCCGCACCAATTTTTACGGAAATTTCAAACTGGCTATTGAATTATTTAGAAGTTAAACCAACGAATTAGAAAAGAGGGAATATGTTAAACATCACAAATCACTTAATAGTTTCGGCATTGTTTAGCCTCGCTGGATTTATTCTTGCGATGGGGTTAACACCGTTATATACATTTTTTGCATACAAATATGAGTTTTGGAAGAAGCAAAAAACAGCTTCCGTTACGGGTGAAGCTCTAACTGTGGTGAATAAGCTTCACGCTAAAAAGATCGCAAGACATATTCCAACAATGGCTGGAGTTATTGGCGTTATTGCGGTTGTCGTACTTACAGTTCTATTGAATTTGAAGCGCGAACAGACTTGGTTGCCATTGGCTGGTCTTGCTGGTGGTGCGGCTATTGGTTTGATTGATGATATTCTGAATGTATGGGGTTCAAATCGTAAAGATGCCGGGCTTCGTGCTCCTGTGAAATTTGCGATGATTATTGCACTTTCTGGTTTTTTGGCATGGTTTTTCGCATTTAAGCTTCATTTTACAACTGTCATGATTCCATTCATTGGTAACTTTGAAATTGGTTACTGGATGGTTCCGTTGTTTATTTTTGCCATCGTAGCGACAAGTAATGCGGTAAATATTTCTGATGGTCTTGATGGTCTAGCTGGCGGATTGTTAAGCGCAGCCTTTGGTGCTTTTGGAATCATCGCTCTCGTGCAAAATCAACATAATCTAGCAGCCTTCTGCTTCACTGTCCTTGGGGCGCTTCTTGCGTATCTATGGTTTAATGTATATCCAGCTCGTTTCTTTATGGGTGATGTTGGTTCTTTCGCTTGGGGGACGTCTCTTGGCGTCGTAGCAATGCTAACTAACTCACTTCTTCTTTTGCCTGTAATTGGATTAATTTTTGTGATTGAAGCTGGCTCGAGTGCTATTCAGATTTTTTCGAAAAAAGTTTTTAAGCGGAAAGTGTTTATTTCAGCACCAATACATCACCATCTTGAAGCAACAGGCTGGGAAGAGACTAAAATTACAATGCGATTTTGGATTATTGGAATGGTTACAGCATTCGTTGGCATAATTTTGGCGCTGGCAGAGCATAAAATCCTGTAATGGAAACTCGAAGAAGACAACCTGTGCGCGATAGTGCTAGGCGTAATCCTGGACGTCTGGCAGTTTCGGATTCGCCGCGCCGAAACAACCTAAGTAGTCAAAAAAGAACTATTCAGAAAAATAGTTTCTTTGATGGTGATTTGAAGAATGATAGCTTTATGGCTGTTATTCAGGATTTTTTAAAGGGTCAGTTTGGTAGCTTGCTGGAAAGAATTTGGTTTTTAGTAAGGTCGTCAATTATAATTTTCATTATAAACCCTTGTGTTCGAATTCGTGAAAGTGTTAAGGCTGATAATAAAAAACGCTTAAACCTTGAAGGTTTCGAGAAGATTCGAAAACACCGAGCAAACTATATATTATTCCTATTTATTGGTTTGTTGCTTTTGATTGGACTCGTCGTGATGTTTTCATTGAGCCCGCAAAGAGCGAACTCTCTCAATATTGCCAAGGGCACAAATTATGATGACTACTACTTTTTCTGGCGACATCTTACGTATATTGTTATCGGGCTTTTATTCTTTTTTGGAATGAAAGCAATCCCGTTAAACTGGATTTTTTCGAGATCTTCGCAGATTTTTGTATTTTCTTTAATTTTGTGCGTTGTTCTTGCGGGATTAGCAATGTTCAACTTACCACCAGTAATTTGTGAAAATGGTGCTTGTCGTTGGTTTGGTTTTTCTGGGTTTAGCTTCCAGCAGGCTGAATTTTTGAAAATCGGTGCAATATTGTTACTTTCAACATTTCTTGGTGCACAGGCTTCTAAGGGTAAAATCAATAGTTATAAGGAAACTATTTTGCCTGCAGGTGTTATTATCATTGCAGTGTTGTTGGTTGTAGCTGGTTTTCAAAAGGATCTTGGGACAGCGACTACGATTATTATTGCGATAGCTTTTCAGTTTGTTGTTGCTGGCATGAAGTCAGATAAGCTTGTTCCCGTGGGTTTGGTGATTCTAGCTGGAGTTGTTTTATTGATTGTTTTTGAACCACACCGAATTTCGCGTATTTTAACATTTTCGAAAGGCGATTGCAGTAATATCTTAACGGAAAGTGGAAAAGATCAATATCATATCTGTAATGCTAAGCTTGCAATTGGTTCAGGTGGAATTTTAGGCTTAGGAATTGGAAATTCAGTTCAGTCTGCAGGATATTTACCTGAAACCATTAATGACTCAATTTTTGCGGTGATGGGTGAGATGTTTGGTTTTGTAGGGCTGTTTGGAATATTAGCAATTTATTTTGGGCTAATATATCAACTTCTTAAAGTTATTTCAAGAATGGAAAACCCTGCAAGTAGACTTTTTGTCGCTGGGGTTACTGGGTGGATAACTTCACAAACAGTAATTAATGTGGCGGCGATGGTTGGACTTTTCCCACTAAAAGGAATCACAATTCCATTAATTTCTTACGGAGGAACAAGTCTGGTTGTGATCTTGGGCGTTCTCGGAATCGTTTTCAATATTTCAAATTACACATCGTTTAAGCAAGTTGAAGATTTTAAGGAGGAAAGCTATGAAAATACTAGCAATCGGCGGCGGGTCGGGCGGTCACGTGGTGCCCGTAGTAGCAGTTTTTAAAGAGATATTAAAGAAAAAACCTGATACTGAGTTGTATTTTTGGTGCGATAAAAAATTTGCACCACAAGCTACAAAAATTATGCAGCAGTCTTTTGGTGAGCAAGTTAGTGTTTCGAAAATTTCAAGTGGTAAATTTCGTAGATATAATCATCTAAGTTTTTGGCAACATTTAACGGTTCCGAGTGTTGTATTTGGTAATTTTATTGATATCTTTAAGAATATTGCAGGTATTTTTCAGGCTTTTACAAAATTAGTCGTTAACCGTCCAGATGTTATTTTTTGTAAAGGTGGGTTTGTTTGTGTTCCAGCCGGATTGGCGGCGTGGGCGCTGAGAATTCCAATTGTTATTCATGATTCTGATGCGCACCCTGGTTTGGCAAATCGCATAATTTCAAGATTTGCTAAAAAAATTGCAACAGGTGCACCATTGGAGTTCTATAATTATCCTATTGAGAAAACTGAATATGTGGGTATTCCGGTTCTAGATAAATTTAAGAAGTATAGTAAAAGTGAACGACAACAGTTTAAAAAAGAGCTTGGATTTTTAAGTGAAAAGCCACTAGTTTTAGTAACGGGCGGCGGTCTTGGTGCTGCTCGATTAAATAATGCTGTGGTTTATGAAGGCACTAAGCTTTCAAGAAAAGCTCAAATTATTTTAATATCGGGCGTTGCTCAATTTGAAGAGCTTCAAAAAGAAATTGAAGGATTTCCTGAGGATTTTCATCTTCTAAGTTTTGTCTCAAAAGATATGTGGAAATTTCTAGCTGCTGCGGATTTAGTCGTTGCTAGAGCCGGGGCAACGTCTAATCTTGAGCTTGCATCATTACATAAACCTACAATTTTAGTTCCTAATGCAAGATTGACTGGTGGTCATCAGCTAAAAAATGCTCAGGTGTATGAAAAGTCTGGTGCGGTTGAAGTTGTTTCAGACGATCTAATAGAAGAAAATCCTGAAATTCTTTCAAATAAAATTATTCGAATATTAGATGATCCAAACAGGATGAATAAATTGGGTGAAGAATTTGGTAATTTTGCTAAACCGAATGCGGCAAAAGATGTTGCGAAATTAATTTTTGAATCAATAGATATGTAAAAAACATCAAGCTTATGGTATAATTTAAAGAGATGAAAGAAGCGGAAAACTTAACGCGTCGAGAAAAACGCGAGCAAATTCTAAAAAAGCACTCCGAAGAGAAGGGTGTTTTTCGCCGCGGTGTAACTATTTCTAACAGGGAATGGAATAAATCTGAAAGAACACAAGAGCATAAATTAATTGTGCGCCGACGAAAACTAAGTGTATTTTTTATAAGTATTACAGCTGTTTCAATTTTAATGGTTGTATTTTTACTCCAGTTTGTATCTAGGGTTTCAGTTACCGCTAAGAGTATTTCAAACAATAATTTAGAAAAATACAAAACCTCGATAGAAGAATATTTTTCGGCAAACCCTAGCGAGAGATTTATGCCAAATCTAAATAAAAAAGCATTAATTTCGAAGGTTCAGAATGATAATCCTGAAATCCTGGATATTTCTAATATAAACTTGAATGGTATTACTTCTTATAATTTTGAATTAAGTTTTCGAAAACCAGTTGCTTCATGGAATGCTGAAGGGAAGGAATTATTTGTTGATTCTGAAGGTGCTTCTTTTTCTACGACCCTTTTTGATAAGCCTGCATTAGCAATTGTCGATGATAGTGGTTTGACAGCATCAAACGGTAAAAATGTTGCAAGTGGTAGTTTCTTTAGTTTTGTTGGAAAGCTAGTTGCTGCAGCTAATAATAACGGTTTAGAGATTACTAAAATTCGTATTCCTCCCGCTAGCTTAAGGCAGGTCGAGGTATCTGTGAATGGTGTGAAATATTATGCTAAAATGTCTACATCTGAGTCGGCCGAGGGGCAAATGGCTAACTTTAAAACAGCGATCAATTATTTTGCGACGCATAAGGTTTCACCTAGTTATGTAGATTTAAGAATTGAAGGAAAAGGATATTATAAATAGATATTTTTCGAAAAGATTAAAAAAGGGGAATATATATTTTGTTCGCTTTTTGTTCTATTTGATTAGTTAGAATATAAATAAAAGAGAAGTCTATAAAAAACTATATTATTATATAAAATAATAAAAAGTCAAATTTGTCAAATAATAGCAAAGCAGGGGGTTAAAACAATAATTTAATAAGCTATAAAAATGATATTTTATCGGTAAATAATCTAAAGTTTTATAAAATATCAATAAAGATATTAAACCACGGCAATAAGCAATTTATCCCATATAATAAAAAAAGATACATGTATTAATTCTCTTTTTTATTTTTTGAAATTTTAATGCTGGAGATTTGGTAACGAAAATCACAGATAAAAATCTTACGTTAAGAAAAAAGGTATATTAATCTATTAAATTATTAAAAGTAATACATTGTCTGTAGAGATATAAGAATGTAAAATAATAATTTGAAGATTATGTAAATATATAAATACATAAATACAAATATGGATTAAGTGTTATGATGTATGATGAATACTTAGTTATCTTATAGTACCTAAGTATTTGTCGTAAAAGATATATTGTGCGACACTTGACATAATTTCTTTATTTGATAAAATGATCATGTAATATAAAATAATTTTAAATTTAATTAAGGAAAAATTACATGAATAAAGAAAATTTACTAAACGAAGATAATATTATTTCAGCACTTTCCCGTTTGTCTATTAAAACTCAAGAATCGCCAAAAACTGGCAATGTCTATACTACTATAACTTTGCATTTTAAAAATGGTCTTGAAATCCGTTATTTTGTAGATCCTAAAGATAAATTTGGTCTTAAAGATGCTATTTCTCGAATTTCGCAATCTGAAAAACTAGACAATATCCTAAACGAGGACTAACAGCTTATGTGAAATTTAAACCGTTAGCCCAAAATCGCAAACAAAAAGCGAACAAAAAAATAATATCAACGTAAAAAAGGAGTTAAAATGCTTGAGCAACTAGGAGCAATCAACTTCCCTGAAAATTTGAACACTCAAATTATCACTGGAATTGAGAGCGCATTCTCAAACGGTTTGACTTTCGTTGCGCCTATTCTTGTAGGTATGGTAGGTATTACTATCGTGCGAAAGGTTATCAACCGCGGTAAAAGCGGTCGGGTTTAATCCCCTGCTTTCTCCCAATCCTGAGTATGATTTAAAACTACTCATCTATAATATAAATTTAACAATTAAATTAGCTTAAATTATAACTTAAATTGAAATAAAAGTGATTAGTACTTTATTAGGTTCATTTTTATTTTTTACAAATCCACATCTAGTATAAAAACATCGAAAAAATAGTTTTTTATAATCACTTTTTTATATTTTAAACTTAAGCTTATTTAATTAAAGGTAAAAATAATGGTTCAAAACGTATCATCAAATGAAGTTATCGGTATAATTTTAGACCTATTTTCTAAAGGTTTTGTTTTTCTATTACCTATCATTGGAGTATTGGCAGGAATTCACCTTTTATATTCAATGATAATGAACGTGCTATTTAGAGATAGACTATAGGAGAAAATATGCAAGATATATATTATTACACCCCTTTGCATAATAAATTTGTAAAATTCGATGATATAACTTGGCTCATTATCATAATGCTTACGATTCTAGCATTATATTTTATTAAAAACATGAAAGTTCGCCCTAAAAGGTAGAGTATGAACAAATGGAAAATTTACTTTTTATTATTTGGCTTTGCATTATGCTGTGGTTTATTTGGGATTCTAAGCAAAAACGCGTTCGCCGTTGAAAGTTATAAAATATCACCCGCGCAAGACAGAGATTTTAAGAGAGCTTATTATCGGCAAGTATATATAGAGCAAGATACACCTATAAATTTACATTATTATTTTTATGCGCCCGATAAATATTCAGAAAAAATAAAACTTATTTCTTTTATTTGTGAAGATCCTTACAATAATTATACAACTATTGATGGTTGCGGCCTGTATATGGTACAAGAAGCGGGAAGTTTTAAAATTAAGTTGAAAGCATCTGGTTATACACAAACTGATTATAGTCGCGAAACACAAGAGTCTGACCCACCATATGTTAATAAAGTATATAATTTCAGCAAACCTTTTGAAATAGCAAGTTATACAGATCAAGATTTTAAAAACGGGCTTACCCTTTTGGGTGGTACAGCGCTGAAAGAAAATAGCTGGAATTTAAATGAAGGTGGTTTTTTAGTCGAGCCGATAGGTGGAAAAACCGATAGTTCAAATAGTAACAGCGGAAATAATAGCGGTGGTGGATTTGGCGATTTCTTCGCTGGCATTCGTGATTTTATTAGAGACTTCTTTCAGCCCATGATTGATTCGATTACGCGAACTCAAAAGGTCGTTTTGGGTATAACAGACAATATTATAAAAGGAATCAGCGACTTTTTCGCGCCTATGATCCAATCTATTGGAAATATGCTTAAAGCTATCATTGATTTGCCAAAACTTATTCTAGATGGTATAAAATCAATATTTGATGGTTTAATTAACGCTGTTACTACTTTGTTTGTCCCCGCTGAAGGTCAGATAGACACTGAAATGTCTAATTTAAAATCTATGTTTAATTTCGACAAGATAACCTCCATCTTAAATGCTACATTTTTACCACTTGAAAAATCAGGTTTTCGTTATGATTTAAATTGTAATAATCAATATTGGGACAGTGCTAGTGATTATTTAAATGAGAACATCTATGATAAGGGAACAAATACCATCATGGAAAAGATGCACGGTAAAGCGTGGCGCATGAGCTTATCTATTTGTAAAGTGCCACCTATTTATATAACAATAGCGCGCACGTTGTTGATATTCGCGTTTGTTTGGTGGTCAGCTTACAGATTATTTGAATTTGTACCTATTCTTATGGGTTCAGCGTTCATATGGGACAGATGGAAGAAGAAAGAAGAGTAAAAATATGATAGTTATATTATTGATGAAATTAATACAAGTTGCGCTATTTCCACTTTCGGCGTTGGTTAAAACTGTCGATTCGGCGATAGCCCCCCTTATAAGCGCTTTACCATCATTGCGCCCAGTTGTCGCGTTTATTCAATGGCCTTTAGAGATGTTAGCTTATTTGTTAGGTTCAAGAGAATTGATGGTCTTTATGTTTACATTTACAGCTGTATTGTTGCCCGTTGAATTAGCAATTTCGTTTATATGGTGGGTGATTTACAAACTTCCCGCTTTAAGCGTAAAAAACAAATAAAGGAGTGAAATGTCTTACTTATCATTTATTAAAAAAGAAACAAAACCGCATATCGATTCAATCAAACAAAACTATATAGATTCAAAAGATAAAGAGCTATTTCGTGCTAGTGGTCTAACTGTCTATTGCGGTTGGCAAGGCTCAGGCAAAACGCTTTCAGCCGTAAAACACGTTTATAATCTTATGGTTCGCTACCCTAAATCAATTTTAGTTACGAATTTGGAGTTTAACAGTGATTTACCGAACAAAATTATAACTTTTAGAAATCATGATGATCTACATCGTTTATTAGTTGAAATCAATAACGATAAATACGGCGTTATCTACTTAATAGATGAAATACATACGTATTTTAATGCTTTGGAGTCTAAAGATATACCGCCCTATATTTTTACCGAAATTTCACAACAACGCAAGCAACGTAAAGCTATTATAGGTACTTCTCAGCTATTCTTACGTATGGCCAAACCATTTAGAGAGCAAGCGAATTATTTAGTTATGTGTTCCACTTACGGAAATATATTCACCGTAAACAAAGTTTATGATGCACACAAACTAACAACAGATTATAGCGGTGCTTTAATTGGTCATTCAGTAAAAACGGGCTTTTTCTTTCATTCTGAAAAGTTAAGAAATATGTACGATACCTTACAAAAAGTAGTGTCAGGAAAGGCAGAATTTGAAGATTTTCAGGTAATCAATTTAGAGCAGAAAAAAAAAGAAAGGCTTTCGTGCGTCCGCAAGTCGATGACGCGCGCACGAAAGCCTCGATAATAACCATTATTTAAAGGAGAAATTATGTTATACGAACTAAAAATTACACGTAAATTTCAATATACGTTATATCACAACCGCACCCCTATTGCACATTATAAGACTAAAAAAGATGCGAAAACTGCCCTTTTAGTCATTAAACAACGCTTTGAACTTCTCGATAAATTACAAAAAGCTATGAAAATACAAACAAATTCATATTGTGGAGATACTCACCTATCTGTCTATCAATACTGCCCTGATTTTGAGATAAAACACTATTTTAAAATCGAACGTGAACAAATTGCTTAATTGTGGCGGGGCGTTGCCCCTTGGGGCAACCCTTGTCAAGAGCCACACTTAACACACAAAACGCTAATTTAAGGAGAAAGTATGCAAGCATTAAAAAATCAAACTTCAAGGCTTTTAAAGTCAATGTTTGAAAATAATAAAGAGATTAAGTTTAAAGAGATTTCAAGCTATGCTAAAATTTATCCCGATACTATAAAAATTATTAAGTATCACCGCCCTATTGTATTTACTAACTTTTCAGATCGTGGTGTTTCCGCTATTCTCACGAACGAAGAAAACGCCGAAGAGCAAGACTATTTACAAAAATCAATCAACCGCACTAAAACTAAAATTAGCGATTATGTACTATGTAATAATTTCACACATTTTGCTACTTTCACATTTGATCCTAAAAATCCAAAAGTTAAAAACGAAAACAACCGCCACGATTTTAAAAAAATGTCTTCCCTGCTTAAAAATTGGCTAAAAACCGAACAATTAAACCACTTTAGACATCATGGCCACAAATTCAAATATTTAATAGTCCCCGAACGACACAAGAACGGCGCTTGGCACTTCCACGCCCTATTAGAAAATTACAAAAATGAAACCGAAAATTTTTACACACGAAAAAATAATTATATAACAGTATCTGAACTTAAAAGCAAAAAGAAAGATAAAAACCGTAAATTCATCACAAGATATACTTTAGGGCGATCAGAAATAGCTCCTATTCGTGATAAAACTAAAATGTCTAATTATATTAAAAAATATATCACAAAAGAGCTTATAACAGATAAAAACGCTAAACGCTACTGGTCAAGTCGAAACCTAAAACAACCTGAAATAATAGAAAATTTCATAAGTGAATTTCAAAAAATACCTGAACAATTCCTAACCGCAAAACACGATTACCACGATATTTACACAATCCCTTTAAATTGTTCATATTTCACCTTTTCAAAATACGTAAACAAACTCGAAAATCACTTCAAACGTGAAAAATTGCACATAAAAATTTAAAAGTTATCATCTTGATTTATCAAGTGATCACTCCCTATTTCAACTTGTTGAAATAGGTTTATTCCTGTATAATTTAAAATATGGATATTTTATTATACTTTCTTGCTATTCCTATAATTCTTGTAATTATAATTAAAGCTATTGTTTCAGATTCTGGAAATCAAAAAATTTCAACAGTATATAGATATAATCGAAAATATGTTATAATGACCGAACGTGAACAAGAATTTTATAAAAAATTAAAATTAATTTGCGGTGATTCAATTTTAATTTTTCCACAAATTCACCTATCAAGTTTATTTTTTCACAATGTAAAAGGTCAAAATTTTAAACTAGCATTTAGATTTATTAACAGACTTTCAGTAGATTTTGTTTTAGTCGATTCAAGAAATTTTAAAACTCTATTAGCGATTGAACTTGATGACTCCACACATAACGAAAAAGACAGAATCAAGCGTGATTTAATTGTAAATGATATTTTTAAAAAAGCAAACTTCCCTCTTTTGCGTGTGGGCTCAGTCAAAATTGATAATGAAAAATTAAAGCAAATGATATTAGAAAATATAAAAAATGGTGTAAAATAAACAACATTTTTTATGTAATTTTATGGTATAATATTTATATCTAACACTTTTAAAAAGTATATATTTTAACATAAACTTGACAAATGTACAAAAAAGATATATTGTGCGACACATCTTGTTTTTCTTTTTTGAGTATGCTAATATGTTTTCGTAAATACGAAAACATAATTTTTTAAGGAGAAAAATCAATTATGCAAGAAAAATTATTAAATCAAGATAATATCATTTCAACAGTTGCCCGTGTTGCACTTCGTACACAAAAATCTGAAAAATCTGGAAATTATTTCACTATCCTAACTTTACGTTTTAAAAATGGTTTAGAAATTGATTATTTTGTTGATAAAAAAGATAAATTTGGTCTTCTTGACGCTGTTAAATCAATCTCTCAATCTGAAAAACTAGACAATATCCTAAATGAGGACTAACAGCTTATGTGAAATTTAAACCGTTAGCCCAAACTAGCAAACAAAAAGCGAACAAAAATATTTAAAGTAATTAGTTTTTTTAGAAACGCTTAAATCATATCATCAAACCGAAGAGGGGTATTTTGTGTCTAGATTTGATCTTATTTTGCTGGATATTAGTAAGAGACTGTTGACCGTGAAGTAAAAATAGACTACTCCCCTACTCACCCCGGAGCTTTTTAATTGAATGGTGTTATGCTATAATGACATTATGAATGAAAAAATAATAAAGCCCTTAAATAATAATATAAAAATTGAAGAAAATAAAAATTTTGCCTCGAAAGATATTCAAAAAAAGGCTTCAGATGCGTATAGTGAAAATATACAGAAAGAAGCTCTAGCTATTGAGACACGAAGTATTTTGAAGCAACGATCTAAGTATAGCATACAGCAAGAAATTGCTAAAATGCGAAAAAATGTTTTGTGGCTGACGCTATTCTTTGTTATTATGTCTATTATTTACCATTCTCAAAAAAGTAACCTTTCGTTAATGTGGATTATTTTTATTCTTTTACAAATTCCGTATTATATTTTAAAAAGGAATAAAATAATCAAAAAACACAAAGATGATTTTAAAATATAAAATTATTGCAAAGTTACAGACCCGGTAGTATTACCAACGGCAACAATCCAGGTTTGACCACGGTTCAGTTTGACGGGTGTTCCGTCTTTATTTTTAAGTGTTAAGGGAGAATTTTCATTTGCTTTAGACCAAATTATTTCAGTAGCTAAGCCATCTTGAAAAACTAACCCGCTTCCTGATCCTAAATTCTCATAAGTACTGTGATATCTATCGCTAGCTAAACCATTGTTCATTTTTAAAATAACTATAGATTTTGGGGAAATTTGACCACCAGATAAATCTGTGTGCGCAACGCCAGCTTGACTACGTAAATAACAATTACAATCATCCCTATGGATATAAGTTGAATTATAAGAAAAACCAGATATGTTCACTTGAATCTGAGAAGCATTTTTGGCTGAAGCTAACGAATCATTTTTTCGAGAAAATCCTTCAAAATTTGAAGAATTCCAACCTTTTGAATTTGCTAATGCAATTAAATTCGCCGAATTAGTGTAGACATTATGGGGTGCGTAACGATTTCTTGAACGCCAAAAAGTTCGGGTGTTAAAAAATTCATCCATATCTTTGTGTTTACCGTCACGAATTCGTGCAAGCGCATCACCGGATCCGCCAACGTGAGCAATTGAAGCGTCAAACCCAGAAGCCCAATCTATATAATATCCACGGACGCTTCGAACTGGTCCAATTAATTCAGGTTTGTTTTGTTGGTATAAAGCCAAAAATCGGGTTATTCCGCCCTCTGCTATAGCCTCAAAAACAACTTCTGCTTGATTTAACCCAGATTGAGGGCGTGCAGGAATTGAATTTTCGATCATTACGCCAAAAACTGGTGCGGTTTCGAGTTCTTTGCTTGCGACTTCTACTCCCGATAGTCTTGAATAAAATTTTTCCGGCACGGCTGGCTTTTTAACTTCTGTTTTTTGGATTTTTGTAACTGTTTTGGCTGGTTTTGGCTGGTTCTTTGCTAACAAAAAATAGACGCCAACCGAAATAACTAGCAAAACTAAAACAACAATAATTGCAATGATGATTTTCTTTTTTCTTGATAGTTTCGAGAAAGGCTCTTTATTTTTTTGAGAATGACTAAAATCAACTTTTTTAGTTAAAGTTTCGTTTTTAACAATATTATTCACCTCTTTTGGGTGACTTTTGTTGATTTCGATCATTTGCCCTCCTGATTTTAAACCATTATACCGCTTATGCTTTTAAAAATCAAGATGAAACTGCTGTAATTGCAGCTTTTGAACGTTGGTGTTTATTCCAGATTTGCCAAGTCGTAATTTTTGTGGGGACTTCTCCTGACCAAATTTTTATTGGAGAAAGCTTACCGATATTTAAATTTGAATTTAAAGGTGTTGAAAAAACTTCACCGTTTTCGGAGATGATAAAGTTTTCGTTATTTAAAGTTAAAATTTCTACAGGGTAAGATAATGTAAATTTATGCAAAACCTCAACAATGTTTGAAAGATTCATTGAAAAGGTTAAAACTTTTGGGTAGAAAATTTTCGAAAAAATTTTTTGAAGTTGCGCAAAACTAGCTAGGATGCTAATATTTTCTTTAAATAGAATTTCACTAAAAGAATCTAAAAGAATATCAACTGCGTCGCGAGTGATGAAAATTGGTTTTTCGCTTTCGAGAATGAATTTTTCAAATAGGATGGCTGTTTCAGAATTTTTATTAGTGTCGCCAATAAATAGAATTGAATCAGCCCATTTTTCACCTGCTTTGAAGTCTTCCCATGCTTGGTTTGAAAAACCGCCAGATTGATTGCTTTTTGCAAAAATAAGTTCGTGGGAATCAATTTTTATATCTTTTTTTAAACTGTCAGGTAGAAGCACTCGAACCTCCCCTACTCCAGTTTGAAGGGCTGTTTTATGCGCATTTACTAGACCATGAAAACTCCCTGCCCCGCCCCCGATAATCAAAAGTTTGCCGGCGTGCGCCCGTTGTTCGGGCTTACTCCATTCGATTTCTGGAAAAAGTAGTTTTGAAGATTGAGCGTACCAAAAATCAAGCATTATTTAGCTCCAAAGAGATTGGACAGTGATCACTACCAAGAATTTCATTATGAATTTCGGCACGATTGTTTTGCGAGTTTAACTCTTTCGAAACTACAAAATAATCAATCCGCCAGCCAACGTTCCGTTCACGAGATTTTGCGAAATGACTCCACCAAGTATAAATCTCGGCTTTTTCTGGATTTTGAATTCGAAAAATATCAACAAGATCCGCTGAAATAAAATTCGAAAATCCTTGGCGCTCTTCATCTGTAAAGCCGTGTTTGCCACGATTAGACTTTGGATTCGAAAGGTCAATTTCTTCGTGAGCAACGTTTAAATCGCCACAAAAAATCACGGGTTTTGGTAAAAAGATTTCGTTTGAATCGTTTTCGAAAATATCAATATTATTTGAAAAGTCTTCGCAAGAAAATTCACCAAGCTCTAAGCCTTTTACAAAAGCTAAAAACGCCGCGTCCCAATTTTCGCGTAATTTTAATCGGCCCAAATCATTTTTTGTGTTTGGTGTATAAACGGTAATTAGCCAAAAATCTGTAAATCTGGCGGCACAAATCCGCCCTTCGGTTGAAGAATCACCAAAAGAGTCGGCAAGATTAAATTTATCTAGAATTTGTTGTGGAAAATTTCGCAAAATCGCTTGTGGCTTTTGCTTTGACCAAATTGCTGTTCCGGCGTAACCTTTTCTTTCGGCGTGAGAATAAAATTTAAAATATTCTGGATATTTTTCATCAAAATTCTCTTTCGAAATTTGCATTTCATCAATTTTGATTTCTTGAAAACACGCGATATCGGGATTTTTTATGCTTAAAAATTCAGCTAAATTACCTTTTTTTTCGACTGCACGGATTCCATTAACATTCCAAGAAAAAATTTTCATTTAATACCTCTTTAACATTCTCGCATTTTCGCGTTCAGATTGGCGACGTTTTAGAGTTTCGCGCTTGTCGTATTGTTTTTTACCTTTTCCGAGCGCGATTACAATTTTAATAAAGCGCGATTCGGCTAAAATTTTAACGGGCACGATAGTTAAACCGGCTTTTTTTTGCGTGGCAAAATTTTGAATTTGTTTACGAGTTGCTAATAATTTTTTAGGTGAAGTGTCAATTGTATCGGCTTTTGAAAGTCCTTCGCCCTGATTTTTGAGTGAAAAACTGGCGTTATTAAGCCATAATTCCTCACCTTTTCTACCGTTTCGAAGCGTTACGAAAGCGCCCTTTAAACTAACGCGACCATCACGAACTGCGCGAACTTCAACGCCGCGAAGACTCATTCCAGCAACCAGTTCTTCGCCGAGTTCATAATCAAATCTCGCGCGTCGATTTACGATATTTTTTGCGTTAGTTTTAGCCTTTTTCATCTAGTCAATTATATCAAATTCTGGCAACTATTTCAAACTGAGCGCTTGTCGTTTTGAAGCGAATCTTTCACAAATTCTTCAACAAGTTCTTCACAAATTTCAAAAATCCGGGGTAGTTTTTCGCTTTCACTTTTTGAAAATTTTGCAAGAACAAAATTCATTGCGCCAATTCTTGGTAAAAATTCATTAGCAATGCCAATTTTGATTCTTGGAAAACTTTCGCCAAAAACTGAAATTAAAGATTTCAAACCGTTATTTCCGGCAGAACTTCCACTTTTTCGAACGCGAACCACGCCAAAATCCAAATCGAGATCATCGTGGACGGCCAAAAAATCTTTTCGAAAATCAATTTTATAAAAATCGCAAATCGCCCGCGCCGAAAAACCCGTTTCGTTATAAAAAGTTGTTGGTTTAACAAGCAAAACCTTTTCATTAAAAAGCGAAATTTCAGTAATAAAAGCTTTAAATTTTGGCTTTTCTTGAAATTTTGCGTTAAACTTTTTTGCTAAATAGTCTGCAAATTCGAAACCGGCATTGTGGCGAGTTCCGCTATATTTTTCGGGAAAATTGCCCTGAAAAAGTATGATTTTCATTTTTATCCTTTCGAAAATCGCCCCAACACGGGGCGAAATTTATTGATTTTTTTGAATTCGAGCAAGTTTTTCGTCGCGTTTGCGTTCGCGTTTATTTTGCGTGTCGGCAGCTTTTTTAAGTGCACCCGAAGCTTTATCGATAACTTTTTTACCAGCTGAAATTCTTGCGCGGTTTTCTTTAATTTGTTTTTCGTCTCTAAAAGAAAACTTAATTGGCGTTCCGGAATAATCAAAATTCTCGCGAATCAAGCGCTCTAAATAGCGTTTATAGCTCCAGTGAACAAATTTTAAGTTTGAGCCGTGGATAATGAACCAAGGTGGATTGCTATCGCTTTGTGAAATATAGCGCAATTTTGGATGCGTATTTTTCAAACCTGCTGGCGGATGAGCTTGGGTTGCTTTTTGTAAAAGCTGATTCAAGATTGAGGTTTTTGCTTGTCTTGCACGGTTGCGGTGAACTTTTAGAATTAAATCATAAATTTTAGTCACATTTTGGCCAGTTTTCGAACTCGTGAAGATTAGTGGTGCCCAAGGTGTAAATTTGAAATAGTATGCGATTCGTGGCGCCAAAGCATCACGAGTATAAGCATCTTTTCCCTCAACGCTATCCCATTTCGAAACCACGATGACCATCCCTTTTCCGGCGTCGTTAATTAAGCCGGCAATTCGTTGGTCGAGCTGTGTGTTAAGCTCGTTTGCGTCCATTAAAAGCAAACAAATATCAGCTTCATCAATTGCATTCAAAGTTCGAAGTACTGAGAATTTTTCAATTCCAACTTCTTGTTTTCCGGGTTTGCGCATTCCGGCTGTGTCGATAATTTCGATGGTTTTTTCGTTAAAACGAATTGTGGTGCGGTTTGTATCACGCGTTGTTCCTGCAACGTTCGCTACAATCGCCTGCTGTTTTCCAGCCATTGTATTAAAGAGATAAGATTTTCCAGCGTTTGGGCGACCAACCAAAGCTACACGAATCACATCTTCGGGTTGTTTTTCTTCTTTAACTTTTGGGATATTCTCAGCAATTTCGGTTAGAAGTTCATCAACGCCAGCATTGTGTTCGGCAGAAGTTCGAATAATCGGTTTAACACCAAGGCGCAAAAATTCTTCATTTGGTAAATTCCCTTTTAGGTCGGTTTTATTTAGAACCAAAATTACAGGCTTTCGAGATTTTAAGGCCTTTTTTGCAATCAAGCGATCTTCATTCGAAAAAGGTTTAGTGCTATCAAGGACCACCAAAATTAATTCACTGGCGTCAACTGCATCTTGAATTTGTTCTTGAATTGTCGCTTCAAATTCATCGTTAGGATCTTTTAATCCGGCGGTATCAATTAGCCAAAAGGCTTGATTTTTATATTTAACTTTACCAAGAACGCTATCGCGCGTTGTTCCGGCTTCTCGTGCAACAACGGCTTGTTGAGCACGAATCATTCGGTTAAAAAGCGAAGATTTTCCAACGTTCGCTTGACCAATAATTGCAACTTTTGGGAGATTTTTAGACATAGTAAAATAATTATAACATATTTTTGTTTAAAATTCAAACTTTCGAAAATTAAAATCCAACTTTAATTTTTTGTTTTCGAAGATAAATTTCAGATAAAAAGAATTGCAAGAAACCAACGATTGCGGTTGTAGCAAAAACGCCGGTTAAGCCAAGATTGAAAGTTTTGAGAAAGATGAAAATTCCGACGGGCGTCAAAATACTGCTCGATAAAGCGTAAATTATCTGCATTACCCCGTTAAATTTTTTCAAATACGAACGCGTAATCGAGAGCAAAATATAATAGCGAATCTTTGAGCCAACTTCAATTGCGAATAAAATCAAAATCATTGGATTAAGAATTGCATTTTTTACTGCTGAATCGTTCGAAATAATATTCACCCAGATTGGCGCCGAAAACCCAATCGAAACTGTAAGAATAATGAAAAATTTTAAAGCTAACCGCCAAATAAATTTATTATTTTGATAAACTTCCATTTGAGTTTTTAAGCCTAATTTTGAATTATAAGAAACGTCAACATTTGCAAGACTTGCACTTGCATCAACTACACCTTCAAGAAAAGCACCAATCGTATAAATCCAATATCGGGCTGAAACGAATGATGGTGAAAGGTGTAATAACGAAGATGTTGTAAAAATTGCGGCAATTCGTGGTGCTAATCTGCGGATAATTTCCCATTTTGTGTTAAGCCAAAGTTTTTTGATCCATTTTATATCAATTTCAAAACCATTTTTAAAGAAATTTGGACAAGGTTTTGCAATTAAAAAATAAATCAGTGGAATAATATTCGCCAAAAAACAAGCTATCATCATTCCATTTGCACCCCAGCCAAAAACCCATAGCGCCAAAAATGATCCGATTGCCATCGTCCATGTTGTTGCGTGGTCGAGAAGCATCGCTTGTCTCGTTCGAAAAGTAGCTTTAAGATAAGAAGTGATCAGCATCTGGCTCGGGCAAGCCAAGAAGATCGTCGCTACGCAAATTCGCCAATATGGCACGTAAAGCGCAAGAAGTTCTTGTGAAACGCCAAGCGAACTTAGTAATTCACCTGCAAAAATAAATGAAATTAGTGCTGGTGGTGTTAGAATTAAATAAACCAAATAAAGCGCATTTTTAAGGGGTTTCGAAGCTTTATCTGCACTTTTATTCACCATATAAGCAGGCAAATTCGAGACTAAAGCTGTTCGAACGGCATAATACGCACAGGAAAGCACCACCCAAAGCGTATCTGTTACAGCAAACATTGTGAGCGATTTTTCCGCATAGGCTACATTTGGATACCAGGCCATTACTAGTGCCCAGTTTGCTTCGACAAGGTTATCAGCAATCGTACCGAGAAAATTATCGAAAAACATTTTTCGAAGTTCTTTTTTGGTTTTTAGCATATCTATTTATTCTATAATTTTTCAAAACAAAAATCAATATTGAAAAACTTGCTTTAAAAGCTAAAAAATGATACAATAAAAATCCAAGAAAATTTTGGAGGTGCAGAAATGCAAGGACTTTTAGATACACAAAAACCTTTAGATGGTCAAATATTCAACATTGCAACAATGGGTACGCGAGAAACTGTCGCTAAAGAGACGCGTTCGAAAATTGAAGAAGCTTTTTTAAGCGATGATCCGTATTGTGATATTGAAGTTTTTCGAAATCTTTTTGAAGTTGATGACATACTTGATCTTCAGAATCGGTTTGTTAAGAATGTTAAACCGAGTAAGTTTAGAAACTTAACGGCGATTCATCAGCTTGCGATAGTTGACGCTTCTAAAATTGGATACTCTGATTTTAAGGATAAAAAGACAATAACCGAGAAGATTGCATACGCTTGTCAACACAAATCTAGCCTTGGTAAAAAAGACCAAATCCCTAAAGATCTTCAAAAATATTTTGAAAAAATTCTAGATATTTTCTGCGAAATTATGCTTGATCAAGAAGTGCAAATAAGCTCTGGTTATGCGATGACACTATTAATGAACGCTCTAGGAGTCTAAGGTTTAAAAAAGGCCTCAAGTAGAGGTCTTTTCTTATTGTTTTTGAACTTTTTGAAAATCGCCAAATTTTAAATCTTTCGGCAAGGAGTAGTTTCCGAAAACGGTTCGGTGTAGTTTTACGACTTCATAACCAACCGCCGAAAAAGTTCTGCGGATTTGGCGGTTTCGCCCTTCACTCATAATAACTTTCCAGTTCTTTCGCGAATCATTAAGTCTTTCGAGTCCAAGCTGTGATTTTCCATCGGGTAAATTTATTCCAAAATCTGCAATCATTTGTTGATGTAATGGCTGAAGCGGCTCGTCTAATTCTACGAGGTATTCTTTAATCTTTCGAAATTTCGGATGTGTCATTTGGAATGCAAAATCGCCATCGTTTGTTAAGAGCAAAAGCCCGCTAGAATCTTTATCAAGCCGACCAACAGGTTTTAAAGAATGAAACTCTTTGGGTAAAATTGCATAAATTGTTTCATT
This sequence comes from Candidatus Nanogingivalaceae bacterium, assembly GCA_015257795.3. NCBI lineage: Bacteria > Candidatus Saccharimonadota > Candidatus Nanosyncoccalia > Candidatus Nanogingivales > Candidatus Nanogingivalaceae > Candidatus Nanogingivalaceae bacterium. The sequence continues at coordinate 227,651 of CP072208.2, forward strand.
CACGCCTTGTTTTTTTCTTGAACAAACATATCCGCGGGGTTTATTAAATAGTAGGTAAATTCGTTCTTCGCGGTTGTTTGATATTACTTTATCACCAATTTTTATAATATCAGTGTCTTGAAATCTCGCCCCCAGTTTTGCGGCTTTTCCGTTTATCGAGATTTTGCCTTTTTCGATAAGTTCATCTGCTTGTCTACGCGAAATTCCCAGCTGTAAAGCTAGGAATTTATTTAAGCGTTCTGTTTCTTTATCCACGGTTTATTGAGCTCCAAAAGGAGGTTGTTGTATATTTGAATTTGAAAAAGTTTCACTATTTCCACTATTTAGAATATCGTTAATTTGCGAAGCGAGATTTTCTTCATCAGTTCTATTGAGCGGCTCTAGTGGTTGAACTACCCTCTCTCCAGCTACAGATTGAACAGTCTCTTGTTGAACCGGTGATGGTGCTGTATGAGGCTGGTTGACGAAATCGCTGATCGGGTGCGCAGGAGCTTCAATACTTCTTGATGCTGGGGTGTTTACTGTAGTGGGGTGAGCTATTGGGGTTGGAGTTTGTGCGGGTGAAGTAGCTGCCATAGGGCGACTAACCGGTTGGATCGGTCGTACTGTAGTGTCCGGCATAGTAGGTTGAGGTTGTTGGCTTACAAATCCGGCAGGAGCTGGTCGTTCTCGCTCGAATTGAGCTAAACTTGGAGCTGCTGCTCGAACAGGTGGCTGCAGTGGCTGGGTTGAGGCGACCTGTGTCATAGGTTGAGCGGGCGCAGAGGGTGCAGCTGTAAAATTATTTTGTTGAACTGGATTATTTTGTTGAGTGTTTGTAGTTACTGCTTGCTTTTGGGCAGTTCTTTGCTCTACGGTTAAATGACCGTCTTGAAGAACGTCGTGAACTGTTCGAACAACATCTTCAATACCAACTTGAGACTTAACTAGATATCGATCAGCACCAAGAGCTTCCCCTCTTCTTCGTTGATCTTCACTGGAGAGTGCCGTCATCATAATAACCTTAATATTGCGGGTCTCGGTTGTTGACCTTAAAATATCAAGCATGTCGAATCCAGAAATTTTTGGCATCATAACGTCACTAACAATTAAATCTGGACGTTCTTTAATAGCCATCGCTAAAGCTTCTTCACCGTCTCCGGCTGAGACAATATCATAGCCTTCAGCCAAGAGCCGAACACCATAAATCTCACGCAAACTTTTATCATCTTCTACTAGTAAAATTTTTGTCATATTGCTCCTATTATACTACTATTTTTATAAAAAATCTATACTTTTTAAGCTTACTTTTGTCTTTGAGCCATCATCTTTTGAGCATACTCAATTTTCATTCGTTCAATGTCGTTTAAAGTTGGCTGAACTGGAGTGTTTACCGGATTCATTTGTGAAAAATTTTGGCTAGCCGCTGATGTGCTAGTTTGCTGAATCGTCTGTGTGGTTTGTTGGTTATATGCCTGTTGAGTTTGAACTTGAGCTACATTTTGCGCGATTGGCTGAGTAGGTTGGGCTGCATATTGTTGAGCTAAAGGATTGAAGCCACGAATAGCACCATATTTTGCAAAATCCTGTTGTTCAGCGCTTCTTTGGGCTTGCTGAATCGTCTGTTCAGTTTGCTGACCGTATATTTGTTGATTTTGAATTGGGTTTTGAGCTACATTTTGCGCGATTGGCTGAGTAGGTTGGGCTGGCTGAACGGGTTGAGGAATTGGCTGTACTGAATGCACCGGCTCTTGTGGTTGTGGTTGTGGTTGTGGTTGTGGTTGTGGTTGTGGTTGTGGTTGTGGTTGTGGTTGTGGTTGTGGTTGTGGTTGTGGTTGTGGTTGTGGCTGTGGTTGTGGTTGTGGTTGTGGTTGTGGAACTGCTTGAATAGTAGGAATTGATAAAACTTCCTGAGTTTGCATAGGTTGAGTTTGGAAGGGCTCGGTTTCCTTAGAGTTTTCCGGAACGGTAGGTTCAGTTGGGGCTGTAGTGGGTTGATTATTTACTGTTTCTATGTTTGGATGCTCCATTGTTTCATCTTGAAGAATCGCGTTAATGTCGCGATCGGCTTCTTCAATTTCGCGCTGATTGCGCTTTTGTTCGATTTTTTGATGTTCTTCGGATTTTTTAGCATCTTCTTTCGCCTTTAAAGACTCGGCATTTTCGCGAGTGATTCGGGGTAGTTTCACAGTAAAAACACTTCCCTTTTTATATTCGCTTTCAACGGTTAATTTACCACCAATTGATTCGGTTAATTTTCTTGATAGGAATAAGCCTAGCCCTGTGCCATTAATTTCACGCGTTTCAGAATTATCTACACGATAAAATTTTTGGAACAAGTGCGGAAGGTCTTCAGCAGGAATACCAATCCCGCTGTCTTTAACAGAAATTTGAACACTATCGTTGTCACCAGTTACGTTTACGGCAACTGTTCCACTAGGTGTATATTTAATTGCATTTTCAAATAAATTATTTAAAACTTCATGCAAATGATCGCGGTCTGCATGAATAAAGAAAACTGGCATGATTGTCTTTTCGCCGGTTGCATTATGGTCTGGCATAAAAACATATTCCAACCCTTTGTTTTCGGCTTTCGGTTTTAACCCTTCCCAAATATCTCGTGCAAATTCTGTTGCATCTAAAACGATAGGTTCGTTTTTTAATCGACCGTCTTCTGCTTTTGTAATATCTAACAAATCTTGAAATAGTTGTCCAAGATGTTGAGTGTTTTCGTGCGCTTTTTCAAGAAAAGATTTTGCACGAGCATCAATTGTGGCGGTTGCCGGGTTTAAGGCAAGCCCAAGATATCCTTCGATGCTTGCAACTGGAGTTCGCATTTCGTGGCTAGCGGTTGAAATAAATTCAGCTTGTTCTCGGTTGTCGCTTAGTTCTTTCGAAATATCACGAAAGACTACAACCACTCCAGAATTAGACCCCCCGATCGAATTAACCGCCAAAAAGATTGGTGTGATTTTTCCGCTCTGAGTTTTAATGAATAAATCTCGAGTTGTAAAGTTTTCGTTAGTTCGTAAAACGCGATTAACTGGATTTGAAATATCTAACATTTCAGCACCGTCGTTGTTAGTGATTTTTAGAACTGAGTTAAAAACCAACCCAGCCGCATCGCTTCCACTCCAGCCAGTAATTTGTTCCGCAGCTGGATTAATAGCTAAGATATTACCTTTTTGATCAACAGCTAAAACACCGTCATCTACGGCGTCTAAAATTGCTTTTCCATCGCCCAAAAAACTACTCGAAGTATTTTTCGAAACTTTTTCTCCCGATTTTTCGTTAAAAATATTTTTTAAGTTAAACATAGCCCACTTCCTTAATGTAAATAGTTTAACATAATCACTTTCAAAAATCAATAAAAAAGCGAGTATTCAACTCGCTCTGTTTTAATATAATTTTGCAACCACCACATCACAGCAGTGCAAATTATTTTTGAAGTTCTGGTAATAAAAATTAATAATTTTGTTATGAACTTCTGTATAGTAATCTGAATCCTCAGAATTGCCTTTCAGGTTATGCTCAAAAATTTTCAAATGCACCTTTCTGATATAATCGCTGAATTTTTCTGCGCGCTGTTTTTTTGCATTATCGAGGATAGCGTTTATCTCAGCTAAAGTTTTTAGACACGATTGCTTAACTTCACTAAATTCTTCTCCCTGAGAATTAAATGTTTCAATACTTAAGCTTAGATCCTTTTTTTGAAGTTCAAGATCCATCAAGTGGATCGCGCGTTGATCTCGGCAAATTGTTCGGCAAAGATTGAATGCATAAGCTGGAACAATTTCCGCAGCGTTCAAAACCTTTCCGTCTTTTAAAATTTCGCCGTCGTAACCATTCACTACAAATGAGCGCGGTGATTTTGTATTTAAGAATGCATAGGCACCATCAATTTTAGGTTGAGTTTCAGCCCATTCATCAATTTTATGAACCAAGTAGCTAGCGCAACCTTGATTTTGATAATCTTCGAGCGTAAACATTGAACCAATTTCACCAAGATACTGGCGAAAAGAATTCAGTTGCGGTTTCATCATTGAGGCAGAAGCGATAACCTTATCGGTTTTTTCATCAAAAAGTAACGCAACACAAGCTTTTTCCATGATGTCATCCGGTGACATATCTAAGACTGTGTCGTCTTGTTTTGTTAAATTTGAAAGCCACAATGCGACTTCACCCTGTTGATCTAAACCTAGATCATGTAAGAAATAGAACGACCATTCATCGTTTGAAATCTTTTGCATAACATTTAAGATACCTCTATCCTTAATTTTCATTTTTCCACCTCCTGAGTGATTTTTTCTTTCGAAAATCGAATAGATTTTGTAATTATATCATATTTTTAGCTAAAAAGCAAGCAAAAGAATCTAAAATAAAAACCGCCTTTTTGATAAAAGCGATTTTTTAAAAAAATTATTTTGCGGCCAAAGCTGCTGCGATTCGTTCGCGGCGTTTTGCTTCGCGGCGTTTTTCGATTTTTAGTTTTGCACGCAAAGCTCGTTTGCGGTCTGCTCCGTGCCAACTTTTATGTTTAGCCATCTATTTCCTTTCGTTAAAAAATAAAACAATTCTAAATAATTATAGCATACTTGTTCGAGAATTTCAAACTCTCAGACTACTTTCCATAAACAATTCTTGAAACGTTTTGGTAATAGTTTTGAACTGCATGATGAAAGTTTTGAAGTTCGGCGCCTTTTAATTCAAAGTAATGTGGTCCGGCCTCTACTTTTATCACTTGATCTTTTCGAAGTTCGTATCTGGTCGTATTTTGATGAACTTTCCGCTTTCCGTCAATCCACTCTTCGTGATAAATCCAGGAATTGTGATCTAACACAAAGAATTCGCGTCGAGTTCCATGTAAGATTGGCCCAAAAATTTGTGCGCCAACTTTGCTTTCAAGGTCAATTAACGCTCGAGAAATATCTTGTGGATTTTTCTTGAATTGATTGAATAGATATTTATAATAAAGCTGGTTGCTTTCGTGTTTTTTTGCTTTTTTTAGGAAAGATTTTCTAGTATATTTAAAGTGCGTATTTCTAAATTCTTCTTCCGCAATATTTCGAAGATATAAAATTTGTGCACTTTTTGCGAACATCTCATCAAAAATATTAACTTGTTGTGTTCTCTTTCTTTGCGGTAAAGCGGTCTTTTGAATCTGTTTAACGGGTTTTAAAGGCATTTGCTTTGGTAGATCATAGGCAATCTTTATTCTTGGTTTTTCTAAAGCTGGCTCTTTGGGAGCTTCTGAAGGATATGGAATTTGGTATAAGCTTTTGTCAGAATTGTTCATTTTTTGCCTCTAAATATATTTAGATTGTAGCATATTTTTATACATTTGTCAATAAGGTGACAATGTTAGATATTGAATAACTCTTCAGTGTTTTTAGACGTAATTTTGGCGATTTCTTCGATTGAAATTTGTCGTTTTTCTGCTAAATCTTCAACCACTAATTTTGAAAATGCAGGTTGATTCGGCTTTCCGCGTTTGCCTTTTGGCGCTAAGAACGGCGAATCTGTTTCAATCAAAGTTTTCGAAAGTGGAATATTGGCAAACATTTCTAGCTCTTCGGGCTTTTTTACAAAAGTAGAGATACCATTCACACCAACGAATAAATCTCGTTTTAGAGCTTCATTCAAATTCTCTTTCGAATCTGTAAAAGAATGTAAAACGCCACGAATTTTACCATTTTTCGAAACTTCGTCGAAAATTGGCCAAAAATCTTCAAAAGCTTCACGAACATGAAAACTCACTGGTAAATTTAATTTTTGCGCAAGTTCAAGCTGTGCTTTTAAAAGCGTTTTTTGTGCTTCACGATTTGAATTTTCATAAAAATAATCAAGCCCAATTTCACCAATTGCTACAACTTTTGGTTTTTTCGAAAGCTGTTCAAGCTCTGCAATTAACTCTTTTGGATTATATTTTTCTGCTTCATGCGGATGAACGCCAATTGCTGAGAAGAGCTTAATCTCGCCAGAGTTCTCAGTTGAAAAATCGACTGCAAGTTTTGAGTTTTCAAGATTTTCGCCGATACAGATTGCTTTCGAAATTTTAGCGTTTTGCATATTTTCAAAAACTTCACTTTGTGGAATTGGAAAATCCTTATCATGAATATGACAATGTGAATCAATAATTTTCATTTTATCCTTTCGAAAAGTTGAAACCTCAGCGTTGAGCCGAGGTTCTTTGGTTATTTTTTAGGTTGCTGCTTATTTTGCGCTGCTGCAATTTTTGCGGCACGTGGATCTTCAGTTTTAAGATAAATTTTTGGGAAAAGTAGTCCAATCTCTTCATCGCGAATTACACCACTACCAAAAATTGTTTGGAGTTTTTCGGCTGTGTCGGGCATGAAGGGTTTAAGCATTTCACCAATCTGAAGAAGTCCTGAAACTGAGTGCGCAAGAACTTCTGCTAAGTGATTTTCTTCATCCTTGTCTTCTTTTGCTTTTTTAGCAATTTCCCAAGGTTTTACGCCTTCAATATATTGATTATGCGCGCGAACCAATCCCCAAGCTTCATCGATAGCTTTGTTGAATTCCAGACCTTTCATATAGTTGTTGTAGGTGTGGCGGTCGTGTTCATCGCGAGGAATTTCACCGATCACGCCAGACTGATACCGTTTAACCATGTTTGCTACGCGTGAGGCTAAGTTTCCCAAATCGTTACCCAGTTCGTTATTGTAGGCATTTTCGAATTTCTCCCAAGTGAAATCACCATCATCTTGAGTTGCAATGTGGCGCGAGAAATAATATCGAAAAGCATCTAGTCCATAGTTATCGATAATTTCATTCGGATCAACCACGTTTCCGATAGATTTACTCATTTTTATACCATTGCTTGAAATATGACCGTGAACTAATAGAGTTTTAGGTAGAGGTAACCCAAGGCCGAGTAGCATTGCTGGCCAAATTCCAGCATGAAAACGCAAAATATCTTTACCAATGACTTGCACGTTTGCAGGCCAGAAATCTTCCCATTCAGGAATGTCAGGATAGCCAATAACAGTTAGGTAGTTTGCTAAGGCGTCAATCCAGACATACATAATTTGTTCTGGATCGCCAGGAACTGGAATTCCCCAAGTTAGATTCTTTTTTGGTCGTGAAATTGAAACATCTTCGAGTCCACCTTTTAGAAAGTTTAAAAATTCTTTCTTGCGATATTCTGGAACGATTTTCATTCGATCTGATTCAATCGCTTCGATAATTTTTGGAGTAAATTCTGAAATTCGCAAATAATAGTTTTCTTCCGAAAGTCTTTCGAAAGGCTTTTGGTGATTTGGACAAACTCCATGTGATTCGGCTACTTCTTTCTCGGTGTAAAAACTTTCACAACCTGTACAATACCAGCCTTCGTAAGTATTTTTATAGATATAAGGCTGAAGTTTCATCCAGATATATTGTGAAGCCCCAACGTGATGTGAATCTGTTGTTCGGATAAAATCCGTGTAAGTTGTTTTCATTTTGTCCATTAAATTTTTGAAATTTTGAACAGTTCCGTCAACATATTCTTGCGGAGTTAAGCCGTTTTCGGCTGCTTTTTCAGCAATTTTATTTCCATGCTCGTCTGTCCCAACTTGAAAACGAACTTCATTTCCCTGTTGTCGTTGATATCTTGACCAAATGTCGGCAATTAAATAATCGAGCGCATTACCAATATGTGGCGCGCCATTTGCGTAAGGAATTGCGGTTGTGATATAGAGTTTTTTCTTTGTCATACTGCTTATAATTATATCATATAATAGCAGCGAACACAAAAAAGATTGAGCTAGAAAAGACTTATCGGTTGAAAAATAATTTCGAAATTTTTAGCCAATCATTAATTTTTAAATCTTGTGCGCGTAGATCTGGCGAAATTTCACAAGCTTCTAAAATTTCAGCAGATTTTTCTTTCGAAATTGCAAGATTAGCGCTCAAGCTTTTCGAAATTTTTTTACGTTTTGCTGCAAAACCAGCTTTAACAATTCGAAAGAATTCTTTTTCAGAAACTTGACAGTTGTTTTCGAGGTTAAATTTTTCAATTAGATTTTGTTCCCTAGCCTTTAAAATAACCACTTGAGAATCAACTTTTGGCGGTGGTGTAAAAAACTCTCGTTCAACAATTTGGCCAAGCTCGGCATTTGCATAAATCTGTGAGGCGATCGCTAAAATACTTAAATCTCCAGGTTTTGCGCAAATTCGCTCAGCTACTTCTTTTTGGACTAAAAGCGCAGCAACACTTGGTTTATTATCGCTTGTAAGTAGTTTTTCGATAATTTTTGAAGTGATGTAATATGGCACGTTTGCGGCAACTTTATATTTTTTCGGTAGTTTTGAAAGATCAAAATCTAAAAAATCCGCATTTTGAACGGTAAGATTCTTGCCTGGAAATTGTGCTGGTAGTTTTTTTGCCAAGTTTTCATCAAACTCGATTGAAAGAACCTCACCCGTATCGCCAGCATACCTTAAGAGCGAAGATGTTAGTGTTCCAAGGCCTGGGCCAATTTCAAGCACGAAATCGCCGTTTTTAATTTCGGCTTCTTCAGCGATTCCATCCAAAATAAATCTATCGCGCAACCAATGTTGCCCGAGGGATTTATTATTTTTTAAATTTGAATTTTCTCTTTTTTTGGATTTTTTTTGACTAGATTTCTGATTAAAGCTAAGCTTTACCACGAATGACTCGCTTTCCAGTGTGCATATGCTGCTGCCCATGAGCCGTAACGGCTTGTTGCGTAAATTGATGCTGAACGGAGCTGACAAATGGGGTCGCTTAAAGTTGAGCCTGAGCAACCATGTCTGTTTAAGTTAGAAATAGAGGTTTGGTATAGACCGTAATATTGTCCATTTCGAGCAGTTGGTCGCCAAGTTGATTCTTTAGTGATAATATAGTCAACATATCCGTAATCGCTAGCAGAAATTCCAGCCGCGCTCATCCAATCTGTGTGTGATCCGGCAGGGAGGCTAGTTTTTGTTCCAACAATCACCACTTGTTTTTTAGCAGCCTTAATTTCAGTTTCATTGATTTTTTTGCGTGAGATTTCTTTACCATTCTGCATTTCAACTTCATAAGTTACGCTCTTGGTGCCTTTTTCGCCAGCTTCTTTGATTTCTTTATAGCCAGAATCTTTATTAGCGTCTTGAATTGTTTCAGTTTGGAAATCTGTTGGTTCTTCAACGGTCAAAGTTTGCTTACCGTTTCGCCAAATTCGAAAATTCAATCCATTCGCAATTTGAGTTTTTAGGTCAATCGAAATACCATCGTCTTTTCCAAGAACGATTTTCTTTTCTTTCAAGAAATCCTCAACAGTTTTGGCTTGCGTTCGAAAACTTTCGGTTTTTCCAAATAAGTCGACAGAAATTTCTTTAGCACGAGTAATTTTTAATGTATTTATTGAGCCATCTTCAAGAATGTTTCCTGATTCCTCAAAAGCAAGCTTATCTTCATTATGAACGTTTAAGTCAGCTTTTTCGGCGATTTGGCGAGGGGTTTGCGCTGCGGTTAGAATTTTTGTTTTTAGCTCGCCGTCTTCAATGACTACCGGTTTTGCGCGGTAAATATTAATGCTGTATTCAGCGCCGGTTAATTCTTCATCAAGCCCCGGCTCGACACTGTCTTCTTTTGAGAAATTAATTTTTTGTGCTTTAAGCGCTTCTCGAACAGTTTTTGCATTAGTTTTGAATGAAGTTTTTTGGCCACTTTCAAAAACAGTTAAAATTTTGTTTCCCTGACCTGTAGCTTTTGCAGAATTTTTACCCGCAACTGCAAAAATATTTAATAGAAGCAAAAATCCAAGCGAAGCAAACCCCGCAATTAGAAGTTGTTTTTTATAAAAATAAATAGGTTGTAAAACTCGCATTATTAATAGCAATTATAGCAAATAAAATTCGAAAGGTCAAATTTTTAGAGCTTTTCGAGGCGGGCAAATTCAGCGTTTAGTTTTCGAATTTTGCCGTTGCCAAACTCAATTTCAACCGCCAATCCATCGATATCTTTAACGATACCGGCACCAAAAGCGGGGCTTTTCACACGATCGCCAATTTGCAAGCCGCATTCATCAGAATAAAAATCATCAAATTCCTCAAAACTAACCTCTTGGCTATAATCTTCTTCTTCTTTCGAAAAATCATTCCAGCCGCCAAAATTCTTTTTTGGTAGCTCTAGCTCGGCATCAGTAATAAAACGGCTCGGACTAGAATAATTTCGTTGACCAAAAACAGCTCGCGATTCAGCATAGCTCAAAATTAACTCTTCTCGTGCGCGCGTCATTCCCACATAGCAAAGTCGGCGTTCTTCTTCTAAATCATCTTCACCAGTGTCAAAAACTCGGCTGTGCGGAAAAATCCCTTCTTCCATTCCCGCCAAAAATACCACCGGGAACTCCAAACCTTTTGCGGCGTGCAAAGTCATTAAATTCACTTCATCGCCACTTTTTGCATCAGCTGAACTCATCAGTGCGGCATCTTCCAAAAAGCTTGCCAAATCTGCGTAATTTTTTGCTTCACTTACTAAGGTTGAAAGATATTCACTTCGTTCAGTTGCTTCGTTTTCAGTTAATTTTTCATTTTTACCGTAATTTGTTCGTTCTAAAATTCTCTCAATAATTTCGCTCGGGTTTGATGAATTTTCGCTTAAAATTTGGCATTCGCGAAAAATCTCGCCCAGATTTACTAATGAATTTCGTGCGCGTGAAGTTAAGGTTGAAAGTTCTCCAGCTTGAAGTAAGCTCGAAATCAAATCCAAACTATTCGAACTTTGCCAGTTCAAGAATTTCGAAAGGCTCACTGCACCCAAACCGCGCGCTGGCACATTCACAATTCGCTCAAAAGCCACGCGGTCGAGTGGATTATAAATCACTCGCAAATAAGCCAAAATATCTTTAATTTCTTTGCGGTCATAAAAGCGTGTTCCACCAAAAATTTTATACGGAATTTGATACCGAATCATTGCTTTTTCAAAGTTATAGCTTTGCGCGTTTGTGCGATAAAGAATTGCGAAATCGCTAAATTTTCGTGCACCAACAGTTTTAAAACTGAAAATCTGGCCTGCAATTTTCGCCGCTTCTTCGCTTTCATCGCGCGCACTTTGCACTAAAACGGGTTCGCCTTTACCGAGTTCGGTAAAGAGTTTTTTATCGGTTCGGTTGTGGTTTTTCGAAATCACGTTGTGTGCGGCGTTCAAAATATTCTCAGTTGAACGATAATTTTGCTCCAGTTTTATTACTTTTGCACCCTTGTAATCTCTTTCGAAATTCAAAATATTCGTAAAATCTGCACCACGCCAAGAATAAATGCTCTGCCAGTCATCACCAACCACGCAAATATTTCGCTCGGCGTTCACGATCATTTTTATAATCGCATATTGTGCCGCGTTCGTATCCTGATACTCGTCAATCAAAATATGATTAAATTTATTTTGCCAAAATTCGCGAATTTCTTTATTTTGCTGAAGTAATTTTACTGTTTCGAAAAGCAAATCATCAAAATCTAGCGCATTCGCTTTGTTTCGTTCTTTTTCGTAGCGCAAAAAAATCTCAGAAACTTTTTGCTCAAAACCCCAGTTTGCGCCGTTTGCAAATTCTTCTGCCGTTAAAAGCTGATTTTTTGCATTCGAAATTGCGCTTGAAACACTTTGCGGTTTCAAACTTTTTTCGTCAATTTGTAATTCTTTCATGATTTTTTTAATCAAGCTTCGTCGGTCGTCCTCATCATAAATCACAAAATTTGGCGCCACGCCAATCGCTTCACCTTTAAGTCGCAAAATCTTCACGCAAATTCCGTGAAAAGTTCCCATCCAAGGCATAAAAAATCGGTCGTTCGCGTCGCGGTTAAGCAAATCCGCCAAACGTTCACGCATTTCTCGCGCGGCTTTGTTGGTGAAAGTCACCGCTAAAATCGTTTCGCTCGCTACGCCGTGCGCAATTAAATTCGCAATTCGGTGCGTTAAAGTTTTGGTTTTACCGCTTCCCGCGCCCGCCAAAATTAGCATTGGCCCACTTAAAGTTTCCACCGCCTCTTTTTGATTTTTATTTAAGCCTTTCGTAATATCCATACTTTCGATTATAGCATAACTTATTTAGATATTTCCATTTTTTTCGAAAGTGTGCTAAAATATTTTTATGGAAAATCACGCTTATTCTGATAAAAATCTTGAAGAATTCTTGCAAAAACATTTTGGTGTTAGCTTTGGGATTGAAGAAGTTATTTCGCGCAATCTTCCGGTTGGTTATTCGGCCGAGGCTACCATTTTTAAAAGCAAAAAAGGTCGCGTCTATGCGTTTATTTCAGTTGAAGCGCGTGCAACTTTGGGTGATATTCAATATATTCTTTCGAAAATGAACTTAAAACCAGCCTATTTCTTTCCACCAAGTGGTTTCGAAAACTATTTTTTTGAGCGTGCAAAAGTTCAATTTTTAGAGGTTTTTCCCGGTCGGCACGACGTTAAAGATTCTGAGCTTCGTTATTACAAAAAACGCGTTTCTTATAACCCCGCTCTTGTTGAAATTGCTGAAATCCGCGATGGCGAGATTCGTTGTTTTAATTCCGATTCAATCGGTTCTTGGCGCACAGCGCAACGATATTCGTATAAAAAAATTTTAATGCAATAATTTTTTAGATATAAACCACCAAATTCTTAAAAAATTCTTAAAAAAGCCTTGCAAAATGATTGTGCTTGTGCTTTAATGGTTGCATACGGACAGACCGTAAATAAAAATACTAATAATAATTGTTCATTAGAAAGGTGGAATTTCATATGAACCTAATCAACAAAAACAATAAAAAAGGTTTCACAATCATCGAAGTTGTGCTTGTGCTTGCCATTGCAGGTCTTATCTTCTTGATGGTGTTCTTGGCATTGCCAGCATTGCAACGATCACAACGTGATACACAACGAAAGAACGACGCTTCACGCTTGCGCGCAGCCGTAACAGACTATAGCTCAAACAACCGAGGAGCATTGCCTTGGACTGCTGCAGGAGATATCGCAGATGATTCAGCATTCCTAAAAAACTATGTTTTGAAAGGATCGAGCTTCAATGACCCTTCAACAAATGCTCAATACAAGGTTAAAGCAAAGGATACTAATAATACAGCATCAATGAGTGACACTGCTATTGGAACTATGTATGTAGCTGCAAAGGCTGCTTGTGATAGTGACGGTGCTATAAAAGCTGGTAACTCAATCGTTGTATCAGTTAAAACTGAAAGCGGTGTTGCTAACTGCGTAGAAGGATAATCAAATCTTTCTAAACCAATCAATAAAAATAACTCTCGTGATGAGAGTTATTTTTTTAGTTTCGTTTTTATTTATAGGTAGTTAGCTTTAGTTTTTTATCTACATATTCACCTAGGAATACATCGCTATACTTGTCTACTCCTTGTTTTTTAAGCTCAGCAAGAAGCCATTTTTCATCTTTTCCGATCAATTTAAGAATATCATTTTGTAGTTGACCATCTGTAATGATAGGAAATTTTGGATTTTCTTCACCAGAGTGAATTATAATTAGCTGTCCATCTTGTTCAACAATAGCTCTTTTTATTCCGTCTGACGAAAAAATACCGTTAGTTCGTAATTTAAAAGCCACATCGTGAGCAGATAAACCTGCTTTTTTGCAGTTTTCGATGTTTATCTTACCTTCATTAATAATGGTTAAGGCTTTGCCATCTATTAGTTGTTTGGCGGTTACATTATTTTTCTTTATCCATTTTAGAGATAGTACAAGGGCGCACCAAATACATAAAATAGCAACAAATTCGAGAATCGTGATGTTATTATTATAGATTACTCCTCCGATTATTCCACCGAGAACATAATTTATAATCTGGTCGCTAGCCGATGATGGCGCTAGGTTGCCTTTTCCTGTTATATTTATAATTAGCGTCAATGCTAGAAAGCCAATTATTAGTTTAATGGTTAATAGTAAAAACAAGTCCATTTTTTTCCTCTCTTTATTAGCTGTAGGTCTATTATATTATTTTTTGAGCTTTAATACGATCAGGTTTTCAATGTGCGGTGTTCGTGGAAAAAAGTTATATCCACGCGCATAAGTTATCTCGTATTTTTTGCTCAAAATTGCCACGTCACGCGCTTGTGTGGTTGGGTTGCAACTTAGGTAAATTACTTTTTCTGGCTCAATTTCGAGAATTTTCTCACAAACTTCGCGATTCATTCCGGCTCTTGGTGGGTCAACAATTAGGTTTGAACCTTTTTTGATAAACTCCAGCGCTTTTTCGCTTGGCGCCAAGATAGCTTTTGCGGTTTCTTCCCTATTTAGCTTTTTGATATTTTTTTGCATTTCATCCACTGCAAATTCATTGATTTCCACTAGGGTTAAATCGCCCGCGCCAATCGTAAGTCCAATTGAACCCACACCAGAATATAAGTCAACCGTTGGCTTTGATGTGTCGATGAATTTTTGCATATCGCGCAAAGCTTGCTCATAAACCGGCAAATTGATTTGGAAAAAGCTTTCCGTTGCATAATTAAAGTCAATTCCTAGCACAGAATCTTGTAGTTTTTGATCTGTTGAGTTTTGAAGTCTTTCGGTAATCACGCTAGCTGGCGACTTTGGATTCGAAAAGATAATTTCGAAGTTTTTAAAGTTGAGTTTCGAAAGTTCTTGCTCGCTGAAAATTGTAAAGTTTTCATCTTTTACATAAAGCTGGGCTGAAATTTCACCCCTTTGACTGGCGCGAATTAACAAAGTTTTTAAATCTCGGCTTGGTGTTTTTCTTGTGCGTAAAATTTCAAGCACTTTTTGGCCAGCTTGATTGATTTCTGGCGTCGCCAAACTCGTGCCTTTTACTGGGATTTTTCCCTTTCCACCCCGTCTAAAAAACGCCAAATTTAATTCGCCGTCATTTTCATCTTGTTCAGATTTTTCCCACCAAAATGAAAATTCTACCTTGTTGCGGTATTTAAAAATTTTTCCGTCAGAATAAAATTCTTCTTGATTTTTTAATTCAATTTTTTCTTGGCGGAAGCTTTCAAGGATTAGCTCTTGCTTGGTTTTTTGCTCAAAATCAAAATTAAAAATCTGCCACGGACTGGTTGAAAGAAAACTTTCGCTATCTTTTGGTTCAATTCTTTCGGCCGATTTTTCGAAAATTTCAACCGCAAAACCTTCGGCAAAACTTGATTTATTTTTGGTGATTTGAATTTTGGCGGTCTCACCCGGCAAAACACCCCACGCAAAAATTTTTTTGCCCGATTCGAGCGTTCCCAAGGCTTGTCCGCCAGGGGTAATTTTATCAAACTTAACTGTTTCAAACTTAATTTTTCGTGCCATAATTACTCCATTCTATCAAAATTTTTATTAAATTGCCAGATTTCAATCCAATCTTCACCCTTTAATTCGCTTGGTTTTTTGGTTTTAAATTTCAAGCTACAATGTTTTTTGTAAAATTCTGGAGTGGCGAACATTTTGTCAATAAAATCGTTAAAAATTGGCTGTTCTTCTTTCGAAATTAGCGGAGTTTCTCGCCGTTTCATCTCAAAAAATACAGTTTCAACGGCTGGGGGTGGCGTGAAGTCAGTCTTACGGAGTGGTTTCTTTATTTTATTTTCGAAAAAAGGAAAAGTTTTTGCGCCTAAGGCTGAAGTGAAATTTTGTTCACCGGCTATTAGCTTACGCGCGAATTGTTTTTGTAGAATTAAATAAATACTTTTGGGTGAATTTTGGGCATTTACGAGTTTTTGAATGATAGGCGAGCTTAAATGAAACGGAATATTCGCACAAACTTTATAGTTTTGAGGCGATTTTGAGAGGTTGAAGTGTAAGAAGTCTGCACGCAAAACCTCAACATTTTCAAGGTTTTTGGTGTTATTTTTTAATTTTTTGAAAGTTTCACTATCAAACTCAATTGCTAAAACTTGCGCAGATTTCTTACTGAGAGCAAAAGTAAAAACACCGCTTCCAGCGCCAATATCTAGCGTAAAATCGCGTTTTCGAATATTGCTATGCCCAACGAGCATTAGCGCGATTCGTGGCGAACGCAAGAAATTTTGTGAAATGCGGTGTTTTCTAGCCATTTATTCGTATCTCAAAGCTTCAATCGGGTCTTTTTTACTTGCACTTCGTGATGGTAAAGCACCAGCCAAAAAGGCCACAATGGCGATAGCTATAGTTATAATTGTATTATTTTGCAGTGTGAATTTAGTTAACATAAATCCGTCCATTCCCTTTAAGAAACTTTCTGTTGCGACATGGTTAAGGGCGTTTCCTGCGCCTTGGGCGAGTAGAATTCCTAAAATCGAACCAAGGACGCCAATTAAAATTGCTTCAATGCTAAACAATTGAAAGATTTTTCCGTTTGAGAGCCCCATTGCTTTCATTAAGCCGATTTCACGAGTTCGCTCACGCACGCTCATATAAAGCGTGTTGATAATTCCAAAACTAGCTGCAAGAAGGGCAATTGCACCAAATACAATCAATGAACCAGTAATCCCATTGACTACGTTCATAATTGTTTCGACTTGATCTTTAGCTGTGCTTGCTGAATAGCCTGCTTTTTCAGCATCTTTTTTAATTTGGTCTAGTTTTTCTTTAGAAACTTCACCGTTAACTTGTGCTAAAACTACAAAACTACTATCTTTAACTTCTTTTGGTGTGCTTTTAGATTGAAATGCGTAAAAATCATCATAGCTTGGGCGACTAACCGTAACCATTGCAGATTGAATCAAGCTTTTAGCTGTTACACCCGTAATTTTTTGAGTAAAGATTTTTTTCTCGCCTGTTAAAGTGTCCGCGATTTGAATGTTAAGTTCTTTACCGATTGCGCTTTGAGCGTCTTTAAAGCCCATAGGCTCAAGGTAATCTTGCGAAATCGTAATCTCGCCACGATTTACTGCTTTTTTACCCGCTAAGAAATCAAAGTTATACTTTTGGCCGTCCGCTTCAACGATAACTGTTGTGATTGTGAGTTTTTTGCCATCTTTATATTGAACGTAGTCAGGAGTTATAAAGTCATATAAAGCTGCTTTTTTAACGTTAGGAATTTTGTTGATTTTCTCGACATCTTTTAAATTTAAAGTTGCTTGCGAAAATCTTGGATTAACTTGTTTGCTTCCATCTTTATATTCTTTTGGGCCAAAGGTAGTAGCTTCTTGTTTTGGATTAAAATAAAGTATTGAATCTTCACTAAAAACCGAAAGCTGGCGTTGAATATAATCGTTTACACCCATATTTACCGCAGAAGTTAATGCAATTGTAAATGAACCGATACAAACGGCAATAATCGTTAAAAAGGTGCGACCCTTATTCCGCCACAAATTTGAAGCTGAAGTTCCAATCATATCTAAAAATTTCATTAGTTTTCTCCTTTCGAAATAATTTGACCATCTTGAATTCGAATTTGGCGATCGCATTTTTGCGCTAAAGCTTCATCGTGTGTAACAATCACTAAAGTAATTCCCTTTTCTCTGTTTAAGCCAAAAAGTAAATCTTCAACTTTTGCGCTTGTTTTTGAATCGAGGTTTCCGGTTGGCTCATCTGCAAAAATAATTTTTGGCGAGTTCACGATTGCTCGCGCCACGCAAACGCGTTGTTTTTGCCCACCAGAAAGATTCGAAGCTTTATTTTTAGCTTTGTCGGTTAACTCAACTGCTTCGAGAGCCTTTAACGCGATTTCTTTGCGCTTTCTTGAGCTAATTCCGGCAATTTTTAGTGGCAAAATTACATTTTGTAAAACTGTATCCTTTGGATTCATAAAGAATTGTTGAAAAACAAAGCCAAAAGTTTGGTTTCGAAGTTTGTTTAAATTGCGTTTTTTCATTTTAGCGATATTTTGTCCATCAATAAAAACTTCGCCTTCATTCGGTTTATCGAGTGCTGCTAAAAGGTGCATTAAAGTTGATTTTCCACTACCGGATTTTCCGATAATTGCTACACTTTCACCTTGATTAATACTGAACGAAACACCATTTAATGCTTTAAAAAATGTGTTTCCATCACGATAAACTTTTACAAGATTTTTAACTTCTATAATCTTTTCTTTATCCATTTCTGTCCTTTCTTCTTGAATACAATTCTATAACAATCGTTTTTCGTTAAATATTTGCAAAATTAGTGCTCAATTTTTAAATTGTTCTCACTTTCTTGTTTGTTGCGTGGTTGTGGCTTAACGCTTTTTGTTCGTGGTTTTCGGCGTCTTTTTGAAGCTTGCGGAATTTCAATTCCTTTTTCTGCAAATGCTTTCGATAAATCTTTCAAGCCTAAACTTGGTTCTTTTTGCTCGGCAGAATTTGGACTGATTTTTTTAGCGTCAATTGGTGCTTGTGAGAAATCAACCTTTGTTGCGCCAAGCATTGGCTGGGCTGGTGCGAAATTTTGTGGATTCGCTGCCGGTTTTCGATTCTGAGGATTTTGTTTTCGAATCCCCTGATTTTTTACTGGCGCAAACACGTTTTCTTCAACTTTTTTCGAAAATTCTACACCGTTGCGTTCAGCCCAGGCTTTTGTCATTAGTTCTTTTGGCGGAACTAAAATATCACGAATTCGTTGTTCGATAACGGCGCGCGGTGTGCTGTAATTTCGGCGAGTGTTTTCGATAATTTTTGCACTCAAATCATTGAAAGGTTTCGGCAAAGTTAAAGTTGTCGCACTAAATGGCGTTGATTTTTCACCATTAATGATCATCGTCATCACGAAGTGGCGGTTATTCAAGCTCATTAAGTCTGAAGCGTCGAACTGTGGTTTAAATTGTTCAGCTAAAATTGGTGCGTCTTCAACTGAAACGCGGAATGAGATAATCGAGCCAACGTTTCCAAAAACCGCATTTTTAACGCTGTCGGTCATTTGTGAAACATATTGGTTAGCAACGGTTAGCGTCAAGCCATATTTTCGAATTTCTGAAAGAATCACCGCGAAAGAATCGGTGGCGAAGTTTTGGAACTCGTCAACGTAAAGATGGAATGGTCGGCGATCTTCAAGCCGTTCAATGTCGGCGCGCGATTGAGCTGCGAGTTGAATTTTTGTCACCAAGAAAGAACCAAGGACCGAGGCGTTGTCTTCACCAATCAAACCTTTCGAAAGATTCACAACCAAGATTTTACCTTCATCCATAATCTCACGAATATTAAAGGTTGATTTTGGCTGACCGATAATATTTCGAATGATAGGGTTGGCCGTGAAAGCTCCGACCTTGTTTAAGATCGGTGCGATAGCTTCGTTTACCTGCTTTTCACCCCATTGACCAAATTCCTTTTTCCAGAATTGTAGCACTGAATCATCTTTACAATAAGTTAGCGTTTCTTTTCGAAAATCACCATCAGTCAACATGCGTGAAATGTCGAGCATTGTTGTTTCTGGTCGATCAAGGAGTGCAAGAAGCGTGAAACGCAAAATATATTCAAGTCGTGGACCCCAAGAGTCACCAAACATACGTTTCAAAACACCGATGACTTCGGAAGAAATGTTTGACTTTCGGCTTGGATCGGTGACTTCGAGCGGGTTGAATCCAAGTGGAAATTCAGTGTCGCTCGGGTTGAAATAAATCACATCTTTTAGGCGATGTTCAGGAATAAAGCGCATATTGTTTTGCGCAAAATCGCCGTGCGGGTCAATAATTGCATAACCTTCACCGTGAAAAATATCTGAAAGCGCCAAAAGTTCAAGCGATCCAGATTTTCCGGTTCCCGTTTGACCAATAATATAAAGGTGGCGCGAACGGTCACGACGAAGCATTCCAAACTGATGATTAATTCCGCGGAAGTTAGTTAAACCGAAAGCTGAAATATTTTCATCATGTGCGCGGTCGCCGTTCAAGATTGGTAGTTTTGAAGGTGGTTCAGCAGTTTTGCTCGAAGCCCAAACAATATTCGGTGTTTCCACGTTAGTGTGTGGTAAGTGCCAAATACTTGCGAGCTCCTGAATGTTTAAAATATAACCATCGTCAAAGAAGATTCGCGACTGAAAATCTCGAATTTTATCTTTATCGAGCGAAGAATTTGAAGATTTAAAACCATTTAGGTTTGTGCTGTTGAACTGTTTGAATGTTCCGGTTAAGGCTTGAATTTGAAGTCTTGCGGTGTTTTCATCTTCACCTAAATAAGCCAAGCGAATTTTAACCTGATAACCAAGTTTTGTGGCTTTTTCTTCGGCTTTCGAAATACGAGTTTTATCACGGTCGGATGGTTCACTTTTAGTGTCACCTGAACCTTCTGGCGGAGTCCAAAGAGCTTCAAATATTTTTAATATATATTCCCAATCTAGCTTAAAGCTTTTCTTTCCGGCTTTAACTTTCTTAACCCATTCATCTGATTTTTTATGCCATTCATCTGCAACCGGTCGCGCCAAAACTTGAATCCAAAGCTGGTCGTTTGTTCCGTCGAGTTTGGCAAGTGTTCCGGTGATTCCAGCTAGCGGGTCAACTTCAAAACCATCAAAAGTTTTGATTGGTAAGGCTTCATTTTCAATCAGATCGATTTCAGTAGAATAAATAACGTGTTTATTCTCAGAATTTGCCGTGTAATCCTCTTTTGCTTCATAAATTTGGACTGTTGGATATTGTGAATAAATCTGCCCTTCAACAAAGCTTTGCAAAGTTCGTGGCATCCAAACATAAAAACGAATTGCACCGTTAACAGATACGATTTCGAAACTTAAATGTTCTTGAACGCCGTTGTTATTTTTTAACTCAGTTGAATCACGCAAAATTCCGTGCAAACTGGCAAGGAGTTGTTCGGCGGCAAGTTCAGATTTATCATTCGTTTTTGGAATTTCAAGCGCCAAAAGAACACTGTCGGTGTTCATGACGTTGAGCTTATCGATTTTTTTGTAATTTTGCCAGGTTAGAAAAGCTAAAATCGCTACGATAGTTAGCCAGACAAAAGGGTTAAATAAGATTGAAAAAAATGCCATCATAGTGTTTAAATAATAGCATAAAACTGTAAAAAAATCAAGATGGCGGTTATGCTTCTTTCTGGTTTTCGAAAAAGAAAATCGCTCAAAATGGCGGCTTGACATATAGCAACTTAAAACAATAATTTCTTTTAGATAATATAGGCAAACTCATCAAAATATTTAGGAATACATAAAATATTCCGGCAGAAAATAAAGAGGGCATCAAATGATATATTGCCCTCTTTTTATTTTATACATCACTTTTAAAGTACTTATAATTTATAAATATTTATCAATGTTTAGTTTGTATATTCTTGATTTCTTTCAGCATACTTTTTAGCTCGTCTTTATCAACCGGATTTTCCTCACTCTCAGTTCCGTTATGTAATGCTCCACCCGAGCAACGCCCATGAATAGTATGTAATATGTCAATAATCTCCGAATTGTTTTCAATTTTTTTTAATTCATCCCAGTTGATTCGGCTATTTTTATTACTATATTTAGTGGGGACTTGATTGTTTAAAATTATTTCATCAATAGCAAACTCAACCGCTTTTCTTAGCTTACCGCAAACAAGTTGTTTACTATTATCTGACAATGGATTTTCTGATAATAATTTTTCGATATCAGAAATATAAGTATTTAAGTTTTCAGTATGTTTTATTTTTATTATACCTTTTTTGTCTTGCCCATCACTCAAAGTTTCGTAAAGGAAAATATGCTTGCCTTTTGATTTACCGCATCCTCCATTTACATTTTTACAGATATGACCTTCGGAACCTGTCTCGAAACAATCGAGAAACATCTTATTGTGAGTAAAAATAATAATTTGATTATTTAACGACATTAATAACTCAGAAAAATTACTCATGATTCGATGATCTAAACTATTGACAGGGTCATCAAAGATTATAGTACTTTGATTATGTGAAAGACTAATTTCGGAAATGAATAAAGCTAGAGCGGTGGCTTTTTGTTCACCCTCGCTTAAGATATCTTCTATATTTTTATTATTTCCTAAAACTAGCTCTGTTTGTTGATTTCCTTTATTGTTTGAAGCTTGTAATTGGATGGAAAGATTACCTAACCCAAGCTTCTTTAAATTTTGCTTAAATGTTTTAAAGAGATTGTCTGTAAGTAGGTCATTGTGTGCCTTTTTACTTAATAGGCTTAATTTTGAAGTAGTTATTTCAGATATAAATTGTTCCTCTTGAAATAATTTATTTCTTAGATGAACAAACTTACTAAGTTGAGCAAATTGAGAATTTAGTATAGCTTTTTCCTCGAGTGCTATTAATTGCTGATTGTATTTTTCTAAAGATTCTATTCTCTGGGACTGCTTAGAGTTTAATTCAATTTGTAATTGCTTGATATCACCTATTTCTTTGGATAGATTATTTAATAGCTTATCTTGTATTTTGGGTGCTTTTATAGGTTTTTGCCCTCTCAACCTACGTAAGAGCGATTTTTTATTTTTAATTATCTGCTTGTTTAAGGTTATAAGCTTAGGATCATCTTCAAGGGAGAGTTCTATCTTTTCGCTCTTCAAATTTACCTTAGAAATATTTTGTAGTACTAGAATTTTTTCCTTGATATCTGCTGTATTTTTATCTAGTTGAATTTGAGTAGTATCTTTTATAAATTTTGAATAAGCTTTTGTAATTTCTAACGAAGTTTCATCATATAGCCGATGACAATATGGACATTTATCTTCCAGTTCAAACTCTTCGCAATAACTTATTCCTGATTTGATAAAATTAGTCCAAGTATCACTATCAGTACCAGGTATATTATTAAAAACTTCAAACTGTTGTTTCGCAACACGATATTTCTTTGTTAATTCAAATCTACTTTTAACAAGATTATCGACATTTTTTTGTTCTTCTTTAAGTAACGTAATTATTTTTCTAAATTCTAACTTTATTTTTTTAAGTTTTTCAAGTTTTATTTCATTGATTTTAATAGCATCGGCTGAATTCGATTTATTAAGATCCTCTATAGACTTTTTAGCCTTTTCAAGTTGATTTTTTTCTTTTGATGAAAAATTTTCAAAACTTTTTATTTTAACAATATCTTCTTTTTCGAAACTATCTTTATTTAAAAACTCTCTGAAAGATTCTGTAACCTTCTCGAGGTCAATGTCAGGAAGTGATTCTCTGTCAAGTTTTATCTTTTCTTTTGCTAATTCTTTAATTTCAATTATTAAATCACTTATTTCTGAAAAATATGAAAGTGCGTAAGGTTTAATTAAGAGTTCATCTGAGTTTCTTTTTTGCAAATAGTTATTAGCATACTCTGTATCAAAAACCCTAATAGAACGTAAATCCGAAATATTCGAAGTATTTGACCAAGTACTGGACTTAGGGGTATTATCTAAAAGATATTCAATATCAACATTAATATTCTTCGGAGAATCGCTATATACATTGTGCAAAATATTTTTTGATTTTGCGTGTCCTATCATATTATTTAGTACTCTAAAGTAACTACTCTTCCCAGTACCGTTAAGACCATAAATTATGTTAATTTGTGAAGAAAAAGAAATTTTTTGTTCATCAGAAAGAGCGTTCACTCCAGAATGATGATTTAATTTTTTTAATATTATTTTTTCATTGTTCGAATTAAATTCGTAAGATGGGGATTTTAATTCAGGTATTCCTTTTCTTTGAAGTAAATAATCTGCTAAATCATTCTTTGCATTATCATCAATAACTCCCTGATTCTCAATAAAGTATTTTATAACATAAGATATCCAAGCATTGCATTTATCGTTTTCGGCTAATTCTATTAAATAATCAATTGCGTTGTTTTTCATATAAAATCTACTCCTCTTCTTACTTAGAAATAACTTAAAACTACCTACCGCTTTTATTATATCATATTGTAGAGATAATGCGAGGCAGAGTTTAGTCTTAAGCAGCTCTTAAAACGTGCCAACTAAAATACTCTGGGGAAATATTTCGTTAAATTAAATTTTGCCCATAAAATTAATTCTTTCAAGATACTGTAGTTTCCGTTTCTTAGTTGAGAAATACTATATTATTTGTAATAAAGCTTGTTCGAATCAGTCTTTGAATTGTGTCGATGAATAAAATTCTTTCAACTCCATAAAACGAGACTTTTAAGATTAGTCTATCACATGAAATACTATAAAACCTATTCTAGATTCGTCAGTTTAAATCACTCCTAGAGGTGCTTTAATCCTATTTCTGACTTAACCGAAAAACTCACCAAACAATAAGAAGATAGCTTGAATATCTCCAAGTTTATGACAAAAATCTCTAAATATACACAAGTTTTGTAATTAACCGTTGAAATGGTGGATGAACTGATTGATAAGGTTGTGATTCATAAGCCAACTGGCATGAAACGCAATCGAATTATCCAGATAGACATCTATTACAATTCCATCAGAAAACTAAATATCGAAAAAGCGAGTCAGATGGACTGACTCGCTACTATTAATCCCCTAATAACTAAATTGCTAAGGTGTTAGCTTGACCAAACGAGCAATTTATTTGTTTTAAGCTTCTTCTGCTAAAGCGTAGGTTGCTTTTGCGACGCGCTTGAATTCTTTTTTGCTTTGAAGGTTTAACAAAACAGTTGTTTCTTTAACTTTGCGTTTCTCGAGCACACGTTTAACGATTTCGTCACGATAAAGGGGTTCACCAGCTTCACGCAAAACAGCTGTAATAATATCAGCAACAGTTCCACGCTTAAAGCCCCAAGTGTCAAGGGCATAAATTCCGCGACCAATCAAAACAAAACGTTTGTCTTTGATTAATTCGTTGTGAATTGCTTGAGTTGTAACGGATTTTCGGCTAAAATCACTCTTTCGAATTTCTTCTGCGATTTCCGAAAAATGCATTGGCTCTTTGTGAGATTCTAAAATCACAAAAATTTTATCACGAATATTTTTTGGATTTACCGCTGGCCATTTTTCTAGACCCCAAAGACCATTTAGCGTTGCAAGAAGTTTTGAAATTCCGGCAATTGCGTTAATTTGGCTTGGGTGCTCATAGCTCAACTGTTCGTCGAGTTGATCTAATGTCATTGGACTTTTGTTCTTTTTGATGATATTGACAATTTCATCGATTGATTTTTTAATTTTTCGTTCATCACCGTATTCTGCATTAGCAATTGCGCTACGATATTTGTCGTTTTCTTGCACCAGCACTAATTTTGAGCTAATTTCAGCAATGAATAAAAAGTTAAAAATTTGATTATCGTTAGCTTCAGATTCAATAGTTTTTTCAACGAGTTCTTTTGTTTTTGAAATTCGTCCAACTTCGGCAAGATTTCGAATGATACTTTTCTCGATTTCGGCTAAATGTTCAATATTACCCTTTTCGGCGGCAATTTTTAGTCGAATAAGTGCAGCTTTCTCGAGCTGTCGAACACGCTCGCGAGTAATGTCGAGCTTTTCACCAATTTGTTCAAGCGTTTGCTTTTTTTCGCCAAGCCCAAAGCGGCGGTTAATTATTTCGCGTTCTCGTGGCTGGTCAATAATTTGCAGAGCATTCGAAATAACCGTTTGAATTAATTGGACTTTTTCGTTCTGAATCTGATTTTCTTGTTCCATAATTCCCTTGTTAAAATTAATATTACCATAAAAACGAAGTATTATTTATAAATAATACTTACGACTTGTCAATACCATTTATCTCTTCTTTATTTATATTATACCACAAAATTGTAAAAAACAATAAAAAATGACATAAAAATTTATTTTTTAAACTTTTATGTCATTATGCTTGCGCTTATAATAAAATATTAACTGCTATTTTTCGGATTTTTTCGTTTTCGAAACGGATTTTTTAGTATTTTTCGAAGTTGTTTTTCGCTTAGTTGATTTTCTAGTTGTGGTTTTTTTGCCAGATTTTCGTGATTTTGCAACTTCAATTAATTCGCTTGCTTGTTTTTCGGTAATTTTTTCAATATCTAAATCTTTTGGTAGTAGTGCTTTAACCTCGTTGTCGGCGATATATTTTCGACCAAATCCACCACGAGAAATTTTAATTCCATTTTTAAACTTTTTAAGTACCTTTTTCTCATCAGCTTTTAGTTTTTCTTCATAAAGCATTTGCGCCTCGGTTTCGGTAATTTCAAACGGTGACATCGGTTTGATGCTTACGAAAGTGTTTTCAACTTTAATGTAAGGGCCATATTGACCAATGTTCGAAGTGATCTCTTTGCCGTCGGCGGTTTTTCCCACGTGGCGCGGAAGAAGGAACATTTTTAGTGCGTTTTCAAGCGAGACGGTTTCGATTTTTTCACCGGCAGGCATTGGTGCAAATTTAACTTCTTCGCCCTCAACTTTATTGTCACCCAGCTGAATCATTGGACCAAAACGACCAAAGCGTGCAAAAACTTTTCGGCCAGTTTTTGGATCAATTCCGAGCTCGCGAGCGGGCGCCACAGCGTTGCGATCAATCTCGCCGGATTCCATGATTAATTTATGAAAAGGCTTATAAAAATTATCAAGAACTTCAAGCCGATTTTCATCACCAACGGCAATTTTATCGAAGTCATTTTCAAGATTCGCTGTCCAACCATAGTCTACAACTTGATTGAAATAATCGTTTAAGAAGTCGCTTAAAACTTCTCCGCTTGCTGTTGGGAGGAGTTTACCTTTAGTAGAACCAGTTTTTTCTTGAACAACTTCCCGGTTGATTTTATTTTTCGAAAGTGAAATTTGAATTGCGTCGCGAGGTTTACCTTCACCTTCACCTTTTGCAGCGTAGCCACGCGCCTGAATTGTGTCCAAAATTGTGGCGTAAGTTGAAGGGCGGCCAATTCCTAAATCTTCGAGTTTTTTCACGAGCGAGCCTTCACTGTAGCGTGCTGGTGGACGTGAGAAAACTTCTTTCGCAATAATTTCATTAAAATTCAAACTATCGCCATTGGCGAGTTCTGGTAAAAATTCATCTTTTTTGCCGCTTGAATAAACTTTCAAGAATCCATCAAAAACAACAACTTCGCCCTTTGCTTCAAAATAATATTCTTGGTTCGAAATTTCAATTTTAACAGTGGTTTTTTCGATTTGTGCTGGCGCCATTTGACTAGCGAGTGTTCGGTTGCGAATCAATGTATAGATTTTCTGTAAATCTTGGCTGGTAGAAACTTTTTCGTTTTCAATCCCGGTTGGTCGGATAGCCTCGTGGGCTTCTTGTGCTCCAGCTGATTTTGTGGCAAATTTTCGTGCTTTATGATATTTTTCGCCAAATTTTTTCTTAATGAAATCTGCGCTTGAAGCGATCGCAAAACTACTCAAATTCACGCTGTCGGTTCGCATATAGGTGATTTTACCAGATTGATAGAGTTTTTGTGCCGCCGCCATTGTACTTTTGGCTGAAAAACCGAGTCTTGCGTTAGCCTCTTGCTGAAGTGTTGAAGTTGTAAAAGGTGCGCTCGGGTTGCGAGTGCCGGGAGTTTTCGAAACGCTTGCAACTTTAAAATTCGCCGTTTTTAGGCTTTCGAGAAAATTAGTTGCAGTTTTTTCGGTTTCGAATTTTTTGTTAAGTTCGGCTTTTAGAATTTCACCAGAATTTGGCACGATGAATTCGCCCGTAATTTTAAACGAACTTTTTGCACCAAATTTTTCAATTTCACGCTCGCGTTCTACAAGCAGTTTTACTGCTGGGCTTTGCACGCGACCGGCACTTTTTCCGCCTGGAACTTTTCGCCACACAACTGGGCTTAAGTCAAAACCAACTAGCCAGTCCAAAGTTTGGCGAGTTTGTTGAGCTTCGACCATTTTCATGTCGATTTTTCGCGGATTTTTAATCGCATTCTCGATTGCGGATTTTGTAATTTCGTGAAAAACGATCCGCTTGGTTGTTTCGGGGTTTAATTTTAAGACGTCGCAAAGGTGCCAAGCAATTGCTTCACCTTCGCGGTCTTCATCGGTTGCGAGCCAGACTTCATCTGCCGCCTTCACGGCTTTTCGAAGTTCGCTCACAACTTTCTTTTTTCCTGGATCAACTTCAAAAGTAATTTTATATTTATTATTTGTTTCAATTGGTCGCCCGCCGGCTTTATTTTTTTTAGCAATTTGGCGAATGTGTCCAACGCTGGACATTACTGTAAAATCTTTACCGAGATATTTTTCGATAGTTTTCGCCTTGGCTGGGCTCTCTACGATTACTAAATTCTTCATAAGCTTAATATATTTTACCACTTTAAATAATTTTGTGCAAATAAAAGCCCGAACCTGTTAGATTCGAGCTTTTGGTGGAGAAAATGAGTTTTATTTAGTTTTTACTTTCGAAATCTTTATTGAGGGGTGGGTTGAAGATTTCGAAAGTGTTTTTCTATGCAATCGCCTCAACTTTATTGAATTTGCGCTTTTTGAGTTCAAAAACTACATCTGATTCTGCTGCAACTTCGCGTTCATGCGTCACGATAATTACAATTTTATCATTTTGGTGTGCGATTTTTTTAAAGATTTTTACAATTTCACCAGTAGTTTTTTCGTCAAGGTTTCCGGTTGGCTCATCGGCGATAATAATCTCGTTGCCAGTTGCTAGTGCACGCACAATTGCAACGCGTTGTTGCTGTCCGCCCGAAAGTCGCGAAACTGGTTTGTCGATTAAATCTTTCGAAATTCCCGCTTCTTCAAAAAGCCCTTCGATATTTTTTGCTGAATTTTTGCCTGAAATTTCCAGCGCGGTTTGCACGTTTTGTCGCGCGGTCATATAAGGCAAAAGGTTATACGCTTGAAAAATCGTAGAAACTTTGCTTTTTCGAAAGTTTGTTAAACCAATCTTTTCAATCGTTTTACCGTTTAATTTAATTTTACCTTCTTTTGGGGAATCTAGCCCCGCCAGGAGCGAGAGAAAAGTGGTTTTCCCGCTCCCCGATTGACCCAAAATCGCATAAACCTTGCCTTTTTCGAACTGTAAATTCTCATTTTCGAAAAGGAAATCATCTCGATTTTGGTACCAATAACTTAAATTTTCTACTTCTAACATTCGCCTCCTAATTTGTTAAAATTTCTTTTGGTTTAAGTTTAACAATACTAATACTTGCCAAAATTGTTGAAATAAACGTGATGAGAATTGCAATTCCGCCAAGTTTTGCGATGTCGGCTGTGCTTTGTTTGATGTCGAGTTTGTCAATTTCAGCCGAACCGCCCATAGTTCCCATCATTTCGCCCATTGGACCACCCATTCCTTGTGGTTTGTGTCGTTTCGAATTTCTGCTAGATTTGCTTGTTGAGCTGCTTGAATTGTTCGAATTTTCACCGTCGCTTGATTTGCTTTCACTTGAGTCTGAAGAATTCATCTCACCAGGTCCACCAGCACCACCAGGTCCGCCTTGTTTCATTTGTGAAGAGCTTGAAGAATTCTGTTGAGCCAACAATTGACTACCAATTGCGTTTCCGACAAAGTTTCCAGCAACGCTTGCAATAATAATCGAAATTCCACTTACGGCGAGAAGTTCAATGAAGAATTGACCGATAATTTTCAATCGTGACTCACCAAGGCTCATCAAAACACCAATTTCATAACGCCTTTCGCGAATGCTTAAAATTACGATTAGGGTTAAAATTACTGCACCGGCAATTGTCACGAGAATTACGATATTTTGCGCAAATGTTGAAACGTTATTTAGTGGTTGAAGCATTTGTTTGTAAATTTCGTCACTAGTTACAATTTGATATTTTGAGGTGTCGATTCCGCCCTTAGCTTCGCTTGCGAAGTTTGAGAGATTTTCGGGGTTTGAAATATTAAATACTGCTGAATCAACTGTGTCGCTCGTTCCTTTCATTGTGTTTGCAGTTGTGAGGTTTACAAAGATTTTGTTCGAAGGGTTCATTGCGGTATTTCGAACTTGCGCCGAATCAATGCTTGCGCTCGATTTGTAAATTCCTACAACTTTTAGCTTGAAGGTTTTCGTTTCGCTATTCACTGTTGTGGTGATTTCGAAAGTCGAACCAACTTTAAGATTATTTGCGCTCGCAAGGCTTTCTTCGATTACGGCTTCGTTATCGCTAGTTGAACTTGTAATTCCTGCACCCGAGGTTATCGTGTTTGTGCCTTTGGTGAATTCGCTATAGGTTGAAGTTGCATTTACGCCAGCAACTGTGAAATCTCCTTGAATTTCTGGGCCGCGACCACCAAATTGTTTTGAATCGTTCGAATTTGAACTGCTTGAGCTTTCGCTTGAAGAAATTGCTTTAATTCCGCTTCCCGCACTTGCTGTTGTGGCTGAAATGAACGAATAACTTTTTACGCCGTTCATTTTAGCAATTTTTTGTGCTACCGAAAGTGAAATTGGTGTCATTTCCATTTTTGGTGGTTCGTTCGAATTTGAACTGCTACTCGATTGATTTTTCTTCATCATCGATTCGCGATTGACTTGAAGCGTGACGCTCGCGCCTGCTTCGTTTTTGGCGTTCTGAATTGCTGCATCTGCCGCCGATTTAATGGTGAGTCCACTCATCACAAAAACCAAAATCGCCGAGTTTATCAGAATTAGCAAGCCAGTTTTACCTTTTTTGGCTTTCAGATGAAGCCATGCTCGTTTGATAAAATTCATAAATTCCTTTCTTTTTTAACTTTCACAATTTATTATAACGAAACGGTCTTAATTTTGGCTTGGAATTAGCTTAAAGTTTGCTTAAAAGGGTTTTTCGAAATTAAGAAATAAAAAATCACCCTTTTCAGGGCGATAATTTGGTGATAGAAGAGTGTGCTTAAACTGAATGTTTACTCAGTTTCTTTTTTAGTGTTTTTGGCTTTTAAACCAAGAAATACTGCAAAAGTAGTTAGTACTCCGCCAATGAAGGCTGCAAATTTAGAGCTAGATTCACCAGTATGTGGTAATGTTTTTACTGCTGGTTTTTGAGCCACAGTAGAATATTTAACTGGAACCTTGACAGTTTCTTGTTTTTGAACTTTCTTAGGTTCCGGAGTTTTAGGCTTTTCTGGAGTCTTTGGTTTCTCCGGAACTTTAGGTTTTTCCGGAGTTTTTGGTTTTTCCGGAACTTTAGGCGTCTCTGGTTTATTTTCACCAGAGGCATCACCTTTACCGCCGACTAATTGGACATAAGACTTAGAAATAGCCCCATCAGTTTCGGCTTTAAGTTCAATCTTATTTGTAGGATTTGTACTTTCAGCCACTGATTTTATCAATTTAGTGCGGTAATACATATAGATCATATGATCCAAGCGATCCATAGTGATTTCGAAACCGTGTTCAGATTTAGTCATTGATTTAACTAAATTCATCGCATCACCTTTGGTAACCCAAGGGTCAACGCTCTCCACGTTTTCCATTACAAAATAGTTATCGATCAGTTTTTGATTATCGCTCAGCGTATCAATTAATTTAACATAATTTAATACGCGTTTTGCATAGTTTACGCGAACTGACCAATTAATGATCGTAGGATCATTCTTATCTTGAAATCCCCATTTAGAGAGTAACTCATCTTTTCCGATTTCTTGTTTTTCACCGATATTTACAGTCACTAGCGTACCGTTAAAGTTAGCTGTGACAGGTTTCCCTGCTTCAACTTTATCGGTCCAACTTGCATCAAGCTCAAGGCTCATTTGCTTATTAAGTGGATGAGTCTTGAAATAATCATTAAACACAGTAACGATCTTGCCAACGCTTGCGTCAGCGGTTGCCTTGCCGACGACTAATTTTTCAGGGTTGAAAACATCAAATGTATAACTTGTCTGAAGTTTTACTTCTTGTGGTAAAGTGAAAATAACTTTATCACCTTCGTTAATTGTCATATTATCGGCAAATTTGATATTTTTATATTCTACCTTAAAAGGCGAATACAACCCATTTCCATTTGGCTGTTCAATTTTCACTTCTGGGTTTTTTACTGTAATTTCAGTACCAGATTTCGTGATCTCAGTCGATTTGTTTTCGACTTTTGGAGTTTCAGCCGCAGGAGTCGCAGTTTCTGTTGCGGGAGCTGCTGTAGTAGTCGTTGCTTCGGGCGCAGTTACTGCAGGAGTTGCAGGTGCTGGCGCTGGAGTGTTAACTACTGGAGTTGCCTCTGCTGCTGGAGTGCTAGCTTCGGGCGTTGCCGTAGTTGTATTTTCTGCTGTTGTTGAGGTTTCTGATGCTGTTTCAGCCGCAGTAGTTGCCGCATCTGTTGCGGGAGTTTCTGTAGTAGCTGTTGCTTCAGTTGCAGTTACTGTAGTTGCTGCAGGTGTTGACGCTGAATCTGGAGTTTTTTGATCTGCAGATACCACTCCGCCAAGTGCGATTGATGCCAATACTGCTGTTGTTAATAAAGTGTATTTTTTAAATTTCATAATAAAACCTCTACAAAAAAATAAAAATAGAACACTAAAAAAGAAATAGATTTTTAATGTTCTATAGAGTTACCTATCACCGTCATGAATAATAACATATTTTTCAATGTAAGTCAAGGGTAGTTGGGGTTTTATGGTTGATCATAAAAAGACTAGCTTTAGTAACTAGTCTTTAGAATTTATTTCAGTCGTTAATCTGGGCTTAAGTTCCTTAAGAATCCTGTTCCAGTCTTCTAGATTAGCGTTTCCCCACTCCATATCCGCACCGATCTCGCCGATCTCCTCTATAATAGGATCTTTTTCGTAAATAGTTTCACTATAGGCTATTAGAAAATTACAAAGTAAATCTCCGCCTACATCCTCCAAGTCAAAATCCTCATCACTCTCGAACCTATCTTTAATTCTGTCAATTTTTATAGCAGCTTGGCGATAAATTTCAGCTTTAAATTCTAGGCTCGAATAAAGCTCAATTTGCTTTTCTAAAAGATTTTTAAGATGTTCGAAATCACTTTGTGTTATTTTTTCTTTTTTCGAAACTGTTCGTATTTCTTTAAAAATATCATTCGCGTAAGTATAAGAATGAAGCCCATATTTTGCAACTTTCAAAAAATTAGCACCGCTAGTGTTATTCCAATCTTTAATAAGCTTTTCTAGAGTGTTTTCAAAAATCTTTTTCTCTGGCATAATAAAATCCGTATGTTGATATTATAACATACGGACTAGTGAAAAACTAAACTCCACGCTTATTGTATAATTTATTTATTCTAATACTTGATAAGCTCGGTCGCGAGTAGATTTAAGGTTTTCGAAAATTGATTTCTCTGGTGAAATCTGGTATAATCAAGCTTATGAAAATTGCAATTGCTTCTGACTTATTTTGGCCAATGATTAACGGAATTTCAGTTTTTTCGAAAAACTTGGCTGAACAAATGACGGCGCGCGGGCACGAAGTTGTGGTTTTTGCGCCAAGTCAAACTGGTGAATATTATATCGAAGAAATCGACGGCTACCGCGTGGTTCGTTTGAGCTCGACAAACTTCCCTTTTTATCCAAATCAAACTGAAACTTTACCGGAGCCGCGTAAAATTGCTGGCGGTCGAATTACTGTTCCGCGAATTTATCTTCACAATGGTTATCGACTTTCACTTTTGCCGATTCTTGAAATCCGTAAATTCTGCAAAGAAAATAACTTTACTCCAGATGTAGCGCATATTCAGTTGCAACTTTTTGTTGGTCAAGCAATGATTGATTACGCGCGAAGGCATAATATTCCAGTGGTGATCACTAACCATTCTAGCCCCGAAAACCTTTTCGATAATTTAAAAATGCTTGCTCCACTTTCACCAATTATCAATCGCACGGTTTTGCTTTACACTAAACGGTTTGCGCTTCAGGCAGATTACGCCACAATGCCAACTCGCCAAGCAATTGAGCGCCATTTTAAAAATCCCGAAAAAGCCAAAATGCCAATCGAAGCCGTTTCGAACGGGATTGACTTGAGTCGATTTACCCCCACAAAACCACCAAAAGAATTTTTTAAACGGTTTAACTTGCCACACAATTTGCCAATTGTTATGAATATCGGTCGAGTTGATGCTGAAAAGCATATTTCAACTCTAGTTTTAGCATTTAATGAAGCTCTAAAAAATAATAAAAAAGCTCAGCTCGTGATTGTTGGCGACGGAACCGACCGTCAAAATCTCGAAAATTTGGTTTACAAGCTTGGTATTTCGAAAAACGTTCATTTTATGGGGACGCAACTTGGTGAAGATTTGGTGAATTTTCATCGTGCAGCAACTGTGTTTGTTTCTGCTAGTCCAACCGAAACTCAAGGAATCGTCTTTCTTGAGGCAGCTGCTTGTGGCAAGCCTGTGATTGGCGTCGATGTTGGTGCGGTTAAAGAAATCTGTCAAGATGGCGTGAACGGATTTTTGTGTGAAACCGACAACGTTTATCAAATTGCTGAAAGTATTTCAAAAATTCTTGATGACAAAAAACTTGCTAAAGAGTTTTCGAAAAATGGCCTTGAAATTATTAAAAAGCATGATTTGAATTTTACAATTTCGAAATTTGAAGAAATTTATAATTTTGTAATCGAGAAGAAAAAGCAAGAACCACAAAACTGGTTCGAAAAACTCAAGCAAAAAATAAAGAAATAATTATGATTCTTAGCGTTAAAATTAACGAAAAATCTTTTGGCGATAAACAGCTTCTTCAAGATGTAAATTTTAGTATTAATGAAGGCGAAAAAGTTGGTTTAATTGGACGAAACGGGATTGGTAAATCTACGCTTTTTGCGATTTTACTTGGTTTTGACCAAGATTTTTTGGGTGAAATTATTTTTCGAAAAGGTTCGGTTGTTGCTAGCACTCAGCAGGAATATTCAAATGTTGGCGAACAAACGGTTTTAAACTTCATCTTGAATGACTTGCCAGAATATGCTCACCTTTCGAAACTTTTGCGCGAGCTTCCTGAAAAAATGGGCGAAAACATGGCCTTAATTGAAAAATACTCCGATGCTTTAAACCGCTTTCAAGAAAAGAATTTTCACTTTATTGAAGATAAAATCAAGGCTGAACTTCGTGATTTTGGTTTGGAGGGTTTTGAAAATCGCAAAATGAAAACGCTATCAGGCGGACAAAAACGTTTGGTTGATACGATTAAAATAATTCATTCGAATGCTGATTTGGCTTTGGTTGATGAGCCGACAAACTTTATGGATTCGCATGCAAAAAACCGATTTTTAAACTGGATGAAAAACTCAAAAGAAGCGGTTTTGGTAATTACTCACGACCGCGATGTGCTTTCTGAAGTTGATAGAATTATTGAAATTCGCGACGGCAAAAGCTATATTTTTAAAGGAAATTATGATGATTATTTACGCGCCAATATGTTTTCAACGACAAACCAAATTCGTGATTTCGAAAGTGTTCAACGGCGTATTTCGAACTTAAAAGATAAAGCAAAAGAATATCAGCGCATGAAAGAAAAAGCGCGCGATCCGGATACGATTCGGCGTTTTAAAAGGCTTGAAGAAAAAGCGCGCGAAGAACTTGAACAACTTGAAGAGATTAAAAAACCGAGTTTTTGGATTGATCAGCAAAATGTTGAAAATCTTGATTTTAAAGTTGCGAAATCGTATCAAAAACTTAAAGCTAAAAATGTTAAGATTGGAATCAATAACCAAGAAACTCGCTCGGTGCGAAGTTTAGTTAAGGCTGAGAATTTAGCACTTGGTTATGGTTCGCTCGACGACGCGCTTGAAGGAAAAAATGGTGCAAAAATTCTTTTTGAAAATGTTAATTTTGATTTAAAAGTTGGCGGAATTCTAGAGATTTTTGGTCGAAATGGTGCCGGAAAAACTAGTTTGATTAGAACGATTTTTGGTTCACAAAATGAAAAGGCTGAAATTTACGATGGTAAAATCATTCTCGACGACACGGTTAATGTTGGAATTTATCAGCAAGAAATTAGCGCAGATTTTTTTGATATGAAGTTAAAAGACGCGGTTGAAAAAGTTTTTCTCGACCAGAATCTTTCAATAACTGAAGAAAAAATTTATCGAATTCTACATCAATATCTCTTCTCTTCTCAAGATTTCAATACGCCAATTCGTGAACTTTCAGGTGGCCAAAAAGCGCGTTTTCAGTTGATTAAAATGCTTTCGAATGATCCACAAATTCTAGTTTTAGACGAACCAACTTCACACCTTGATTTACCGAGTATTGAAGAACTAGAACGCGCGCTTAAAAAATATTCTGGCGCAATTGTTTTTGTGAGTCATGATAACTATTTTCGAGAAGCAATGAAATCGACACAAAAAGATTTTACTGTGGTTAAGATTGGCGAAAATTAACGCTATCATTTTAAGTTAGATAGTGATATAATGTTTGATAATATGAGCGAAAAAAATCAAAAGCGAAATCTTAATATCGACCTAATTAAAGTTTTGGCTGTATTTTTAGTTGTGCTTGTTCATTTTTTTAATAGAACGGGCTATTATGGTTTACCATCTGGGTCACTATTGATGTTTTTTGCAACCTTTATTTGGAGTGTTGCGATGGCTTGTGTTCCGTTATTCTTGATTGCAACTGGATATTTAATGAAAAATGCTAAATATAGCAAAAAATTTTTTACAAATTTATTGCGAGTGGTTGGATATTACGCTGCGGCAGTTATGGTTTTAACGATCACAGATAAACAGGCTCATGGTTTTGGGCTTATTCGTGTGTTTTTCGAAAATCTCTTCACTTTTAACCACTATAGCTGGTATGTGAATATGTATATTGGTTTATATTTAATGTCACCAATGTTAAATGCGGCTTTTGAGAGCTTAAAAACCAAGAAAAATCAGCTAATAGCAATAGGCGGATGCTTATTTTTAGTTACTGCCCCAATGACATTAGCGGTATTTGATAGTTTTTTAGGAATGCAAGTTCCTGATTATTTGCGAAAAGCTGCACCAAATCACTGGGTAGTTATTTGGCCATTTTTATACTATTTTATTGGTATGTTTATCCGAAAGTACGGCGAAACTAAAAACCATAAAATTAAAAATAAATATAAAATCGGTTTATTTTTTGCAATTATTTTTAATACTTTATTAGTTCGAATTATTTCCTCTAAAACCTTTTGCCCAGAATGGGGATTTTTAGGTATTGTTCTTGTTTCAACATTTTTGTTTTTAACTATTTTAAATTCAAAAATTACTATTAAAAATAAAGTCTTTAATATAGTTATTCAATTTATTTCGAAAAACACGCTTTCAATCTATTTGCTTTCCTGGATTGCTGATATAAGATTTTATAATATTATTAATACTAAATTTGGTGGTTTTAAAGGTTCTTTCTTGCGAATGCCAGTACTTGTCATATTGATTTTTATATTTGATATTTTGGTTGGCTTGGTGTTTGTTGCTATGATTAAGATTCTTGCAATAATCGCTAAAAAAATCCAAAAAACAGCAAAACAAAAAAGGCGATAGATACGCCTTTTTTAAAATCGTTTAATGTCTAGTAGTTTTGAAAGCTTCGCGCGATCGAATCCTAGCACAATTTCGCCGTCTATATCTGTTACAGGAACACCTCGGAATTCTCCATTCATTTTTGCGAGCAATTCTTCGCGTGCCGCAGAATCTTCTTCGATATCTTTAGCCTCAAAATTAATACCATTATGTTCAAGCCAATCTTTTTCGGCAGAACAAAAGCCACACCAGCTTGTTGAGTAAACAATAACTTTTTTATCCATAATAATAGTTTAGCATAAAAAGCTTAAAAAATCATTAAATTTAAAAATTAAATTTGTTTTGTTAAATACCAGCCGCCGTCCAAATCTTGATAGACTTTTAATTCGAGCGAAAAATCCAGAGCCATTAAATATTCTGCAGCTCGTTCAGCTTCAAGTTTTGAGGGATACCGTTTCTTTTTCGAACTCGAAAGTTGCATTTCGAAACGTTCAAACTTAATTTTTTTCTTATTATTTTTGCGTGGCATTTCGAAAGTCCTTCAAAATTTCGCGAACTTCATCAACTGTTTTAGTTTCCATCAATTTAGCACGCAAATCACTAGCGCCAGCAAATTCACGAACATAAATTTTAAAGAAACGTTTTAACGGCTCAAAACGGCGTTTTTCAAGTTCGCGAGAATATTTTTCAAACAAATCAAGTTGAAGCTCGAGCAAATCTAAATAATCACTTGAGGTTCGAGCAGTTTCTGGCAGATTTTTTTCGAAACAAAATGGGTTTTCGAAAACGCCCCGACCAATCATAATTCCATCAATTTTTGGATATTTTCGCCAAAGTTCAAGCCCTTGCGCGCGAGATTTTATATCGCCGTTAATTTGAATTAAAGTGTTTGGCGCAATTTCGTCGCGCAATTTGAGAATTTCAGGAATTAGTTCAAAATGCGCTGGAACTTTACTCATTTCTTTTTTTGTTCGTAAGTGAATAGTTAAAACTTCGATTTTTTGTTCAAGTAAGAATTTTAGCCAGTCGTGCCACTCTTCCACTCTCGAGAAACCGAGGCGTGTTTTAACTGAAACTGGCAAACCGCCTGCTTTTGCGCTTTTGATAATTTCTTTGGCAAGATCTGGATTTCGAATCAAATCGCTGCCACCACCACTTTTAATAACGGCCTTATCTGGGCAGCCCATATTAATATCAATCGCTTGATATCCAAGCTCTGGTAGTTTTTCGCACATAAATTTAATGTCGGCTGGTCGCGAACCCCAAATTTGCGCAATAATTGGCTGCTCATCAGGCGTAAAAGTTAAGCGGCCGCGTGTGCTATGAATTCCTTTTGGGCTAGCAAAGCTTGAAGAATTTGTGAATTCGGTATAATAAACATCCGGTCGAGCAGCTTTCGAAACGACATGACGAAAAACCACATCGGTTACGGCTTCCATTGGCGCTAATGAAAAAAACGGTAATTTTTGACCATTTTCTTCGCCGGTTGATTCGATAATTTTTTTCCAAAATTCACTTTTCATGATCTATATTATATCACAAAACGCGACTTTCGAAAACATAAAAAATATGCTATACTATAGTTATGAAAGTTAAAATTGAAATTGATACAAAAACACTAATTCGTTTTTGGCTTGTGATTTTTGGATTTATCATCCTGGCCGGTGCAATATGGATTGCAAAAGATGTCCTAATCATGATAATTATCGCAGCTTTTTTGGCATTAGCCTTAAATTCACCTGTCGCAAAAATTGCAAAAATTTTGCCGGGCTCAAGTAAGAATCGTGTCGGTGCGACTGCAGTTGCGTATCTTATAATTGTGCTAATTTTTGGTGCGCTATTTTCTGTTCTTACGCCAATCATCACAGACCAAGTTAAGCACTTTTCGAAAGATTTACCGCAAATTGTTCAAAACTATACAGGAGAGCAATCAGGGATACGACGATTTATTACGGAAAACCATCTTGAAGGGATGATCTCGCAAGCTGTCGATTCTGTGACGCGCTCAATTAACTCTTCGGTTTCGAAAATTGGCGATGTATTTTTTGGAAGTATCGCTTCGATTGTTGGCTGGATAATTTCATTATTTATGGTTCTTGCAATGGCTTTCTTGATGCTTGTTGAGGGGCCAGACTTGATCGATAAGATATTTAAAGTGTTTTACACTGATAAAATTCTTGAGAAAAACCATCGTCGAATTCTCTCGCGAATGTATGGTACAGTTTCGGGATATGTCTCGAGTATTGTGACAATTTGTTCTATTAGTGCAACTTGTGGCTCACTCGCGACAGCAATTTTAGCATTGATTTTCGGTTTTCCAATTAGTCTAATAGCGCCAATTGCTGTATTGCTATTTATTTTCGGCATGATTCCAATGGTTGGAACGACAATTGCGGGAATGCTTTCGGCATTAATTATTGGGTTGAATTCACCTACCGCTGGCTTAATCTTTCTAGCTTATTTCTTGATTTATCAGCAGATTGAAAACAATGTAATCTCGCCAATGGTTCAAGCTCGAAACAATCAGCTTTCAGCCTTAATTATCTTTATAGCATTAACAGTTGGTGTTTATGCATTTGGACTTTTGGGTGCTCTTCTTGCAATTCCTCTTGCGGCTTGTGCTAAGATTCTTGTTCAAGAGCAATTGAAATCTCGAAAACGTCGTTCACGAGAAGAAAACTCTGAAAGACTTGTTGAGCTTCTCAAGAAAATCAGCTAGAAATTAAAATCAGCCTCGAATTTCGAAAGGCTGATTTTTTATTGGACTATTTATATTCCCAGAAACTTTTCTTTGGAGTATCGCGCAGAATAATATTTTTCGAAAGCAATTCGTCACGAATTTCATCGCTTTTTGCCCAGTCTTTTTCGGCTCGGGCAGCGTTTCTTTCGATAATTTTTTTCTTTATTTCTTCTGGAATATCAGGAGTTGAACCAAGCAGATTTAAACCTAAAAGATCATCAATAAACTCCAAAAGTTCTTGAAGGTTGTGATGATTAAGTTTTTCTGGGTTTGCTTTTAAAATTTCACCAAAAATTTCATCAATTTTTGCAAGCGCTTTTGGCGTATCGAGGTTGTCGTTAATTTGCTCAAGGATTATTTGTTTACTTGCAAGGCTTGGAATTTCACCTTTACTTCCTTCGATTTGCCAGCGCAAGTTTGCAATATTTTGCCAGTTTTTAAGCCTATTTTGCGCAGCTTTTAGACTTTCGAAACTAAAATTACTTTCCGTTTGGTACTGGCTTTGCAGGACAAACATTTTGAAGTCTAACGGAGAAAAACCTCTCATTTGAAGGTCGTTTAAGCTAAACCCATTTTGTAGCGATTTTGAAATTTTTCGGCCCTCACTAGTCATATGATTACAGTGGAGCCAGTAGTTAGCAAATTTCTTACCCGTAAAACTTTCGCTTTGCGCAATTTCATCTGTGTGATGAACTGGGATGTGGTCAATTCCACCAGTATGGATATCAATTGTTTGACCTAAAGTATTAATTGCAATTGCTGAGCATTCTAAATGCCAACCCGGAAAGCCCTTTCGACCATGAAATTCCCATTCCATATCACGCTTTTGATCTTTCGGTGACCATTTCCAGAGTGCGAAATCGCTTAAATTACGCTTTTCGGGGTTAAAGTTAACGCGAGCGCCCGCTTTTAGATTCTCTAAATCAAGATGTGCGAAATCAGCATATTTAGGAAACTTGCTTGTATCGAAATAAATTCCGTCGCTCGTTTCGTATGTGAAGCCCTTTTTCGAAAGATCTTCAATAATAGCAATTTGCTCAGGGATAAAATCTGTCGCTTTCGAAAGATGATCCGGCTGGATTAAATTAAGATCATGTATTCCACGCAAGAATTCTTCTGTGTAAAATTCTGCAATTTCCCAAGCTGTCTTCCCTTCGCGGCGTGCCCCTTTTTCGAGCTTATCTTCACCTTCGTCCTCATCACTAACCAGATGACCAACATCAGTAATATTCATTGTGCGAGTAACATTGTAGCCGTTTAAGCGTAAGGTTCGAATCAAAATATCCCAATAAATAAATGCAACCCAATTACCGATATGGGGTGTATCATAAACAGTTGGTCCACAGGTGTAAATTTTAACATTTTGTGGGTCAATTGGCTGGAAGTCTTCTATTTTTCGATCAGGAGTATTGTAGAATTTTAGCATAATAGATATATTATATCACAGCACAAAGATTCTTTCCATTTTATATAAAAAGAACCTGCCAGTTTGGCAGATTCTTTGTGTTTGCTACTAAAATTAAGCAATTGGGTTTTCTGTTTTAATGCTTGGACCTTGTGAGGTTGCAACTGAAACACCCTTTACGTAAGCACCTTTGATTGAAGATGGTTTTTGTGAAGCAAGACTATCGAAGAATGCTTTTGCGTTTTCTTCAAGTTTTTCTACACCGAATGATACTTTACCAACTGAAAGGTGAACAATCGCTTGTTTGTCAACACGGTATTCAACTTTTCCGGCTTTAGCTTCAGAAACAGCTTTAGCAACATCAGCGGCAACTGTTCCAGCTTTAGGGTTTGGCATTAATCCGCGTGGTCCAAGAAGGCGAGCGTATTTACCAAGTTTTGGCATGTATGCTGGAGTTGCAATAAGAACATCAAAGTTAAGATCTTCTTTATCAAGTTGTTTCAAGAATTCTTCATCGCCAATGATATTTGCGCCAGCTTCTTTTGCGGCTTTATGTTCGCTTTCTGGTGCGAAAACGGCAACTTCCACATCTTTACCGGTTCCATTTGGCAAGATAACTGTTGAACGAATGTTTTGGTCAGCTTGTCGTGGATCTACACCAAGTCGAACGTGAATTTCAACTGAAGCGTCGAATTTAGCTGGGTTTGTTTCGGTTGCAAGTTTAAGAGCGTCAGATAGGCTGTAAACAGTATCTTTTTCAACTTTTTTCGCAACTTCTTGGTATTTTTTACCTCGTCGTTCGATTCGTGGTCGAGTAATTGGTTTTGGACCTTTTTTAACAACAGCTTCAGATCCATCTAATGGAGCTGTGTCGCCTGCTGCTTTTCGAGCTTCTTTGGCTTCTTTTTCAGCAACTTCTTCAGCGTGTTTTTTGCTGCGTTTTCCGCTTTTTGCGAATTTTTCTTCTGTTTCTACAGCTTCAACAATTTCTTCTGCGATTTCAGCTGCTTCAACTGATTCTTCTACGGCTTCCGCTACTTCTACAGCTTCAACAATTTCTTCTGCGATTTCTTCAGCTTTAGCACCTTTGATTGCTTCATTAATTTGAGCAATTGTCATTTTTTCAGAAACTTCAAGCCCAAGAGCTTTAGCTTCTTCGATCAAGTCGGCTTTTTTCTTTGCCATTTCTATCCTTTCTGTGGTAATAGCGGCTTGCGCCTCCCAACATTGATTATTAACCTTTTAATTATAACAATTTTTTGAGAAAAAGTCAAAACTAAATTTTATTGCTAGAAAGAGTTTTGTTTTCGCTAGAACTCATTTTGACGTAATACGCCAATAAACTTATAACACCAAAAATTAAACCAAAAATAATCAAACTAAAGATGGAACTTTCAAAAATTGGTTGAGATAATCCGCCTAATATTGCTTGTCTGAAAGCGGTTAGCGAATAGTAAAGCGGCATAAATGGCGCCATGTTTTGAAAAATTTGAGGTGTTGTCGCAATCGGGAACATTCCCCCGCTACTTGCAAGCTGTAAAATCATGAAAACAATTGAAGCAAACTGGCCAACTCTGCCGAAAGCAAACATTAATGCATGAACAATCAAAAGGAATGAAAATGCCGAAACATAAGAACTCAAAACAAAAGAATTTATATCCGCAGGTGAAATGTTAAATATTCCGCTAAAAATAATTGTAAGAACTAGAGTTTCAGCTCCGGCAAAGCCAGCCATAATCCCTACCCTTGAAAGCCACCATTTAAGTGCTGAACAATTCTTTTTTGGCTTATTTTGGATCGGAAACGCAATATTAAACGAAATCGCCCCAACAAACAAACCTAATGCGATGAAATATGGAGCCATCGCTTTTCCGTATGTTGCATCTCCAGAATTATTTGAAACTTCACTTTTAACTGGCGTTGCGATATTTTTAGCAGATTCATCCGAGAAATTAATTTTCGAAAGTTTTTCTGCACCAGATGAAAGTTGTGAAGTTAATAGATTCGAGCCATCTTGTAGTTTTGTGGTGCCGGAATTTATTGTGTTTATTCCTGAATTTAAAGTGTTAATTCCGCCCAAAAGTTGAGCTGTACTTTCAGGGATTTTTTGTTCACTGGTGTTAAATTCGTTCATTTTTGTTGAGAAAGTTGTAACTCCAGTTGAAAGCTGTTTTTCGCCCGATAGAAGTAAGTTGTGTGAATTTTGTATTTTGCGTGAATTTTGCGCCAAGCTTTGTGCGGCTGGAACAATTTTTTGCGAAAATTGCGTTTGCAAGTTTTGCGATTTTTTAGCATTTTTTTGGGCGTCAGCGGTAATATTTTTTGCCGAAATCGCCAACTCATCGGCAAGATTTTTAATATTCTGATTATTAGTTTGTTCAGCTAAAATGTGCATTTTTGCCACTTTTTGATTTAATTCCAATAAGTGTTCACTTTGATTTTTTGCATCAGAATTATCGCTTATCGCAGAATTTAGTGTGGTTAAACCATTCGAAAACTCTTCACTTTTGGCCGAAAAATCTTGTAATCCCTTTTGTAAGTTTTCGCTATTTTGGCTTAAAAGATTGGTTTTATTTGAAATTTCGGTTGCACTAAAAGCAAGTTTATTACTCGCTTCGGCCATTTTCTGGTTTGCTGAATTTAATTTTTCCGCGCCATTTTTTAGTTTTATAACTCCAGAATTTGCCGAATTTAAACTATTGCCTAAACTACTAATCCCGTTTGAAATTTGTTCTGAACCGCTCGCTGCTTTCGAAAAACCGTTTTGAACATTCGAAAGTTGAGAAAGTAGAATCTTACTGTAGTTTTCACTAATTTGCGCTCGAACCTGTTCACTCAGTTTTTGTGCGGCGTTGGTTGAAATCATTTCACCAGATTTACTTTTCGAAACATTTGTTTTAAATGAAATATTCACTTTTTGCGGATTTTCTCCCAAAAAACTAACTGAATTTTTCGAAAAATCTTTTGGAATATGTACAATCATGAAAGTGTCGCCATCGGTCAAATCTTTCTCGGCTGTTTTTAAATCCGTAAACTGCCAGTTTAAAGTTCTTGATTGCTTAAGGTTATTGCTAATTTTATTGCCAAGTTCAATATTTTGACCATTAAAAAGGACAGGTTCATCTTCATTTACTACTGATATCTTTAGGTTTTCGATTTTTGAATAAGGGTCCCAGATTGATGCCAAAAAAGTTCCAGCATAGATAACGGGAATAAAACTTACTATAAATAGAGTGGCTAGAAGCATACGATTTTGCTTTATTTTTCTAAAATATTTTTTCATCTTCCTCCTAATAAAATAGTTGTATTTATCAACGATTACTCTATTGTATAAAATATTGTTGTAAAAGTCAACAATATTTGGTATAATTATTTTATGGAAGAAAAGATTCTTGATTTGTTGCAAAAAATTAATACAATTTATCGCTCGGCACAAAAATATGCAACACGTGAGCTTTCGAAAAATGATATTTCAGCTATCGAGGCTGCAATTTTAACCAAGATTTGCAATTCTTCTGCTCCGCAAGATGAAATCTCTAAAGAAATAGGTGTTGATAAGGCTTATATTTCGCGAGTTTTAGCTAAAATGGAAGAGAAAAATTTTATTTTAAAGAAAAATTCACAGAAAGATAAGCGAATTCGTGAA
Organism: Candidatus Nanogingivalaceae bacterium; assembly: GCA_015257795.3. Classification (NCBI taxonomy): domain Bacteria; phylum Candidatus Saccharimonadota; class Candidatus Nanosyncoccalia; order Candidatus Nanogingivales; family Candidatus Nanogingivalaceae; species Candidatus Nanogingivalaceae bacterium. The sequence goes on from CP072208.2 coordinate 272,488, forward strand.
ATTGAAATTACAAAACTAGGTAAAGAAAAACTGAACATTCGGCAGCAAATTCTAGTTAAATGGTGTGAAGAAACCTTTGGCGATATTTCTTTAAAAGAGTTGAATCTATTAACCGAAGTGATCGAAATTATTTCAAATAAGGCAAACGAAAAGTAACCCTAAAATACATAGGCTTTGTTTTAAAAACTATAATTGACTTTTTGGGTTGAATTTGATAAAATTAAAACATTGGCCTCATCGTCTAACGGTTAGGACATCAGGTTCTCATCCTGGCAATCGGGGTTCAATTCCCCGTGAGGTCACCAATTTGATAATTGAGACTGTTTTGTGAAAACGAAGCAGTCTTTTTTATATCCCTGCAGTAGGTACGATTCTGCAGGGATATTTTTGTTGCTCCAACTGAGGCGATTTCGTATAGATCACCTCTGAGGACTAGCAAAACCTTTAAAATGTGAAACTTAACAACCTGGCTATATCAATTAAAAATTTTATCACAGCAAGTAATGAGTTCACGTAAGATTTCGTCATATTTCTCATAAACTCGAAAACCTGCCGCATAGGCATGTCCACCTCCACCGAAATAACCTGCAATATCCGCAGCGATTGGTGAATTTGTCCGAACTTTTCCGGTGAGTTTTCCATCCGGGTAGGTTTTTATTGCTACACAAGCTTCTACACCCTCAACCATTCGCATCTCATCGATAACTAAAACGCTAGGGTTATATTTATCAGAATACTCTTTAATTTCTTCCCAAGGGATATGTACTACTGCTAATTTTCTATCAAAAAAGTATTCAATTCGCTGAATTAATCGTCCTTTGTATTCTAGAATTTCAGGAGCTTTTTTAGATAATTCGCGACGTGATTCTTCTAGTTTAGCAGAACTTGCGCCGAGTTTTGTTAGTTCTCCAGCAACCTCAAAAGTTCGAGCTGAAGTGTTACTTGTTGAAAGTCCTAGGGTGTCGCTGAAAATTGCACCTAAAATATCTTGTGCAGCGGTTTGGTTTATTTTCCAATTAAGAGCGTTTGCGATTTCAAAAATAACCTCTCCAGTTGAGCTTGCTTCCTCTAGAACCAGTTCATGTTCGAATGTTATATCGGGTGTTGCATCAGTATGGTGATCAATCACTAAAACCGGAGTTTTTTCGAGTAGATTTTTATAAAGAGGGTCATCGACTATTTTCGAAAGCAATGTATTGCTTGTAGTGTCAACAATTATGAAAAGATCAAATTTTTCATAAATCGAACTTTCTATTCTATCCCAACCGCTAAAATATCGTAAATATTTTGGAATATCTACAGGACAGAAAAGTTTAACACTTTTTCCGAGATCGCTCAAAATTTCTTCTAAAGCTAAAGCTGAGCCTAAACTATCACCGTCTGGATTTTCGGCTTGAATTACGCAAATTTTTTGTGAATTGTTTATTAATTTTCTTATGTTTTCGAATTTCACTAAATCTCCTTTCTTCCTTCAAGTGCATGACTTAGAGTTATTTGGTCGGCATATTCCAAATCGACACCAACAGGCAAGCCGCGAGCGAGACGTGAGATTATTAGATTTTCAAATCCTTTTTCACGCAAATAATTTTGAATGTAGAGCGCAGTACTTTCACCTTCAACGCTTGCATTTGTAGCGATAATAATCTCCTCAACGCTATCGTTTGAAATTCTTTCCGCGAGTTCGTGAATATGTAGCTGATCGGGCGTGATTCCGTTAATAGGTGAAATCACACCGCCTAAAACATGATATGTTCCATTAAAATGTTTGGTTTTTTCGAGCGCAATAATATCAAGAGGCTCCTCAACGACGGCCACAAGTTTTTTATTACGAGCTTCATCGGTATATAACGAAGAGAATTCTTCATCTTTTGAAATTAAAGCAAAAGTTTTTGGGCAAGTTTTTACATTTTTATGTAACCCTAAAAGACTCTCGGCAATTTTTTCGCTTACTAGGGCGTTGTTTTTCAACAAATAATAAGCGTACCGTTCGGCAGTGCGCGATCCAACGCCAGGAAGTTTTTCGAGATTTTCAATTGTTTCAATTAGGGCTTTTGGTAAAACTTGCGACATTTTTCCCTTTCGAAGAAAATTAAAGTCCTAGGTTTCCTAGCCCACCCATCAAAGGCTGCATTTTTTCGGCTGCTGCTTTTTGTGCTTCTTCGAGGCCATCACGAATTGCAATTTGAATCCAATGTTCAAGCTCTTCGATATCATCAAAATCGATTAATTCAGGGTCTAATTTTACACTTTTAACTTTTAATTCCCCTGTAAATTGAATTACCACTGCGCCCTCTCCAGCTTCAACTTCAATAATCTCTTTTTTAAGTTCTTTTTGTGCTTTTTGAAGTTCGCGCACCATTTTCATTTGGTCTTTAATTCCTGCCATAAAATCTCCTTTAAAATAAAACTTAATACTCTTTTAATTCTATCAAAAAAACGGTTTAAAATCAACTACGCGTTAAAACATAAAAACGATCAGAATTATCTTTACGGTTTGAAACCAAAATCTTTTTTACGTGGTATTTGTCTGAAATGTTTGTAGTTTTATAGGCTTCTTTCGAAACTACGATTTCGTTATCTTCGGCTGTATCTTTAACTTTAGCTTTACCCTGCCTCTCAAGAACTTTATAAAAATCTTCTTCATTTTTCGAGACTACCAAAATTCGGTTTGAATCAGTTTTTGTTAGAAGGATGTCTAGGTCCTGATTGAAAGCTGAAAGGATTTGTGGTGAGTATTGGTAACTCAAAGCGAAAACTGAGAGGTTTGTAATTAATAAATTAAAGACAAAAATTGAAGTTGGAATCAAACCAAAGAAACGTGCATAAGGGTTCTTTGGGAATAGTGCGTACCAAGTATCAATTAATCCCTGAAGTCCAGTAATCGTTAAGATTAATATAGGAGTAAATAAAATAGTAATAGTTGCGGTATTTGTTAAACAGACAAAGGCTAGGATTATTGTCCATATACTAATTAGATAGCTTCTTGCAGAGTGTCGAGCTGTCAATGCAAAATAGAGTCCGATTAGGATTAAGATTGCTGTTGCTGGATTTACTACTGGAGAAAGCATTCCATTACTAATTGGGTTTGAAAATCCAATTAGGGATAGGCCAAGATTTTTAATGTTTTCAAAAAAATCTAGCTTATTAGGTATTCCAAAGATGATCTTTAATATCGAAAGATCTTTAAGGATTGAAAATAGTAGCGGTGTTGTAATTATTAAGAAGAGTGAAACACCTAAAATCTTCTGCGATTTCGGTGTTCTTTTTATTGTAAAACGTAGGTGCGGATGTGTTAAAACCGTAATTAAAAACGCTAAAACAATATAAGAACTTAGAGGTGTATAAAAACTCAAACCCAAAATTGTAATCAGAATAAAAATTTGGCGCTTTTTTGGGGTTTCTAGGAATTTCATTCCACTCCATATGAGTAAAATTGGGTAAAAAATATAAAGTATCTCGCTTGTACCATTCTGGGCAATAAAGAAAAATTGACTGGATGTAATTGCGATAATCGAAGCTAGGATTGATGCACGTTTCGAAAACCACATTCCTGAAATTTTAGTTATGAAGACAAGTGAAAGTAGCGAAATTATAATTGATGGCAATTTGATCGAAAAATTACTTAAGCCAAAAATATCGATACTGATTTTTTGTAGGAGACGATACGGTAAGTCTATAATATTTTTTGAAAAAATATTTGAGAAATCTAAATTTACTGCACTTTTTGTGTTTTCAATTTCACCTGCAGTTAAGCCGTTTGGTGTAATAAATAAAGTGTAAATAATTATAGCTAAATAGCCGAGAGATAAAATTCCGATTCCAATTTGGTAACGAAATTTATAAATCCAAAAATCACTAATTTTTAATTTTTTCATTCCCTTGATTATACCATATTTAATTTTATAAATCTACTTTAAGCTCCATTTTTCGCCGCCATTATTTAATGCTAACCCTTTGAGCTCAAGCATTGTGATTGCTTGATTAAATTCACTAGCAGAAAGCTTCGTTTGTTTAATAATTGTGTCACTCGAAGTTGTACCGTTTTTCGAAAGAAATTCTAAAATTACATTCTCCTCACTGGTGTCGCCTTTGAAAAGTTGTGTTTGTTTTTCGAAGCGGTTGGGGATTAGAAAATCAAGTAAATCTTCTACTGAAGTTAGCGGGTTAGCGCCATTTTTAATCAGCTGGTTACATCCCGCAGAAAGCGGTGATGTTATATTTCCTGGAACGGCAAATATTTCTTTGCCTTGATCTAATGCATGGTTGGCGGTCGATAACGTCCCGCTTCTGGATGCGGCCTCAATAATAACGACAGCATCCGCAAGACCGGATACTATCCTATTTCGTGCTAAAAACTGCCATGGTCTAGCTGGTGTATTGTTTGGGTATTCGCTTAATATCGCTCCATTTGTTTGAAGGATTTTTTGACCCAAGTCTTCATGAGAACGAGGATAGATTTTATCAACACTATTCGCAAGAACAGCGATAGTTTTTCCTCCAGAGTTGATCGCAGCTCTATGGGCAATAGAGTCAATGCCCAGAGCTAAACCACTAACAACTACGATACCATTTTTTGCACACTCGCTTGCAATTTTTGTAGCAATTTCGCGTCCGTATGCGCTTGGTTTGCGCGTTCCGACAATTGCTACAGTTTTTACTCTTTTTGTGGGTAGTTTACCTCGCATAAAAAGCTTTTTTGGAGGGTCTGGTATGTGTGGTAGATCTCTTAAATAATCATAGTCTGAAAGGTTTATTTGAAATATTTCCATAAAATTATAAAATAGTGTTGACATAAAACATAATTTATGATAATATATAAAGTATTGATAAAATATTTTAAAAATTTGTCAATGAAACTTCTATCTATTCGTTATAGTGTGCAATATATATCTGAATAATTCTTTACCCCTCCTTTTTTAAAATAAGAATCTTGATATTGCACATAATAACCTCTTTGACCGGCGAACCCTATGGTGAATTTTGGTGGGTTTTCAGCTTCGATTTTTTCGAGCCTTAGCGGGTGCGTCGAAGAGATAAAAAACCGTCTAAGCGATGCCCACCCGTGCTTAGGCGGTTTTTTATGTTGTAATATTAAAATAATTATGATTATTGTCAATGTGCTTAAGGTTAATATTATTCTTGAATATTTTAACATAAGCGCTTAGTATTAGCAAGTTTTATATAAATTAAAAATTGTGCGACCTCGCAATAGATTCGCACAATTTTTAACTAATATAAATCTCTCAAATTTTTTAGAATGAAGCTTCGACTGCAGCCCAAGTCGTGTCTGTATTATCCTCAGGAATGATAATAGTAACTTGGTCGCCGGCTTGAAGTCGGAAATAGGTTACGCTTGCAAGCAAGACTTTGTATTCGTTTCCGCCTGCTTCTACAAAGAATGAACCATCATGATTGATGAGAGTTCCGATAATTTGTTTTCGCGGAACAGGACCAATTTGTTTATAGATAAAACCACCATCTTCGTTAATTGTAAGTTTCAAAATATCGCCCTCCACAAGCTTTGATTTTGAAGCATAGTTTGCTGGAACGGGATAGTTTTTTCCATCTGGACCAATCATTGTTTGACCGTCAAAAACACCTTCTATAACTTTGCCCTGAGGGCTTTCGATTATTGAAGTGCTTGGAGCTGTTACGGTATTGTCGTCGCCGCTAATACTAATTAGCAACTCTTTGGCTGCAGCAAGATTCGTTTCCGCTTCTTGAATCAAGCTTTTTAGCCGTTTTACTTGTTTTTCTGGTAATTCAGACATATTCCTCGCATTTTCCTTGTCTGTTTTCTTTTGATATTATCTTTTAGATTTTAGCATGAAACACTTAAAAAGTCAATATATTTTAGTAATTTTAAGCTTTTTTTAAGTTTTCCACAATTTTTAATCTGTTAAACATTAAATGATGTAATTTTTACAAAAATGTTTATGCTTATCGGGGGCAAAATACTTCTTGAATGTTGGCTTTGGGCATGATATAATTGGGCTATGAAAAAGCATAAACTTAATAAAGGTTTTACAATTATCGAGGTTGTGCTCGTTCTTGCAGTGGCTGGGCTGATATTTTTAATGGTGTTTCTTGCTGTCCCTGCTCTTGGGCGATCTCAACGAGACACGGCAAGGAAAAATGATGCCCGTAATCTTTTGGCGGCGGTTATTCAATTTAAGACTAATAATGGCGGTAGGGCCCCTTTTAATGGAAATAATGATGCTTGGACAAAACTTAAGCCTTATTGGAACAGAAGCCAATACTTAAACGATCGTCCAAACGGTCATATCGACGATTTCGGCTCCTCTAACTCTGCTACAACTCAAATTGTTACATATAGCCGACTAGGTAGTTATTGGCATAAACCAGGCAGTTGGAATATCGTTCTCGGCACGGTCTGTGAAAAAAGTGATGGTGGTGGATACTATTTAAAATATGGCGGATCTGTTCCAGCTAAGGCTATCGCCGTACTAGTAGAGCTTGAAAGTGTGCAAACTGATGCTTATAGTGGTGGATGGGGATATTGCATAGATTCAGAAAGTAATTAAAAATGGAAGAATAATTATTCTTCCATTTTAGTATTTTTGCGGTTTAGTTGGTTTCTAAGGATATCTCGTGCCCAAAAAATAGTTTCGAGCTCTTCGCTATCATGCCACTCTTCCGTTCCAAAATCCAAATAATGCGCACTCGCCACTTCAACGTTATCGCTATAAATTGTCAGATGTTGATTACCCATCCCAAAATCACCTACATTAAGGTCGTGGCTTTCAATTTCATATCTTCCATCGGAATATAATTCATAGGTTTGATCATAGCCTCCGCCATTATGCGCTAAATCTGGGTTATAGCTTTCATTCAGCTGCTCTTCATCAATGAGAGCAAGATTTGATAAATCTAGATCATCTATTGCTCTTTTAACATTTTCCGGTGATGATTCTAATGCGAAATATTCGTTATAAGATGGTTGGTTTCGAAAACCTTTATTTGCATTAAACGCCCATTTGGCGTAAGCGTTATCTAAAAGATATTGTTGAGTTTTTGATTTGTTTAAGTTTTTTTCCATAAGATTCCTTTGATGAGATTTTATAACCTTCGCCTAAAGTCATCTCAAACTCCAGGTTAACATAATAACATAATAACACAATAAAGTCAATAGCTATAACATATTTTTACAAAAACAAAAATCGCCCATATTTTGAGCGATTTTCGAAAATCTTAAATTAGGTCGATTAGTTTTATATTAAAATTAAGCAAGCTCAACAGTTGCGCCAGCTTCTTCAAGTTTCTTTTTAGCTTCTTCAGCTTCATCTTTAGAAACTTTTTCTTTAACTGGTGCTGGAGCACCGTCAACGATAGCTTTAGCTTCACCAAGTCCAAGACCTGTGATTTCTTTAACTGCTTTAATAACAGCAACTTTTTGAGCACCAGCGTCTTTCAAAGTAACTGTAAATTCTGTTTTTTCGTCAGCAGTGTCAGCAGCACCGGCGGTAGCGGCAACAGCAACAGCAGCTGGCTCGATTCCGTATTCCTCTTTGAGGTGTTCTTTCAATTCGTTAGCTTCAAGAATAGTCAATTTTACCAATTCTTCAGCCAATTTTTTAATGTCAGCCATTTTCGACTCCTTTAAAAATTAAATAGTTAATATCTTAAAATAAATTAATTGGTTGCTTTTCGAAATTCCAAATCTTCGTTTGTAAGACCACCAGCAATCGCGTTGATTGGCGAAAGAAGTGTGTCCACGATTTGACCGATAAGTTGGTCTTTGTTTGGAAGTTCTGAAAGTGTTGTAACAGTTGCAGTATCCATTACGTCGCCATTGTCGGCAAAAGCACCAACAAGTTTAAGATCTGGGTGAGTTTTTGCAAATTTACCCAAAACTTGAGCGGCAGCAATTTCATCTTCGTTTGAGATTGCATAAACAAGTTGACCTTTTAGTGCAGAAGTATCAGATTCTTTTAGAGCTTCAACTTCTTGCATCGCAACTCGCACTAGGCGGTTTTTTACAACTTTGATTTGAACGCCAGCTTCACGAGCTTCTTTTCGAAGTTCTTGAAGGTCGGCAACTGTCAAACCTTTATATTCAGCAAAAGCTGTCATTTTTGCGTCTTTTAGAGCGGCGCTTAATTCAGCAACCAATTGGTTCTTTTTATCGCGTGATAATGCCATAAAAACTCCTTTTTTGGTTAGTATTTTTTCGACCTAATTGTTAAGATTCTGGCGTTTTGAAAGCCTCCCTTCAAAACTCGTTGGCAGATTAATAGAAAAAGTATTCTCCTCGGTAGCGGATTAAGCCTGGCTAACGCGAGGCGGCTACTGTCTCTGGCAACTTTTCATATTGTATCATAAAAAAAATAAAAAATCAATATAAAAACCCTCATTTTGAGGGTTTGCTTAAGGTGACTATTTCACTCTGTAGATTATGAGCGAATTAGCTACGATGTCTACGTCGTAAATCTGGCCAGCGCTTTCAAAGTGAAAGTAGGTTTGTGACCTACTTAGTTGGCAATATTTTTGAATATAATCCCAAACATGGTTTGCCGTTTCCTTGGTAAATCTCCCTGAAGGATTATCTTTCGTTAAATCTTGTAGCTGTCGTAATGCGGCACCACTTATGTTGAAACTTGACATTTTTTCACCTCTTTTCTGAAAGTACTACTCGAGACGAGTGTTCTGTTATTATACCATTTTTTTGCTAAAAAATCAAGATAAAACCCCGCAGGTGAGCGAGGTTAAGACTTGATGCGGTTTTTGTAAATCCTGAGATTTTCGCCCGCTTGACAATAAATCTCATAAATATCTTCTTCACATCTAATGAAATAATAATACGCCGCATCGTTCAGGCCGGCTTTTTCAAAAATATCTAAAATTTCTACAAGTTTAATTGTTGTTTCACCAAAGATATTTGACCCTGCTACAAATTCGAACGATTCTTCTCCGCTTAGAAGGTTTTCGATTTTTTCGATAACCTCTTTCGCGGCCGACCCTTCGATTTTTACGGCTTTCGCTTGTTCGATTTTTGCCGAAAGCTGTTTTTCGCTTACGGCTTGATCGATTAATTTTACAAAAATGTTCATAACGAACCTCCATAAGCTTTTGTATTTCGGCGAACCGAGAAGCTTATTGATAAAATTTTATAATATTAATTTTAAAACTGCAAGCTTGAGCGTATTAAAAAAGCCGCATTTTGCGACTTTAACTATAAGGTGTGTTTATCCTTATAAAACGGCGGGGTTTCGAGATCATCTTTTGAGATTAAAGAGGGGCTTTCGTTTATACGAATTTTCTCTTCAATTCGCTCTGAAGTTCCTCTTGCTATAATTTCGAAGTTTTTGGTTACCCAGATTGTAGTATTTTTAACCCAGATTTTTTCCATACTTCTTTTTTTAACCCCTTTAAGATAATTTATTTCTGCTGAACCGTGAATTTCAACAATTTCTTTATCTAGATCATACGCTGATTTTGGGAAGATTGTTATTATCTTGTCGTTATCCATCTCAAGTTTTAAAGATGATTTATTGTAGACGGCAGCAAGTAATTGCTCTTCTAGGGTTGCGTTTTTATAATCCATAAAAAACCTCCAAAAGTTCTAGGCTTAAGCCTTAATGTTTTTAATTATAACAGAAAAATGATAAAATGTCAATGTAACGTTTTTTAAAAAACCTTGAAAACCAAAAAAATTTTTGATATAATTGAAAGGTATTGGGATGTCGCCAAGTGGTAAGGCAGCGGGTTCTGGTCCCGCCATTCGGGGGTTCGAATCCCTCCATCCCAGCCAAGATGAAAATACGAGTTAATATGCTCGTGTTTTTTTTCTTTAGTAAAAGAACATAAAAAGAGGCTCACTTCCAGCTATGGTGAGTCTCTTTTTATTGTTTTAAATGAGGCGTTGTTGAGGTAACTTCTACAAAGCTTCATCGAGATAATAAGAACTCGACTCAAATTTGATCCTTAAAAATCTGGCAATTATTTAATAGAAGTCTTCCCTTTCGAAAGCAAGCTAATCAGTAATAATATAAGGCCTTAGCAATTAGATCAGGAAACTTCAAACTATAACCTTTAGTGAGCGATTCGAGCTGAAGATTAGAAGCCCACTCCCAACTCTTCGGCTCTGACCGCTCACTAAAAAGGAGTAAATTATTATGCAAAATACTAATGAAACCGAGTTTGAAAAAGAGCTTGAAAAAATCAAGAACTCTAAAATCGAACTCAAACCAAAAAAACAAAAACAAGGAGAAAAACTATGAAAAATTTGAAAAAAGTAAATTACAAGAAAATTATTGAAACTGTTAAAACAATTGTTATCTATACAGCAATTGTGGCTGGTGTGGCTTTCTATCTTGGAATGAAACACGGCGGAGCTAATATAAAAGTAGATAACGACAAATTAGTTGAGACAATTCGAAATTTCAGTTTTTAGCTCCAGCGCCGTTTTCTTAACTTTTTCTGCCATATTTCCTATTTAAATTTACTATTACAAATTAATATTACTGGTAAATAGTCGAGCTATACAAAATAATTAGGTAATATTGACTTTTGGCTATTTTGTAGTATTATTGAAGTATAAAAGAACGGTGTAGCCCCTCGTTTTGGTCGAGGCATTAGCAGCCGTTCTTTTACTTTTATTTACTGATTACTTTTAAAATAGCTTCAATATTGTCATCTCCTCCAGCACCTTCTTTTCTAGTAATAAATCCGCTTTCTGGTTCTGAAAATGCAATAGTTGCTCCGACTGTGAGTATCTTATCTTTTTCTTCAGGATTGCCTATTGTTTTATAGACGGCGTGCAGAGCCCTTAATACATTTCTGCGATGGATTGAGGACTGCTCTAAATGCTTTTCTGCAAAGTAATTTTTTCTAATAAATAACGGAATTTGAACATAAGCTATAATTATTGAACCTTTTATAATAAGTACTAAAGTTTTTAGATTGTCCGCTGCGGCTTTTTTTATATCGTTAGCCAGCAACCCTTCAATTATCGGAAAATTAAAGATTTGAATATTTAGAAGAGATGCAACAATAATAACAAATATAACAACAGATACAGCTAATCCTATTAACCAATTTCTTGATTTCTTTTTATGTTCTTCAGCTTCTTCATTAAAATCATTAGCATAAGCTTCTAATATCTCAGCACCAGATAGAGTATCTGCGACTCTTTTAATTTCATTTATTCTTTCTTCACTTTCTTGAATTTCTTCTTTAAAATCTCTAATTTTTTGCGAAAATTCACTGATAATTTGCTTTGAATCTGCTCTATATATAGCGTAGTTAATATAGATTGTATTTAATGCATTCTGGTGATTACCCGCACTGGATATATAGTAGTTAAAGTTATCCTGAAGATAATCTAATTAATTCAAAGCTTCTGTATTTGATAGAGTCTGAAGAAACTCTTCATCGTCTAAAGCATCTGCTATATCATTATAATATTGCTTCATTGAATCGGTTGATTGCCCTTTTGCATAACCCCTAATTGATTGAGATAATTCTTTGAACATATCTAAAATATAGTATAAAATGAACTAAATGTAAAATTATTTATAGTAAGAATAAAGTTATTTCAAAGATAGGGTAATTTTAGTGAGAGGTTCTTTATTTTTCTATTTCGAAAATCTTAAATCTTGATTTTGTGCCAGTTTTTAGGGAGACTCGGCTTTTCGAAACGTCAAATTCTTTCGCTAAAAGTTTAATTACCGCCAAATTTGCTTTTCCTTCAATTGCTGGCTCACGAACAAAAATCTCAAAAAATTCGCCGGTTTCATCTTGCGACTTTTGAATGAGATTTCCCTTTTTCGAATTTGGTTTAATTTTGCAACGAATCTTCATCTCTTTGTGTTTCAAAATCCTTTGCGCGTTCTTCACCATAGTATTCATTTAAAAATTGGCGCTTATATTCAAAAAACGTGTCATTTTCGAGGCTTTCACGAATTTTATCAACAGTGTTAATTACGAAAAATTCATTATGAATTGAGGCAAGCGTGCTGGCAAGAATTTCGTCTGCGCGGAAAAGATGATTTATATAAGCTTTTGTGAAATTTTGACAAGTATAGCACTCACATCGTGGATTAATTGGTGTAAAATCTTCTTTAAATTTAGCATTTTTAATATTAATTCGCCCAGAATAAGTGAAAATTGCACCATTTCGTGCTTGGCGAGTTGGCGCTACACAATCGAAAGTATCGATACCAAATTCTACGCCCAAAAAGAGATCGGCAGGTTGCGCGCCCATTCCTAACAAATGTCGCGGTTTTTCTTCGGGCAAGGTTGTGTTTACCCAAGTTAGAACTTCGGGAATTTCTTCAGGTTGAAAAATTCCACCAATTCCAAAGCCATCAAAATCTCTCGAACCCAAAAAACTTGCACTTTCTTTTCGAAAATCTTCTTCTCGAGCACCTTGAACAACCGCAAATAATGCTTGCAAATTTTCGCCTTTTTCGAAGTGCTCAGTATTTAATTCGTTATGGCGTTTTAAGCATTTTTCAGCCCAAAAATGAGTTTTATCGAGCGCAGATTTAATTTGTTTTCGGCCTGCAAGTGGCGAGGTTAATTCGTCGAAAGCCATGTGAATATCCGCACCAATTTTGTGCTGGAGTTCCATAGAAATTTCGGGTGACATAAAAATTCTCTCACCTGAAATATGTGATTTGAACCAAACTCCATCTTCACCAACTTTTGCGAGCTGGTTTGAATTGTTTTTTGCAAGCGAAGAATCGCCTTTCGAAATATGTGAAGTAGCATCAATCCCCTTTTTGTAAGCCATTCCAAGTGAAAAAACTTGAAAACCGCCCGAGTCGGTAAAGGTTGGTGCGCTCCAATTCATGAACTTATGGATTCCGCCAGCCTTTTGAAGGATATCTGCACCAGGTCGAAGCATTAAGTGGTAAGTGTTAGCAAGAACAGCTTGGGCGCCAGTTGAAAGAATTTGCTCAGGCGTCATCGCTTTTACGGTTGCATTTGTTCCGCCGGCGATATAGGCGGGAGTTTTAATTTCTCCGTGCGGTGTTTTAATCACGCCGGTACGGGCTAATGTTCCGTTTAAGCGGGTTTTAATTTCGAAGTTTAAAGCTTTTTTCATCTGTAAAATTATACCATATAGTTATTTTTTTTACAATTTAAAAACCGCCCCGAAGAGCGATTTTTATAATATATTATTCGGCAATTTCAACACCCATTGAGCGTGCTGTTCCGGCGATAGTTTTCATAGCGCCTTCGATTGAAACTGCATTTAGGTGATCCATTTTAGCTTCAGCAATTTCTTGCAATTGAGCTTTTGTAATTTTACCAACTTTGTCAGTTTTTGAATTTCCTGCACCTTTTTGGATTCCTGCTCGTTCACGAATCATATCGTCAACTGGTTGACCAAGTGATTTCCAAGTGAATGTTCGATCTTCGAAAACTTGAAGGTGAACAATTACATCTTTACCCATCATGTCTTTAGTTGCTTCATTGAATGGGTTGATGAAATCCATCATGTTTAGTCCCCATTGACCAAGCGTTGAACCAACTGGAGGACCTGCTGTTGCACGGCCAGCTGGGATTCGAAGTTTCAAATTTCCAATAACTTTCTTTGCCATATTTTCCCTTTAAATAATTTTATACTTGATAATTCAAGTGCGTAACATATCAATATTACCATAAAATTTTTAAAATTTCAATAGTTATTTTAAATATAACCTATTGACTTATTTTTAAAAATGTTGTATTATAATATATGCGATTAATTCGCATAGCCTTTCGTTTTTCGAAAGAGCACATTAAAAATTTGGAGGTAAAAGAATGTTAAAATTCACAAAAAACTTTAATTCAAACGGGGTGGAATATTGGCGTGAGTATAACAGCGTATTTTCAAGTGAAAATATTCTTTTTGTGCCAATTGATGCGATTGGGCTAAATCCGCAATTAGGTAGTCTACCAAGACACCTTTTCCGAAACTTAGGGTTAAAGATCTTAAAGATTTCCTGGAAAGATGGCGCTAAAACATTGAGAGTTGAAAATATTGAAAAAATCATGCCCGTACACGGTTGTAAACGTGCATCGATTGCGCAAGGTTTAGATAATGTCACTGTTCAATCTGCGATCGAACGCGCTATTGCGAATTTGTTTTTCACGATCGCAAAAGATCCTAAGGGTGATTTTTTCCATTCGAGTGGTCAATTTTTCCATAAAGTTAAAATGAATAAAGACTTTTTCGTTTCCGAGAACGATTCAGCCATTGCACATAACGTAGTAGAGATTGTGCGCGGTCGCGAACATTCTTCTGTGAAAAACATAGATCTAATTAAAGTTTAACCTCCATTTCCCCGGTTTCGCGCCGGGGTTTTAATTTGAAATGAAATTATTTTTTTGTTATAATAGATATTTGTTAAACATAAGAAGAAAGGAAAAAAATGAGTATATCTAAAAGAAATGCTTTTTTAGTTACTAGTATGGCTCTAGGTCTATCTGTGACGTCTACTCCTTTAGTTCATGCTGAAACAGCAGCTCAGTATGCAAACAAATATGGAGCAAACACTAACTATTCTCGATATGAGAGCGTTGATGGGGTTTTGAATAACGCAGAAATTATAAGTAGTCGAAAATTCGATGATCTTGCAAATGAAGCTTCTGGCAACTCTTATGTTAATGTCAAGCCTGGTGGAAGTGTAACTTTTACTGCTAAATCTGGAGCTGACGCTTTAAGTTTAAGATTTTCGATTCCTGATGGAAAAATGGGAAAAGCTACAGCTTTAATCAATAATGATGATGAAAAAGCTAAGACTTTTGACCTTGATTCAAAGTATGGTTGGCAATATATCGACGGGGATGTTGCATATAATGAAAATGCAAAAAATCGTCATGCACGATTTGGCTTTGATGAAGTTCATGGTTTCTTCGGTAATCATGTAAATAAGGATGATAAAATTACTATTAAAAACGATAGCAATGAAAACCTTGGTTTAGATTTTATTGAATTAGAAAATGTTGAAGCGCCTAGAAAACAGCCTGAAAATAGCATTTCTCTAGAAGAATACAAGATAAAACCTGGTGATGATATTACCGAAAAGCTAAAAAGTGCCATCACTGACGCTAAAAAGCAAAAAAAGGTACTTTATATTCCTGAAGGATATTATAATATTAGCGAGAAAATTGGTATAGAGGCGCCAGAAGGACTAGAGATTACCGGAGCTGGAATTTGGTATACACAACTACACTTTACTAGTTCTGCTAAAGGTGGTGGCGGTTTTGATGCGGGAAACAATTCAAACAATCTCAATATCAACAATTTCTACCTTTCATCTGAATTAATTTCTCGTCGTGATGATACACTAGACAAAGCTCAATATAAAGCTTTTGCTGGAAACTTCGGAGGAAATTCGAAACTTTCAAATCTATGGATTGAGCATTTTGAATGTGGTGCTTGGATTGGTGACTACGAAGATAGTAAAACAATGAAATACACTAAAAACCTCATCATTGAAAACAACCGTATTCGAAACAATCTTGCAGATGGTGTTAACTTAGTTCAAGGAACAAAAAATAGTATTGTTCGAAACAACAATTTTAGAGGAAATGGTGATGATTCTGTAGCTTCTTGGGCAACAAAAGATAATGATTCTGAAAATACAGAAAACAACACTTTTGAGCATAACACCATTGAGCTTGGTTGGCGAGCTGGTGGAATTGGTATTTTTGGCGG
The DNA here is from genome assembly GCA_015257795.3 of Candidatus Nanogingivalaceae bacterium. Taxonomy (NCBI): domain Bacteria; phylum Candidatus Saccharimonadota; class Candidatus Nanosyncoccalia; order Candidatus Nanogingivales; family Candidatus Nanogingivalaceae; species Candidatus Nanogingivalaceae bacterium. Next base: position 288,161 of record CP072208.2, read on the forward strand.
AAATGGCCACAAAATCCTAAATAATCACATCAAAGACAATCGCGGCGGTGCTGGAATTCGAGTTTCAACAGTATTTGCAGGTTACGGTTTCGGAGACAACACCCTAGGAACGTTAATTAAAGACAACTGGATTGAAAATTCTGGAACATCTAACGATTTCTATGGCAACTCACGAGGTAGTCTAGACTTCGAAAAGAAATACGGTGATCTTTCGAATATCAAGGTTGAAAATACAACGCTCGTAAATCAAGCTATGCAAGATATGAGTAAAAACTTCGATCTTGATGGTAAGGTTGATATCTCAAATACTATTCACAAGAATCCAGATGAGAATAACCGAAATATTATCTTTAATATTAACCAAGTTACAAATAAGAGCATTTCGGTGAACGAAGACTTTAGCTTGTATTACTATAATGGTGAAACGACAGCTAATGGAATTTCAACTCGTTTATGGTTGCCAAAATCTGCGAATATTAATATCACCCCAGAGATGACGCATTCATATAACAATGATAAAAAGAAAGTTTATAACTTTGCTAATGGTGATATTCCAAGTTTCCTTCCCGAATCAACTAATTTCTTGAAAGATTATAATTATTTGGGTGAGCAAGAATATAAAGGAAACGTGATTCGTTTTTGGCAAGCTAAATAAAAGCCAAAAAAAAGACAGTTCGAACGAGCTGTCTTTTTGTATATTCACCCGTTCTCCACTAGAATAGACTTAAAGAGTGTTGACTCAGCATTGAAGGCATGTTATACTGAAATAGTTGTTCTTTTTTAGAACAGCATAGTTCTTTATACTATACTTATTGCATTTATTTTTCAGAAAATCGATAAGATAAAAAATCATCTAAATACTGGTCATATCTAGATGATTCGGATGCGATAGGCGTAGTAAGGTTTTATATTATGTTTAACGACGCTTTTTGTAATATTTCTTGCGTCGTTTTCTTTTTGTCTTATTTTTTGGCTTTTGTTTTCAATATTTTTTATAAAAACTAAACAATAAAAAAGCGAGTCAGATAAACTGGCTCGCTAAATATTAAACGAAATAACTAAACTGTTATGCGTTATGTTAGTCAATAACCATCTTTTTTGTTTGATAGAAATTAGATTTTTTCGATTTGAAGAATATCAAGCTCAACTGGTGTTTCGCGACCAAACATTGAAACCATCACTTTAATCTTACCTTTTACGGCATCAATTTCAGAAACTGCACCTTCAAAACCTTTGAAAGGTCCGTCAATAATGTTAACGATTTCACCCTCAGAGAAGTTAATATCAAACATTGGCTCTTCAGCGCCCATTCGGCGGCGAATTTCGCGCATTTCTTTTTCTGAAACTGGTGTTGGTGAATCCGAGCCGATAAATCCAGTCACACCTGGCGTATTTCGAACTACAAACCAAGTTTCTTCGGTAAGTTTCATTTCAACCAAAACGTAGCTTTGCAAGATTTTTCGTTCAACAACTTTACGTTTACCGTTTTTTACTTCAATTTGCTTCTCTTTTGGTACGAGCGTATCAAAAATTTTATCTGCCATATCCACACCTTGAATTCGTTGGCGAAGATTTTCAGCAACTTTATCTTCATATCCCGCTAGGGTTGTAATTGCATACCAGTTTCGGGAATCATCATATCGTTTTTGTGCCATAATTACCTTTCTAAAATTATTTGATTAATGCTTTAAAGATCCAGTTAAATAGTCCGTCGAGCAACAAGATTAAAACTGAAAAAGCAACCGAGAAAGCAATAACTGCGCCAGTCATCTTCCAGGTTTCTTTACGAGTTGGCCAGCGAACAAGTTTTAATTCTTTCCAAGAAGCTGCAAGATATTTTGCAAGCGCAACAAAAGGAAAACCGATAAATTTGAATGGTTTCGCTAAAACACGCAATAATTTTGGTGCGGGTTTTTTTGCTTTTTTCTTCGTATTAACGCCTGAAACCTTTGCGGCGTATTTACTCATTTTAGGTTCTTTCGAAACTTCTTTTACAGGCTTCGAATCTGTATCTTTCGCTTTAACGCGAGTGACTTTGGTCTCTTTTTTAGCCATTTTTCTCCTATTCCAAAATTAAAAAGCCTATTAGGCTTGATATGTCAAGTATAGCACACTTTTTTTAAAAAAGCAAAAATAATACAAAGAATTACTTTGAGGCTTTAGGTAGCTCAAAAAAGAATCTTGAGCCGTGATTTAACTTGCTTTCAACTTGAATTTTTGTGCCTATTTTTGCGGCTAATTTTGAAGAAACATAAAGGCCAAGGCCGGTTCCACCAGTCTCACGCGTACGCCAATCTTCACTGCGATAAAATTTTTCGAAAATTCGTTTCTGATCGCTTGAACTTATGCCAATCCCAGTATCTTTAATTTCGAAAATAACACCTTTTGGTGAGTTTCTAAAACAAATCTCGACGGAACCCTCACGAGTATACTTTAAAGAGTTTGTAATGAAATTTTGTAATAATTCTTCAAGGTAAAGCTTGCTTGTTTTTACGCTATTTAATTTATTGTCAAGGTTTAAGTTTAGTGACAATCCTTTTTCAGCGGCTGATTTATGATACTTATTAAATAAAGACTCTGCAAGTTCTTGTGGATGGATAATTTCGGTTTGGTGGTTAATTCCTCTTTCAACTTTCGAAAGCGCAGAAAGGTCGTTTACCATTGTTGCAAGAAATGTATTTTGCTTGTAGGCTGTTTCAGCTGTTGTTTCAAGAAGTTTTGAAGGTGCTTTTTTCTGAATTAGTAAACGAAGATTACTTAAAGAACCCTCTAAAATTGCCACCGGGGTTCGAAGTTCATGACTAACTACACTAATAAACTCATCTCGCTCTTCGTCGAGAGTCTTTTGTTTTGTGATGTCGCGCAAAATTACAACAAATTTTTTTGAACGTTCACGATTTTTTTTGCCTGAAGATTCGCGGATTCGAATAATCTCGATTTCAATTCGTAGCTTTTCGTCATCTTTCGAAAGAATTAAGTCGTTGGTTGAAAAATATGGTTTTCCGATTCGAAAAATTTCTTGCATATCAAAGATTTCAGTATTGATTTTTGAGAGTTTGCATATTTTCGAAAGATTTTTGCCAACAATTTGTTTATCTTCATCTAATAAATCAAGAGTTGCAGAGTTATAAAGTTCAACTCTTCCGCGCGAGTCAACACTCAAAACAGCGTCAGTTAAGCTGTTGATGATTGTAAGAAGTCGGTTTCGTGTATCTTCACTTTTTTTGTGAGTTTTAAACATTTTTGTTTGTATTTGTCGTTGTCGAATTCCGAAAATTATAAAAGCCAGATTTAACGCAAAAATTGTAAAAAGTATAGATATGAATTCATTAATTTGAACTGAAGAGGTGATAAAAATAATTATAATCTCAGACAAAGCAATGCTAACCCCAAGGGCTATTTTGATAAAAACTTCATCTTTAGGACTAAAATTATGCTTATTATCCATAAGCAATATTATACGCTGAAAGAGTCGAAAAAGCAATTTAAAACCGCAAAGAATCTGCGGTTTTAAAATTATTCGTTGTGTGTTCGATCGAGCGACATAAATCGAAGGCGTTCTGGATGGAAGTAGAGCTCGATAGTTCCAACTGGTCCATGACGGTGCTTTGCTAGGATTAGGTCGGTAATATTCTCTCGCTCAGTTTCTGGGTTATAATAGGCTTCTCGATAAAGGAACATCACAATATCGGCGTCCTGCTCGATAGAACCAGATTCACGGAGGTCGGCAAGCTGTGGAATTTTTGGATCACGACTTTCGACTGAACGACTAAGCTGTGAAAGCGCAATTACAGGCACGTTTAACTCACGCGCGAGCAATTTTAGCCCACGAGAAATTTCAGAAACCTCTTGTACGCGGTTAGCTGAAGATTTAGCAGAACCGCTTCCCTGCATGAGCTGGAGATAGTCAATTACAATCAAACCAAGTTCACCGTTGTGCGCGGCGCGTCGAGCTTTTGTTCGCATTTCAAGCACACTCACGCCGGGCGTGTCATCAATATAGATTGGCGCTTCAGCCATTTCACCCATAGCATCAGCAAGTTTTGCGAAGTCTTCATCGCTCAAATTCCCGGTTCGAATATTCCAAGAATCAACCCCGGCTGCATCGGCAAGCATACGATCAACGAGCTGCTCTTTACTCATCTCAAGGCTGAAGAAAAGTACAGATTTTTTTTCGATAGTAGCAATATTATAAGCAAGGTTAGTTACAAAGGTTGTTTTTCCCATCGCCGGACGTGCCGCCAAGATAATCAAGTCGGATCGTTGTAGTCCTGCAGTTTTATTATCAAGATCGCGATATCCGGTTCGAATTCCACGAATTGCACCTTTATTTTTATAAAGCTCATCTAATCTTTCGAAAGAGTCATTTAAGATGTCTTCCATTGAAGATAGATCTTGCTTCAAGCTTGCGTCTGAAACACCAAAGAGTTCAGCTTCACTTTGTCCTAAAAGCTGAGGAACGCTCAAGTCCTCGTTAAAGGCTAGCTCTGTAATGTCACCACCAGCCTTAATTAGGCGCCTTCGGACTGCGGCTTGTGCGACAATTTCAGCGTAAGATTTTGCGTGTGATGCGGTTGGAACGTAATTTGTCAGTTCCGCCAAATAGCTCGCCCCACCAACAGCATCAAGCTCTTCGCGTTTTTTAAGCTCATTTGTAAGTGTTAATAAGTCTACTGGTTGATGATGTTCATAAAGTCTAATAATCGCCGCAAAAATCGTAGCGTGGCGTTTGTCATAAAAATCAACCGCCTTTACGATTTCGGCGATATCAATCAAAACTTCTTCATCAATCAAAATAGCACCGATCAAGCTCATCTCGGCATCTAGATTTTGTGGTGGAATTTTTCCACCTATTTTAGTATTATCTTTATTCATCGATTTTTACCATTTCTCCACCCCCCATTAAATCCTGCACACTCGCAATCTCTGGATCATTGGCCGGTTTTGCAGTTTCAAAAACCTCAATAGCCCAGCCTCCTGCGTTAATTTTTTTCAATGCTTTTCCTATTGAAGCCTGCGCTTTTGCTTTTTCGAGTTGCTTTTTCTTAAAAGGAAAGCCCGTATAAATTTTAATTTTACCATTTTCGAAAGCGTAGCCAGATTGTTTTAAGATCGTCTGAATACCTTTATCTTCTTCATTGACGGCGTTGCAAAAATCTCCCCATTTGAATTCGCGAGCTTCACCTAAATCTTCATTTTCAAGCAAAATTTCGGTTGCTTCAACTTCTTTTTGTGGAGTTTTAGTTTTTGGAGTTTCGACTTCTTTTTCTTTAGGAGGCTCTTCATGCTTCATTTTTTCATTTGGCGGATTCTTGAAAGTTTCGTTTTTGGCTTTTGGTTGAGTTGTTGTTTTCTGCGCCTGAACGGGTTTTGGTGAAGATAAAATTTGTTGTTTTACTGGTGTAATTTGAGGTACAAAATCTGGTCGAATAAAAATCGAAAGAAGTTCCATTTCAATAAAGTTTGATTTTTCTGCTCGTGTGAGTGGAACTAATAATTGTGAAAGATACGGTTTTACACCAACATTTTCGGTAATAAAATTTAAAAGCTGGCTAGCGAAATTTTTTAAATCTACGCCAGAATCCCGAATTCCTCGCACAATTTCAAGAACTTCGTTCGCATTTTGACTTTCGAAAGCTGAAATTAAGGCGTTAATCTGTGTTTTTGATGCCAGACCGAGGGTTTCTTCAAGTAGTTTTGCTGTAATTTCTTCACCATCCTTCGAAATGCTTGAGATTTGATCAAGCAAAGAAATGCTATCACGAAAACTGCCTTCACCACGCTCAGCGATAATTTCAATCGCTTCTTTCGAAATTTTGATTTTTTCGTTTTTAGCGATAAATTCTAGATGTTTGCAAACATCTTCCTTTGAAATAAATCGGAAAACGAAACGTTGTGTTCGGCTAATAATTGTGGCTGGCAATTTATGGGCATCGGTTGTGGCTAAGATAAAAACAGCGTGTTCTGGCGGTTCTTCGAGTGTTTTAAGTAAAGCATTAAAAGCAGCTTTTGAAAGCATATGAACTTCATCGATAATATAAACACGGTATTTAGCAGAAAAAGGTGCAATTTGTACATTGTCGCGAAGCTGGCGAATATCATCAACACCGTTATTGCTGGCGGCATCAATCTCAATAATATCTGGGTGATTTTCTTCTTCTGAATATGGTAGATTGTTAATCTCATGTGCTAAAATTCGGGCAATCGAAGTTTTACCAACCCCGCGTGGACCTGTAAAAAGATATGCGTGAGCAATTCTGTTTTGCTTTAGGGCACTTTCAAGAACGGTTGTGATGTGGTTTTGCCCTACAACCTCGCTTAATTTTTTACTACGATATTTTCTATATAATGCCTTGCTCATTTAATTATATTTTAGCAGTTTTAAAGTTAAAAATCAAACAAGCTCGTTTGTCGTTTTGGTAATTCTAGCTCGATATTTTCTGGTAAAAACTTAATTTTATAACCTATAAATTTTCGAAGCGGTAAAGCAATAATCTCATTTTGCTGTTCGGCTAGTAATATGTATCCGATCTGGGCTTTTAGAATCCCTGAAAAAATTAGAAAATTGTCACTTTGAACGCAATCTGTAGCCAGAATAACTTCTTTAGGTAGAAAACTATTATCTTTCATGTAAAATTTATCTAAATTTAACGGCTGGTTTTTTTCGAAATTCACTTTTTGAATTTGTTCAATTTTTTCCCGTGCAGCAAGGAGTTTCTTTTCGGCTATTTTAAAATCGAACTTTCGTTCAAGCGTTTTTAGTTTTCCGCTTGCTTTTACGTTTTCGCAAAAATCTGGCATTTTTGAAATTTTTTCTTCATAACTACGAGCGATATTGGCGCTGGAAAATTCGCCCAGAATTAACGCCGCGCGAGCGCCTTGTTCAAGTAATCTAGCAATACCTCGCCCAGAAAAGCTGATGCCAACTTTAATTATTTCGTCCGAAAAATAGGCCAGATAAACAAAATGCGGTTGCAAATTTCGAATTTGTTGTTGTGAAGAAACCTCGCTCGAATCTACGTTATAAAAAGCAGGGTTAAAGCCTGTACGTTGCTGGCATTTTGGGCATTGAGTATATTTTTTCTCAAGAATAATTTTATCTGGACAGATGAAATCTTCACCAGTCTCTAAGTTGTGCCAGCCAATGCAGAAGCGCTGCGAAAGATCAATTTTTATGGTGAGTTTTTCTTCAAAATTTGGTGAAAAATTTAATATTTCTTCGGATTTTAAGTCTGCTAACTTCCAGCGTGGATTCTGACATTTATCAAAATCCACGCGTGTTAAAATGAATTGTTTATCTAGAAATAGATTATTCATTGATATTGATTTTAGCTTTTTCGAATTTCAAAGCTATTATAATTGAAAGTGTTGTTAGTCCAGCAGCTCCCAGTAAGCACAGTGTCGTAATAATATATCCGTTAACTCCTGTGTTTGGAGCTGAAAGGTGTTTTGCGCCATTACTATTTTCAGCATTTTTATCTGCTTTTGATGTAGCGGCATTATTAGCTGGAGCTGGTGTATTTTGAGGAGCATTTGGTGCGGCTGGCACATTTGTATTTGCTCCTGTGTTTGTAGAATTATTATTTGTACCTGTATTTGAATTATTTACTGGAGTTGGAGTTACAGGTGTAGGTGTAGGTGCTACAGGAGTAGGATTTACTGGAGTTGGAGTTACAGGTGTAGGTGTAGGTGTAGGTGTAGGTGTTACGGGTTGGTTTTGGTCTTTCTGAACAAGTTTAATGTTATCAATATTGATAGCTGAATTGTAAGTATATAGACCTATTCGACCTTGATTTATTGGAGAATTATCAGTAACTGAAGCAAGCTTCTTTCCGTTTACTGTAACTTCGAAAGTATTTCCTTTTCTTTCAATCTTAAAGTTTTTAGGTGAATTTGCTGGAAAGGCATCAGTTCCTGTTGCTAAAATTTCAGGATTATTTGGATTGCCGTTTCTTTTAGCTAAAACCCAACCGTTTTCACGAGGTGCCAAGTAGTAGAAGTGGTTGCTATCTGTATAATTCCAAACGATCCATTCTGTTTCCCAATTCTTTGGTGTTGCTGAAAGTTGTGTCAAAGAATTGATTGTGCCACTATAAGTAAAGTCTTTGTCTAGTGTTTTTCCGAGCATTAATGATGCTGAATCTTGACCTGGTTTTGATGAAAGGTTTAGAGTTTTGTTTCCACCGTTTGAAGCAACAGACACATTACCGTAAACTAGTTCCCAATCGGCAAATTTTTTACCATAATTAAATGTTGATCCGCTTGTGTAATTTTCGAAATTATCTTTTTGATCTTTTCCTGGAGTTGCAGGAGGAATAGAAATAGCCTGATCGCCTTTAGCTACTGGGCCAACAGTTGTGCTATCTATATTTTCTTCATGAGCAGCGTCGTCATCGTAATAAGCGTGAACTTTTACGGTTTTACCTAAGTAGTCTTCAATTACTGGAAGGTTAGCAGAAGTGTTTCCGATAACTACTTGACCACCAACAGTCCAAGTATATTGAATTTTCGAAGAAGAAAGACCGTCTTTATCACTAACTTTTGCTGTAAGTGTTGAGCCAACTTTTGGATCGCCTTCAATAGTAACAGTACCCGTATTATTAGCTTGAATTGTTCCGTCTGTGATTTGAACAGGCGCACTAATATGACTTTCAACTTTATTTGTATTGTCAACGTAAGTTATTCGAACGGTAACTGCTTTGCCCTTTTCGTTTGCAGTAGAAACGAATGTTGAATTTGTTGCCCCAGAAATATCTTGACCAGTTAATAACCACTGGTAACCAGTTATTTGTTTAACGCCGTCTTGGTCGTTAATTTTTGCTGTAAGTGTTGAACCGATTTTTGGATTTCCTTCAATAGAAGCAATTCCACCATTGTTTACCGTTCCTGTGATGTTTGCAGTATCATCAACAACAATATCGTCCGCAAGAACGCGTGCGTCTTCTGAATAGATTCCAACTCGACCGCTGTTGTAAGGATTTTCATTATCAACAACAGTTGCAATAGTTTGACCATTTATATCAACTTGAATAGTATTGTTCTTCTTGCTAATTTTGAAATCTTTAGTTGAAGCTAGAGGCCAGCTTTCGTTTCCGGTCGCCATAAACCTTTGACCATTTGTGTATTTTGGGTCACGTTTTCCTAATTCCCAACCGTTTGCACGAGCTACAAAATAATAGTAATGGTCGTTATCAGTGTGATTCCAAACTACCCATGCTGTTTCCCAGGCGTTTGGAGTTGCGCCAGTTCGAAGTTGCTCTTCGGTAGAAATTTTTCCGCTATACGTAAAGGTATCACCAACAGGACTTCCAACTACCATAATTGAAGAGGTGTCTGTTGGGCCAGTATGTGCTATTGGGGCGAGTTCTAGGGCGTTTCCAGCACCACCGTTTGGTACAATTTTTGCTTTTCCGTATCCGGTAAATAAGACGTTCCATTTACCGAAAGAAGCGTTGTCTTTGTATTCTGCTCCTTGTGGATATGATGAAAAATCATCACTTTGAATTATTTGATTAACTTGTTTTGTCTTTTGCGTAGCGCTGATTGCAACAAAAGCACCAACACAAATTAAGCCACCTGTGGCTAATGATAAAATTACTTTTTTATGTAAGTTCATTTTCCCCTCCGAAATTAAAAACTTAATACATATAATTTTACCACAAAGCGATTGTGCTTTCAAGTTGCTAGAAATCTTCTAAAATAGCCTTGGTTAGGGTGAAGATATGGGATGATCCTCTTTTTACCTTTTTATAGAGTGGCACTTCTTTCAGGTTATGAGATATCGCAAACTCTTTAACTAGCTGGTTTTCGAACTTCTTAATTCCTTTTAGGCTCTCTTCAGAGAATTTTGAAATATCATCGTCAAAATCGAATTTTTTAATTTTTTCGAAAACAGCTTGAATCAACAAATTAGTAAAATCTGCGCGCAATTTGTTTGCGGGAGTTTCGAAATCAATGGAATGGCTTGCAATATCACCATCTGCATTTGGCTGAACAAATTGTAATATTCCAGATTTAACTTTATAGCCAGAGAATTCTTTCGAGTTTTCGACCATAAATTTATAGAAAAATAGTTGCTGTTCGTATTTGTAAATTTTTGAATTTACAACAATTTTACTTCTATCTTTTGAATCCAAAGGTATCGAACCTGTTTTCCAGTCTAAAATTGTAATCTCTTTATTGTTTTTATCGATAATTAGCAAATCAACAGTTCCAGTTAAGTGTGCATCTCCAAGCATAATTCCCTTTGAGTGGAAATTTTCTTCTGCACGGTTTCCCTTTTGGAATAGTTCGCTTTTTGTTGAGAATATTTTTTCGACAGATTCAGCTGCGGTTTTTAAGATTTTTGTTCTGTCTTCATTTGTTAAAACGTATTTCGAAATATCCTTTTCGAGACCTCTAATAATGTTTTGACTATCGAAAAATCCGTTTTGATTTAGCTCATTTTGGGCTTTTCGAAAAGCGTTATGGGCTAAGTTTCCAGCAATGCTATTTATGGAGTATCCTTGCGGAAAGCGCAAAATTATATTCTCGAAAAAGTTAATAGGTCCGCCGTATTCGACATCTATAAAATTATTCAAGTGCGTGGCGCTAATTGCGTAATTTTCAAGACGATTCTTTAATAAGTCTCGCATTGAATCATTTTTTGGTCTATAAAAATCATGCCAGCTGGTTTGAATGTCTAATTCTTTAGCGTCGTTTTCTTCAAGCTCAATTTTTTGGAATTTTTCAGGCAAAAAGCTAGCAACAAAGAATTTTTCGTCTTCCGTTTCTTTTTCGTGCTCGTCAAAGAATTCTAGCCGAGTATTTTTCTCGCCAGAAAAGCTCATCAAATGATTTGTCATATAGAGATGTGTTTTTGCGCGCGTAATTGCTACAAACAACAAACGCAATTTGGTATCTTTTCCTTCATCCGAGATTGGTATAAATTCAAGATTTTTTGGAAAACGAACGCTTTGAAAATTATTGCTTTTTCCGTTCCAAACTCGATTATTGGTATCAATCATGAAAACGTGCGAAAACTCCAAACCTTTCGCCTGAAAGGCTGTCATTAATTGAACTGCATCGTCAGTTGCTTTGTGAGGGTTTGTATTAATTATCCGCATTCCTGCGTTTTCATAATCTTTAGCAAATGCCGCAAGGTCTCGCAATGAATTTGAATGCTCTCGTGTGAATTCTCGCAAATTTTCGCGCAAAACAATCAAATTAGATAAAGTATCATAATAACTTTCATCAGAATCTTGGCTAAATAGTTTTCGAATTGGGCTTTCGAAAATTTCGCTAGCATCATGTTGGCTAGAATTCTCTACAATTTCTCCTTTTTTGAAGTTCCATTTTACGCTACCGAGCAGTATATCAAGGATAGACTCAAGGCTATAACTGTCAATTTTTTGAGATAATGAAATAATAAACTCTACAATTTGCGAAATATTTTTATCTTCACAAAACAGGCTTTCTGGGAGCCAAGAATTTACAGTTTCTCGCTTAGAGTTAATTTTCCAACTTAATTTCCAGATTTCAACAGGATTTAGTTTCCAGAAATTAAAGCTTAGAATTTCAGGAAAAAGCGCATTTACTTTATCTAAGTCATTGTCTGAAATTGCAATAATAAGTTGTGAAATTTTAATTAGCGAACTAATAATCTCGTCTTCAAAAATATTCTCTTTTTTCTCGTAGGAAACGGCTATTTCTTGGCGTTTTAAATATGGCGCAAGCATTTGTAAAGGGTTGTGTTTTGGCGCAAGCACGGCGATTTCTTTCGGACTAACTCCGGATTTTATTAAGTTTGAAATTTCATCCGCAATCCAGCCGAATTCTGAAATTTGACTCAAAAAATCTTTTCGAACAAGATAGGGACTTTCGAATTTAGAATCATCAAAAGCTTCAATATTTTTATCAATTCGTGTTGGTAAGTTTTCATTTAGTCTGCTTTCGATTTGTTCTGCAATATTTTTAGCAGAATATAAAATTTCACTTCTCGAACGGTAGTTTATTCTTAAATTAATAACTTTTGTATCTTTATAACGATGATAGAAATCGAGCATGTTTGAGCTTTTAGCGCCCTGAAAGGCCATAATTGCCTGGTCGTCATCACCAACAGCTAAAATATTTGGCCGACCATTAAAAATCTCATTGTCCGTGAGAAGTTCAACAAGTCTGCTTTGCGCGGCGTTAGTATCTTGATATTCATCCAAAAGAATAAATTGATATTTTTCTTGAAGCGACAATTTTAATTCTGTTTTTTGCTCGATAGTTTTAATTGTTTCGAGGATCATATCATTATAATCAAACATACCCTTATTATGTAGGGCTTCCTCATATTTTTTGTAAAAATCGGCAAATTCTTGGATTTTTAAGTTCGTATAAAAATCTTTTGGTAAACGTCCTTTTTCGTTTTTTATTCCGAAAAAATCATTTCGAAAACTAGTGAAAGGTTTTGTTGAGAATTTTTCGGCATTTTTATTTTCTTCAAGAAGTTTTTCAAGCGCTTCGAAAGTGTAAAAAAGATTTGGCTTAACTTTTGGATGAGCTGGCGTTACATCTTTTAGAACTTCGGCTAGCGCGATAAGGAGATTTTCATAAAATTCAGGAAAAACAGTTTTTTTAGAAATGCCTTTTTCTTCAAGCACAGAAAAATCGATTTCTTCTTCGTCTAGTTTTTTGAGTAGTTTTTTATCCAATTCAACATTTTGTTTTGCAATTTTTGCTAGCATTTCAGGGGTAATTAACGCCTGTTTTGCATGTGAAATTGCCGTTGTTAGGCTACTGATATTATCTTTTTTTAGGCGAGAGCTATCATCGAGATTGTTTTTTAAACTCTCTAAAATCTTAAAAATATTTAAATCATCGGCTAGGCTATCGAGGTCTTTATCTAGAAAATATTCACGATAATTATTGATAATTTCATTTGCAAAACCGTGATATGTGAAAATTCCAATTTTATACGAATCAGTTCCAATAAATTGCGAAAGACGCTCGCGCATATTTCGGGCACCAGCTTCCGTAAAAGTCATCGCTAGAATATTTTCCGGCGAAGTGTCGGTTTTTTGCAAAATGTTTGCAATGCGGGTTGAAAGCAATTGAGTCTTTCCCGTTCCTGGCCCCGCAATAACCAAAACTGGCCCCTCAATTGTGTCTACAGCCTTTTTTTGCTCGGGATTTAACATCTTATACTTTTTTTCGAAAATTTTCTGAAAATCGTTCATGGCTATATTATACTAAAAAAATAAGCTAAAAAAAAGAAGCTCGTTCGAGCTTCGAGAAGTTCTATTTGTGATTAAAGACATACTCCATCTTTTTAATAAAATTATTTAGGCTTTTGTTCGCCTCAAGGAATAGTGTTTTAGTATTAAAACTGTGTAGTTTTTGTTCAACACAGCGTTCGGTAAAAACATTGTTATCAAATGCTAGAACAACAACACGTTTATTCACTAAGATTTCCAGTTCTGAACTACTTCGTAAAGAAAGACCAAGTTCACTATCTGTGTATTCGATATCGAGCTCAAACTCAAGCTCACCATATTTATAAGTGGCCTTAATCTTAGATACTGGTTGTACTTCTTCCCGTGTAATTTTAAAACCAGATTTAATTTTAAAACCAGATTGTTCCAATAGCAACTTAATCGTTTTCGTGTCAAATTTTTTCATAAAAACCTCCTGAAAAGTACTATAAAGTAAAATTATAACATTTAAAAGGCGAAAAAACAAGAAAAAACCCGATATAATATCGGGTTAGGAATAAGTTAAAACTTGCGACAGTGTTTCTTGAATTCATTCTCGATATCATCAAAGAAATTATTCGCCATTTCTTTGCATTTTTTTAGCAAATCCGTTGTGGCTCGATTACCAAAATAGTATGTAGTACATGGTACTGTTTCAATGTATTTATCGAAAAAGCGTTTGGTCATCGATAACTTATTATAGCTTTTTGGGTTTTTGAAGGAATCCTCAGAATCCGGATAGGCTTCAAATTTCAACCAGTTTTTTGAATGATATACGCTAATTCTTAGAGCGTTTCCATTTTTATCGCTTAATTTTGCGTTCAAATGGATCGAGTTACTACCGTCTGCTGGCGGATTAAAGACTTCTACATCTTCGAATCCCACTTCTTTCAAAGTTTCAAGAAGAAAACTTTCACTGAAAAAGTTTGCATCCTTATTCTCTTTTTTGTTTAGCAATGTTAACAAATTAAAACTACGCATGTTAACACTCCCTTCTAAATAAAGTACTTAAGTTTTAAAACTTAGTATTTAGATTATACCATAAATAAAATGTCAATAATGCTTATATAACAATTCCGCCGCCTAAACAAACTTCGCCAGAATAAAATACAACACTCTGACCACTAGTAATAGCGCGTTGTTCATCTGTAAGTTTAATTTTTGCGGTTCCATCGTTTTCGAAAAAGATTTTTGCATTAACAAGCGGCGCGCGGTGGCGAATTCGAACTTGAATTTCTGCACCATCTGCAACTTTTTCATTAATCCAATGCAACGCCGAAACGTTAATTTCTTTCGCCCAAAGCTCACCGTTGTTTATGTCTGTTGTAACAAAAACTTCATTAGTTTGCATATTTTTTCCACAAACATAAAATGGCAAGCCACCACCAATATTTAAGCCGTGGCGTTGGCCTAAGGTGTAAAAAATTGCTCCGTCGTGCCATCCAAGAACTTCTCCCGTATTTTTATTAATAATTTTGCCGGGTTTTTGTTCAGGAATAAACTGTTTCAAAAAGTCACGAATTCCAATTTTGCCAACAAAGCAAATTCCTTGCGAATCTTTCTTGCGAGCAGTAAAAAGACTGCGCTCTTTTGCCATCTCGCGTACTTCTGGCTTAGTGAAATTGCCGAGCGGAAGCAATGTTCGACCCAAAGCTTCACCGCGTACTCGATATAAGAAATAGGTTTGATCTTTATTTTCGTCTTTGGCGCGTAAAAGTTCGCCATTTCCGCTTTTCGAAAAATCAAAATGGTCGCCAATATTTTCAGTAAAGGCGTTTCGAACGCCAGCGTAATGCCCAGTCGCAATCAAATCTGCGCCATCTTCGAGCGCTGCCTCTAAAAATAGCTTAAACTTAACTTCTTGGTTACACATAATGTCTGGATTCGGTGTGCGACCAATTGCGTACTCGTCGAGCATATATTGAACGACTTTTTCGCGATAATCTTTTTCGAAATCGAAAACTTTAAAATCAATGCCAAGTTGAACAGCAACTCTTTTTGCGTCCGCTAAATCTTCTGCCCAGGGACATTTCATTCCCGGTAAATCTTGTGTCCAGTTTTTCATATAAACACCTACAACATTATAACCTTGCTCTTTTAAAAGTGCTGCAGTTAAAGAAGAATCTACACCGCCACTCATTCCAACATATACTTTAATTTTTGACTTATCCATTTTTATGCTCCTATATAAAATCTAAAAATTCCAAAAAGTTCACTCATTGAAAGATACCATCCGCGTGAATTTGTCCACCAAAGATTACTCCAGTCTGGATCATTTGAGACTGGTGCCGAGATTACTTCAACCCCAGAACCTTCGAGCGCTTTTTCGAATTCTAATCTTGCCCGTGTTTGGTGGTATTTTGAAGTGGTCAAAACTATTCGTTTATAGCCATTTTGCTTGATGATTTTTGCTGTATATTGTGCGTTTTGATGAGTGTTTTGGGCTTGTTCTTCGAGAATAATCTCATCTTTTAAAATACCTTGTTTTTGCGCTAAATTCGCCATTTGTTGCGCATCGCTCAAAACTTTCGGGTTTGAATTTGCGCCAGAGAAAATCAATTTTCGTGCTTGAACAGCTTTAAAAATTTCGATTGCTTCGCGTGTTCGCGAAGATGTGTTCCCGCCAGAAATCGCAACAACCGCATCAATTTTCTGGGAACATTCGCCATTCTTATAGTTTGGGCAAATTTTAACTAACTGATTTTTATCACTGATAATTAGTGTTGTGCTAGCAATAAAAACTACAACAATTCCAATAACGATTAAAACCCAAGCAAAAAATTTTGCCATCTACTTTTTAATCCTTTCGAATTCTGCTCGAATTGTTTTTGAAATAATTTCGGCCGCGCGTTTAGTGTTTTCTTCATTCGAGAGCGCACCGAAAGAGATTCGTAAACTGCCGTCCGCTTCACTTTCTTTAAGCCCCATTGCGGTTAGAGTGTGTGAACGTGTTCCTTTATTGGCAGCGCAAGCTGAGCCTGTAGCGACCAAAACTCCTTGCATTTCAAGGGCGAAAACCATTCGTTCAGCGTCAATTCCAGGAAACGAAACCGAAACATGGCTCGCGAGTTGCTTTTTGATATTTCCCAAGAAAATCATTTCTTCGTCCGAGAAATTTTCGCTCAAAATATTTTTAAAAATCTCTTTTAATTTTCGAAGTCGCTCATTTTCTTTTTTGCGATGTTTTTCGGCTAGCTGCATTGCTTTTGCAAAACCAATCACACTTGGTACATTCTCGGTTCCGCTACGCAAATTTCGTTCTTGACCACCACCAACAATTTGTGCGTTAAATTGAATTTCACGATTCGCCCACAAAAGGCCAGTTTGTTTTGGGCCGTAGATTTTTCCGGCATTTAAAGTTAACATATCAACACCAAGTCGCGAAACAGAAATATCAAGTTGGCCAACACCTTGGCTGGCATCGGAATGAAGGTAGATTGGCGTCTTTTCACCATTTGAAAGTCGGCGCATTCTTTCTTCGCGAATAATCTCGGCAATTTTCGAAATTGGCTGAATCACGCCTGTTTCATTATTTGCTAGCATAACAGATACAATCTTTGTTTTTGGTGAGATTTTTGCGCGCAAATCATCAATATCAATCACGCTATCTTTTTTAATTTTAATTAATTTTCGAACGCCATATTTTTCGGCCGAGTTTAAAACTGCATGGTGTTCAAATTCACCCACGAGAATTTCATCTCCCGCATCTTTCGAGGCTGCTGAAAATGCTAAATTGATACTTTCGGTTGCACCAGCCGTCATCACGATTTCATCACTTTTTGCACCGATATTTTGCGCAATTAGATGCTTTGCATCCTCGTAATCCCTTCGAACTTCTAAAGCTTGAACATAGGGTGCGCTCGGGTTATAAAATTTTTCACTAAAATAAGGCAACATTGCAGCCAAAACTTTTTCGCTTACTGGTGTTGTTGCAGCGTGATCAAGATAGATAATTTCATTATTCATCTTTAATAGTATAACACATTTTTAAAAAGCTGACAAAAATTATTCTCTATTTTTTGCTATTTTTTCAGAAGTTTTTAGTGGATTTTTCGACTCTAAAAGTTCTTTAATTTCATTTTTTGAAAGACTTTGGAACCTACCAATTTGAAAGTTATAGATTTGAATCTTAGCATCTTTCTGTGGTATTTTTTGCTCTTTACTCCAATTTATAATTTTCGAAAGATTTTCTGGCTTAAAGACAAAACCTTCATAACCGTAGTTTAAAGAACTAAACGCTAATCTATCGCCAGCTTTAACTGGTTCAGCATTATCTTTTTTGCGCTCTTCTAATAATTCTAAAAAATCTGAAACCGCAAACTCTGGATATCCTAGAGCTTCACCATAAAGCCGATGTTTTTCTTCTTCGTTTTCTTTCCAAGAAAGTTTTTGTGCCTGTTTGAATTTCTCGGCGTTTTTAGGATTTCGAAACAGAAAAATACTATTTCGAATTTTAATTTTTGCTTCATTCTCCTCTAAAACTTCGATCATATTTTTCGAAAAGAACAGTTTAAAAATAGCAAACCAAATTTTGCCACTAATTCCCGGATTAAAATTCAACCACAATTGTTTTCTTCGATTAGTTAAAAAGGCGTAAAAAGCGTAAAAGTTATAAAATCTAATTTGAAAATTTTTCATATTTTTTTTCTAACTCCAACTTATAAAATATTCCATAAAAAGTTTACAATGCTTATATTGTAATTATGAATTTTATTATACAAAGAAACCAAAAATAATTCAATTTTTAAAATAAATTTCGAAAATATCTATAATTCTCTTGACTTAAAAGCAAAAATGTAGTAGAATATTAAACACTAAGCTTAAATTTAAAAAATTGCGGAAACAATTCTAAGCTTTGAACTTTTATAGAAAGAGGTGTAAAAATGGGTATTTTCTCTATTACCGAAGAGACTGTTGAATGTAAGCACTGTAAAGGAAGTGGTGAGGTTACGATCAATGGTTTTATGTGCTTTTACAGCCGACATCCGTGCAAGAAATGCAATGGGTCGGGTAAGATCCAAAAAACATAAACGCTGTATAATAAATACTTCATAATGACTAATGTATAAAAAACTTCATAAACTTCATAAAGCTTTTTAACACGAAATAAAGTATACCTTATAATCTATACCTAAAGATAAGGAGCCGTTTCCCGCGGCTCTTTTAAAATGTTTAAATTTATGCTAAAATATTAAAATCGCTTAAAAATCTATAAACTATAAAAAGAAAGGAATTATGTTAAAATTTATTTTTAAATTTGCTAAAAAATATTGGCTAAGTTTAAGTTTGATGCTTATTTTTACCGTGTTCTCTGCTAAAATCAACCTTGAACTCCCTCAATACACTTCAAAAATTATCACTCAGGGTGTTGCTATGAAAAATATGGAAGCGATTTACTCAAACGGTTTTCATATGATTGGGCTTTCTCTTTTGAGTGGCGTTTTGATGCTGGCCGGAATTTTTTTCGCAAGCCGTTCGGCTGGAGCAATGGCGCGCGATATTCGTCATGAAACTTTTAAGAAAATTGAAGATTTTTCAATGAGTGAATTCGGCAAGTTCTCTGTTGCGAGCTTAACAACGCGAATCACTAATGACGCACGCCAATTTCAGCAAACTTTCACAATGATTATGCGAATGGGTATTTATGCGCCAATTATTGGTGCCGGTGCGATAATTAACACTTTGGCGATTTCTGGTTCAATGAGTTGGATTATGGCAATTACAGTTTTTTCGATTATTGTTTTAACTACAATTATCGGTGTTTTTGCTGTGCCAAAATTGAGGATTTTTCAAACAAAACTTGATAAATTAAACATGCAAACTCGCCAAACAATCACTGGCTTAAGGGTGATTCGAGCTTATCGAAAAGAAAAGGTTGAAGAAGAAAAATTCGGCGAAATTAATGCCGAGATGTTGAAAATGAATGTCTTTTTCGAAAGGATTTTTGGTTTGATTTCTCCATATATGACAATGGTTTCTGGCCTTGGTTTGGTTGCAATTGCTTGGATTGGTTCATACTTCGTGAAATCTGGCGAAATTTCAATCGGTGATGTAGCTTCCCTGACTCAATATTTGGCGCAGGTGACTTTTGCGTTCGTTATGCTTTCGATGATTTTTATGTCGATTCCACGAATGAATGTCGCCATTAAGCGATTGAGTGAAGTTCTTGACGAAGAAATTCTAATTAAAGATAAGGCAAAGACCAAAAAAGCGCCAAAAACTTTTGAGCTTGCTTTCGAAAATGTTAGTTTTGCGTATCCAGATTCTGAAGAGGCTGTTCTTGAAGATATTAATTTTGAAGTTCAACAAGGTCAAACTATTGCGGTGATTGGCGGAACTGGTTCTGGAAAGTCTACGATCGCAAAATTAATCCCACGGTTTTATGATGTTTCGAAAGGTAAAATTAAGCTTGGCGGCGTGGATATCCGCGACCTAAAACAAAGCGAACTTCACGATTTAATTGGCTATGTTCCACAAAAAGCAAGTCTTTTTTCTGGGAATGTTCGCGAGAATATAAATTATGGCTCTTCGAAACATCTAACGGATGAAGAAATTATCGAAGCTTTAAAAATTGCTCAAGCTTGGGATTTTGTGCAAAAACTGCCCGAAGATTTAAACGAAAAAGTTTCGCAAGGTGGTAAAAACTTCTCTGGTGGACAAAAACAGCGCCTCTCGATTGCGCGTGCGATTGCTTCAAAAGCTCCAATTTTGATTTTCGACGATAGTTTCTCAGCGCTTGATTATAAAACTGATGCTAAACTTCGTGCTGAGCTTGCTTCAAAAACTAAATTACAAACCAAGTTTATTGTGGCGCAACGCGTGACTTCAATTATGCAGGCCGATAAAATTATTGTGCTTGACGGCGGAAAAATTGTTGGAATTGGCACGCATGGCGAACTTCTTGAAGATAACGAAATTTACCGCGAGATTGCCTCGTCTCAGCTTTCTGACGAAGAAATTGAAGCGCAAATTAAAGAATTCGAAAAGCAAAAAACTGTTTCGAAAACCAAAAAAGTGGCTAAAAAAGCAGTTTCCGTTTCGAAAAAAATAGCTAAAAAAAGCTTAAAACAAGCAGTTGCGAAAAAATCTAAGAAAGGAGAAAAATAATGGCGAAAAATCAAAAAAATAAGCTTTCGTTAAAGACGGTCTTGCGACTTTTGCAATATTTTTTGCCGTTTAAAATCTCGATTACATTTTTTGTAATTATGACAATTTTGGGCTCAATTTCAGCAATTGTTGGCCCGCAAATTGTTGGTGAAATGATCAATTTAATCACAAAGAGAGTTGAAATTCGTGCGGGCGCGGTTCATTTTAATCCTGATTTTTCAAAAATTGCTGAATTTGGTCTTTTGCTTATTGCGATTTATATCGGTTCGGGAGTTTTTAGTTATGCGCAAAACTGGATTATGGGTCAAATGGTGCAAAAAATCGTTTTCAAGCTACGTGATGAGTCTTCGAAAAAAATTGCACGATTACCACTTTCGTATTTTGACAAACATAAAACTGGCGATACGGTTTCAATTATCACAAACGACATCGAAACACTCAGCAATAGCTTAAGTGAGAGTTTAAATCAGCTTTCTTACTCGATTATTACGATAATTGGCGTAACTTTCATGATGATTTCAATTAGTTGGCAAATGAGCTTAATTGCGCTTGCAACAGGTGCTTTTTCGGTTGGTGTAATTTTAGTTATCTCAAAATTTAGTCAAGTTTATTTTACAGATTTACAAAAATTTACTTCAGGTCTAACTTCTCACACCGAGGAAATGCTTTCTTCGCACGAAGTTATCAAAGTTTATAACGGCGAAAAATCATCAGTTGAAGATTTCGAAAAAATCAACAACAAAATGTACAATTCATCTTGGAAATCGCAATTTTTTGGTGGTCTTCTCTACCCGATCATGGGATTTATAAATAATATCTCTACGCTAACAGTGGTAGTTGTTGGTGGTGTGCGTGCGGTAAACGGCCAAATGACGATTGGTGATATTACGGCCTTTATGCAATATATGAGTCGATTCACGCAGCCAATTTCGAATATTGCAAATTCAATGACGAGCGTTCAAACTGTTGTTGCGGCTTGTGAACGAGTTTTTGGTTTTCTTGATGCTGAAGAAGAAACTTTTGTTGAAATTTCGAAAACACCGCCAAAAGAAGTTAATGGCGCGGTAGAGTTTTCGAAAGTTAATTTCTCATATTCGAAAAACAAGCCAATTATCACTAATTTTAGTACAAAAATTGCACCACGCTCAAACGTGGCGATTGTTGGCCCAACTGGTGCTGGAAAAACTACACTCGTGAATCTTTTGATGCGATTTTATGATATTGACAGCGGAAAAATCACAATTGATGGAGTTGATACTTCGAAAATGTCGCGCCACGATGTTCGTTCCCTTTTTGGAATGGTTCTACAAGATACGTGGTTGTTTAATGGCACGATTGCCGAAAACTTAGCTTACGGAAAGCCCGATGCTACTCGTGAAGAAATTGTTGAGGCCGCAAAAGCCGCTCATGCCGATCACTTTATTCGAACTTTACCACAAGGATATGATACGGTTATTTCTGAAGATATCGATAATGTCTCGGCTGGCGAAAAACAGCTTCTTACGATTGCGCGTGCAATTTTAGCAGATTCGCCGATGTTGATTCTTGATGAGGCAACCAGCTCTGTTGATACACGAACGGAGGCTGCTATCCAATCGGCGATGGATAATTTAACACATGGCCGTACAAGCTTTGTGATTGCGCACCGCCTTTCAACAATTCGAAATGCTGATTTGATTCTAGTTTTGGAGCATGGAAACATTGTTGAGCAAGGCTCTCATAAAGAATTGCTTTCGAAAAATGGCGCCTATGCTAAGCTGTATAACTCACAGTTTGCTGAATAAAATTCGAAAAAAGAAAAAAGCCCGATTATTTCGGGCTTAATTTAGTGTTGGCTATACTAGCGAGAATTCCGCGAGCAGTGATGAATATTTACACATTTGAGCGCTGTTATTGCGCTTAGTGTAACCTTCTGCATAAATTTCATTCAGGAAATGGAATGCGTTCGCTAACTCGTAATAATGACCTGAAGGCCACTCCTTTTCGATTTTCTTGAAAAAATCGCGTCCTTTAGTTATGGGCATTTCATAAAACTTAGCGTAAGCTAGCCAAAAGACTAGCTCTTTAATATCATTTTTATGATATGCTTTTTCAAGCTTATCGATAACTTTAAACAGAGGTGTCTTTGGTGTCGCTTCTGCTTCAATACGAATTTCAGCAAGTTTTTCTTGGTTTTGGGTTTGAGCCCACTTAATAACATTGACCATATTTTTGGTCTCCTTTTCTGAAAAATATACTTGCAAAAGCCAACTTTGTAAAATACGAGCTAAAAGCTCAATTTTGAAAGTAAGCTTTTAACTAATTAGTATTCTACCACAAAAGATACTTTTTGTCAATAGGTAAGGAAAATAACTAAAAAGCTCTTCACTTTTCAACTTTTTTATGCTAAAATAGTTTCATACGGGCATAGCTCAGTTGGTAGAGCACAGGTCTCCAAAACCTGGTGTCGGGAGTTCGAATCTCTCTGCCCGTGCCAAATTTGCCTTTTTACACCAGAAATGGTGTTTTTTATTTTGGCGTTGTTTTTTGTTTTATTTTAGTGTATAGTGGTTATGTTATGGATATTAATTTTATTACTATTTTTTTTCATTTTTATTTTTTTCTAGTGTTTATGTTTGCAGTGTTGCTATTTGCTTTTATGCTAGGTGGATTTCTTATTGCTATTTTAGGGTATTTTAGGGTTAGGAAGCTTGAAAATCCTGAAATTTTACAAAATAAGATTAAAAGTCATCGGCGTGTTTTGAATATCTTTGTAGGGATATTCGTAGTTATATCGATTGCAACTGTTTATATTACATTAGACACTATGAATTTTGCCATGGTTGGTACATGGCTCGGTGGTCTTATTGCCATGCCTTTTGCATATGTGATAATTTATATTTTATCGTTTATTATTTTTGCTAAGCGCAAAGACGTTCGACTAAAACTCGAAGAATTAGAAATGTTGAAACGTGGCAATAGATTTTGATAACTCTTTTTAAAAGTGCTATAATATTTTTATGTCTATAGTCGATAAAGAGTTTGGTGAAATTAAAATTCGAAAAAATAAACTCGCTCGCTCCGTAAAACTTTCTGTCGGCGTTGATGGAAGTTTGCGTGTATCAATCCCCTATTATTCACCAGAATTTGCCGTTCGGCGGCTTGTTAATGGCAATCGCGATGAAATTCGAAAAATGCTCGCAACACACAACGCTAAAAATTCTTATCAAGACGGAGATTTGATTGGCAAAACTCACGCGCTTTTTTTGCGAAAATTTTCGGGCGAAGAAATCAAAATTTCAAATGAAGGAAATCAGATTTTGGTGCAAATTCCGCAAGAGTTAGCTTTCGAAAATCCACTTGTTCAATCTGAGATTCGCAAAACCGTATCAAAAATTCTTCGAAAGCAAGCTAAAGCGTATTTACCCCGCCGAATTGATTTTTTGGCAGAAAAATATGGTTTTAGCTTTGAGAAATTGCGTTTTTCGCACACGGGCACGCGGTGGGGTTCATGCTCTTCTAGCGGAACAATTTCTTTAAATATCGCATTAATGAATTTACCACACCATTTGATTGATTATGTGATTATTCATGAGCTTTGTCATACTCGGCAAATGAACCATTCGTTTAAATTTTGGCAAGAAGTTGAAAAATATTGCCCAGACTATAAGAAATACGTTCAAGAAATAAAACAGTTTTCGCCAAGTATTTAGTTTAAAGCAGATAACTGGTTAAACCGCTTGCGCTTTTCTCTTAAATTTGCTAAAATAGAAATGTAAATTTTAATCGTAAAGGCAAAAAATGAAAATTCTAATGCTCGGGTGGGAGCTTCCTCCCCATAACAGTGGTGGTTTGGGCGTAGCTTGTTTTTATATGGCAAAAGCGCTAGCTGAAGATGGCGCTGAAATTGAGTTTGTCGTTCCGTATAAAAACAAACATACCGAAATTGATTTTATGAAAGTGCTAAATGCTACGAATTTTTCTGAGATTCATAAATTTGGCGCTGGGGCTTATGATGCGCCACACTGGTCGCGGTCGAGCCATAATGTGGGCGATTTTTTGCCGGATATTCGTTCGATTCAAAAAGAATATTGTGAATTTATTCGTGAATATTTAAGCATCCCGGAAAACAAACCGGATGTTATTCATGCGCACGATTGGCTTACGATGGAGGCTGGAATGCTGGCACGCGAGATTACGGGTTCTCCACTTGTTACACATATTCATGCAACAGAATTCGACCGTTCTGGTGGAACATCTGGCAATCAACAAATTCATGATATTGAATACGCTGGAATTTGCAATTCAGATAAAGTTTTTGCCGTTTCGAAAAATACACGAGATGTAATAATTGATAAATATAAAGTTTCTCCAGAAAAAGTCGAGGTTGTTTATAATGCAATCGAAACTTCAACACTTGCTAGTCCACAAGACTACGATGAGCGAACTTATCGCTATCTTGAATATTTAAAATCACAAGGCTATACGGTTGTGATGACTTTAACTCGTTTTACTGTTCAGAAAGGTTTAACATATTTAATGCGAGCCATGGCTGAAGCGGCTTCAAGGAACCCGAAAATCGCTCTTCTTCTTGTTGGTGATGGCGAGCAGCGTAACGAGCTTATTAAAATGGCTAGCGATTTTAGAATTGCGGATAAAATTTTCTTCACTGGCTTTTTGCGCGGAGACAAATGGCGCGATGCTTATGGGGTTGCAGATGTTTTCGTGATGAGCTCGGTTAATGAGCCTTTTGGGTTAACAGCCCTTGAAGCAGCACACTTTAACAACGCGTTAATTATTTCAAAACAGTCTGGCGTTGGTGAAGTTTTGCAGAACATTTTGCGCTACGATTTTTGGGATACTAAAAAGCTTGCAAATCAAATTTATGAAGTTTCGGTAAATAAAAAACTTCTAAATAATCTTAAAAAAGGCGTTCGAAAAGAGTATAATAAAATTTCTTGGAGTGATATTGCTGATCAAATCATGGATGAATTCATACACCTAACAGAGGAAAAAAATGGCTAAAAAATCAATTGTTCTATATCTCCATGTTCATCAGCCGTGGCGAGTTCGTGATGACCAAACTATTTTTAATGTTGGTAAAAATAGAGATTATTTTAGTGAAGAAAAAGGTTTGAAGCGCCAAAGTAATGGTGAAATTTTTCGAAAAGTAGCTGAAAAATCTTATATCCCAATGAATAACCTACTCGAAGAACTTTTAGCTCGTCATCCTGAATTTAAATTCTCTTTTTCGATAACAGGCACTTTTATTGATCAAGCTCAGCAATTTGCGCCAGATGTTCTTGAGAGTTTTAAGCGTCTCGTTCGAACTGGCCGAGCGGAGATTGTTGCTGAAACTTATTATCACAGTTTAGCTTTCTTTTTTGACCGCGAGGAATTTGAGGCACAAGTTCGTGCACATCAAGCAAAGATTCGTGAAGTTTTTGGCGTAGAAACGACATCTTTTCGAAACACAGAACTTTCTTATAACGACGAATTAGGCAAATGGGCAGACAATTTTGGTTTCAAGGCAATTTTAACTGAAGGCTGGGATCCTGTGTTGGGGTGGCGTTCGCCGAATTTTGTGTATAGACCAAAAAATACTAAAAATATTCGCCTTCTTTTAAAGAATTATAAACTTTCTGATGATTTAGCTTTTCGATTTTCAAACCAAAACTGGGAAGAATATCCGCTAACAACCGAAAAATATATCAGCTGGCTAGAATCGGCGAGCTATCGAGGTGATATAATTAATCTTTTCATGGATTATGAAACTTTTGGTGAACATCAATGGGAGGAATCTGGAATTTTTGGCTTTTTCGAAAGCTTAGTTGCTGAGTGGCTAAAAAATACAAGTCATGATTTTAAAACTGTTACAGAAGCCGCTCAAGCCGATCCTGTTGCGGAAATTTCGATGCCTCAAACTGTTACTTGGGCGGATACTGAGCGCGATCTAACTGCGTGGCTTGGAAATTCAATGCAGCAAGAAGCAATGAAGCATCTTTACGCCTTAAAACCGCGAGTTTATAATTCTTATAACGGCATGCTTGTTGAAGATTGGCGACGGCTAACCACTAGCGATCACCCATACTATATGTGCACAAAATACTTTAACGATGGTGATGTTCATGCGTATTTTTCACCATATAAATCGCCCTATGATGCGTTTTTGTATTTTATGGATGCTCTGCGAGACATGGATTTTCGTTTGAAAGATGTTTCACCTTTACAACCTAAAAAAGTTCAAGAAACACAAAAAATTCTTAAAAAATCTTTTTCGAAAGTTCCAAAAACGCCAAAACGAAAGAAAATATTTGCGCGAATGCTTCATAAAAACTTAATGTTTGCTAAGGGAAAGCGAGGTTGAAATGGCAAAAACAGCGATTTTAAGTAATGGAAATTTAAATATTGGCCTAAATGAATTCGGTTTGGTTAGTGATTTTTATTTTCCAGATAACGGATATGAAAATCACACTCTTGGCCGCGATCTTTTTCATCGCGTTGGTATTAAAATTGGTGATGAATTTTCGTGGCTGCAAAATGGCGGTTGGCAATTCTCTTCTGAATATTTCGAAGATGCATTAATCTCTAAAACCGAAGCAACAAACAATAATTTGCAGATAAAAATCACGTTTACAGATTTTGTAGTTAGTGATTTTGATGTTTTTGCGCGTAAAATTCAGGTGCAAAATCTTGCGAATTATCCGCGTGAAGTTCAGCTATTTTTGCATCAAAATTTTGCAATTAACAGCAGTTTTCATTTAGCTGATACTGTACAATTTTTACCTCTTGAAGATGATGAAAAGGCAATTTTGCATTACCGCGGAAAACGTGCATTTATTATTTCTGCACAAAAAGTTGGCGGCGACTTTAATCAAAAAAGCTTTAAAGATTTTGACCAACATACGGTTGGACTATTTGGAATTGAAGGCAAACTTGGCTCTTGGTGCGATGCCGAAGATGGAATTCTTTCTGGTTCAAATGTTGAACATGGTCAAACCGACTCAGTACTCGGTTTTAACTTCTCTCTGGGCGTTTTCGAAAGCGCAGATTTTCAATATTCTATTTCTTGCGCAGATGATCACCAACTTGCTTTAACGAATTTTCAAAAAATGCGAGATGAAGGTTTTTCGAAAGCCTTGTCTGAAACTAAAAAATCTTGGCAAAAGTGGCTTGCTCCAGCTTTGCGTTTTTCGAAAAAACTAGATCTAAAATATCAGAAAAAATTTATTCAAAGCCTAATGCTAGTTAAGTCTCATCTTGCAAAAACTGGTGCTCCTATTGCAAGCAATGACAGCGAAATGCTTAACTATGCCCGAGATGATTATTCTTATTGTTGGCCACGAGATGCACTTTTTGCGATTTGGCCTTTGATTCGGCTCGGATATCGTGATGAGCCGCAAAGATTTTTCACTTTTTGCAAGAATTCCCTTACGCCGGGCGGTTTTATGATGCATAAGTATTTGCCAAACGGCGAGCTTGGCCCTAGCTGGCATCCATACTCTCAAGGTGGCGAAACGCGAAACCTACCAATTCAGATTGATGAAACTGCTGGAATCCTATTCCTGTTTGCGCAATACTATAAAAAATTTCGCGATAATTCTATTTTGGATGAATTTTACGAAGATTTAGTGAAGCCGATTGCGGATTTTTTGGTTGATTTTTGTGGTGAAAATAATCTACCAAAGCCTAATTATGAGCTTTGGGAGATGGATTTTCTTTCAACGACTTATTCGACGTCGGTTGTTTTTGCAGCTCTTTATTCGGCCTCAAATTTAGCACAACAGCTCAATCGTGCGCGAGATGCTAAAAAATGGCGAGATCAAGCTTTGAAGATTCGAACTTCGGCGCAGAATGAACTATTTAATCCAGAAAATAACTATTTTTATCGAGGAATTTGGCCGAACGGTGAGAAGGATTCGAAAATCGATGCCTCAAGTTTTTATGGAGCCTTTATATTTAATCTTTTCGATTTTAAGGGTGAAAAGCTTCATAGGGCATTTAATGTACTCGAAAAACGTTTTAACGTAGATAGTCAAATTGGTTTGCCACGCTTTGAAAGTGATGTTTACTATCGCTTTAGTGATGACTATGAAGCGAATATTTGGCCTATTACAACACTTTGGCGTGCTGAGTTTTATATCGCTCGAGGTGAAATTTTAAAAGCAAAAGAGATTTTAGATTGGGTTTCAGATCAACAAACATCAACAGGGATCTTGCCTGAACAAATTGACCCACGTGATTTGAAGCACCTTTCTGTGGCGCCACTCACATGGTCTCAGGCGGAATATGTCTCAGCTCTGCTGGATTTGATAGCTTCTGAAGAATAGAAACACAGAATAAATAAAAGCGCCCAATTGAGCGCTTTTTATTATTAACCTTTTCGTGGTTTAACTTCGTTTCGACCAAGAGATTTTTTAGTCTCTGTGAAAACTTCGTGTTTTCGTGTCTTTGGGTTGTATTTTCGCAAAGAAAGTTTCTCGGGTGTATTTTGAGTATTTTTGCGAGTGTAATAAATTCGATGACCTGTAGCTTCACTTACAAGGCCAATAATCTTTCGTTTCGTATTCTTTTTAGCCATAATCTCTCTTAAATTTATTATTTACGTTCTGTTCTATTCTATCACAGGAATTCATAAAAAGCAAGTATTTCAAGCAAAGATTGACATATTAGCTTAGTTATGATATAATTTAAACCATGAATGACTTTTTGAAATTTATCCAAAGAATTTTAAGTTTAAACAACGAACGCGTTATTTTGCAGCGTTTTTACCTCTGTTTGGCATTTTTTGGTTTTGCTGTTGCAAGCTTTTTAAATATTTTCGAAAATTCAATTAGTCGAACAATTTTACTTATTACGGTATCATCTTTGATTGTCTTCTTGATGAACGCTATCGTTTGGACTCTTGGTGAAGCCCTAAAAAATAATTTTCTTTTAAAAAACAACAAAAGAACAAAAGACTCCAGCAAATCAGCAAAAAACAAATAATTTATTTTGACTAAAATAGAACTGTTTCTTTAATCCAAAGCTGTTCGTAGTCTTTGTTTTCTTTTTCTAACTGTTTGGAGATTTGAATCATTGCATCTAGGCGTTCGGCCGCATCTTTAATGTCAAATTTATCTAAAACCTTAAAGAAATATTTATTTCCGATTCGATATTTCATTATTGTTACTGTTTTCATAACTCCTCTTTTTTGACTATTATTTTATAGCTCATATTCTAACATATAAGGCTTAAAAGTGCAAACTTAATAAAAGGAAATATTATTTCAATAATATTGACATCTGAACACTTTTTATGGTAGAATTTATTATAGTTTATTTGCCGCGATAGCTCAGTTGGTAGAGCGCATTCATGGTAAGGATGAGGTCTCGGGTTCAAGCCCCGATCGTGGCTCCAAGAAATTATCTATTTCTTGGCAATCTACGAAAAATCAAATACCGCACTCTGTTGATACAGAGAAATGCGGCTTTTTTATTGTTCCGATCGAGGCAGTCTTTTGTTTCTGCCTTGCATCCATAATGCGGTTATTCAAGTCAATTCGGCTACTTTCAATTTGCGAATCCACGTTATTTAGTGCATCTTGGCGGTTTGTTTCCCAGTCTTTCTTGTTCTTGTTGTATGCATTAGTTGCACTAGCAAACTCCAAGTCTTGGTTTCGGCGATCTCGGGCGAAAGCATCTTGTGCGCTTCCAGCGTTTCGGCTCGCTTCCAAGCCAACCGCCCAAGGAGCAACAATTTGTGCTGCACTTGAATCTCCCGCTCCACCTGCTGCAAACATTTGGCGCAAAGAGTTCGTTTGGTTGTTTGCGTCTTCCATGATTTGTGAACGCACTGCACGGTTTTGAGCTTCCGAGTCTCGTTTGTTCATCTCATAGGCGCCCTTGCTTTGGGTGTAGCTGTTTTCAAGGTCGTTTAGCTGGTTAGCGTAGTTATTTTCAACGTTACCACGCCAAATGTCCCGTTGGCGATCCAATCTGCCCAAGCCTTCAGCCGCCACCCGTTCTTGTTCACGATATTTTGCAATCTCATCTGCCCTTGCTCGAGCTTCTGCTGCCACTTGAGGGTTGTATGATCCACCACCGCCTTGAGGCTTTACATAATGTCCTCGTGTCTTATCTGCCCACCAGTTATACAACTCTTGCATTCCTCCACTCAAGTTTGCTTGAGTCTGGTTGGCGTATTCTGGGTTTTGTGCCATTTTTCTAAAGTCACCATTGCCATCATTACCCACATATGGCAAGAATTTTTCATAGCCATTTGCCGCCAAAAAACCACGGAAGTCTTTATTACCACTGTACTTATTTGGATCTAAACCGTTATAGTTATCAATATAGCCCATATATTCTCCTTATTTCTATTTGGGAGATGATTCAAGGCTTATAAAGGCTCGCAAAAATGCTGTACCACACGAAACTGGTGGCGCTCTTTGTCCCACCAATCCAAGGCTATACCTGAATATTTATATTTCGGGTTCAATATTGCTTCACGGTGTCCATCAGTACTTTCCATCCACGACTTAACTTCCACTTCTGACATATCTCTCTCTAAATAAGCATAGTAACTTCCGGCGTTGATATTCTCACCATACTCCTTACAGTGTTTATCACTATAAGTGTTATCCATTAAGAACTGCCCTGTCTTTGGGTTTTTGTGAGCATAGTAATCATTCTTAATCATATCTTCAACTTTAAGCCTTGCATCGTTGTCAATCTCAGGCGCACGCACTAAAGGAGCAATCCCTCTTTGGGTTCGCTCTTTGTTCACAAGTTCAAATATCTTGTCAGCGGTTGGTCTCTCTTGTAATTTTGTAGGCTTTTTCTCGTGATATTCAACTGGCTTATTCAACAGCTTGTCATGTCCTGTTATTTTAGCCACCTTATCCGGAAAAGCAAGCGTGTATACCAAAGCCCCAACTAGCCCCAAAACGACCAGCCCAAGCATACCACACACAGCTATCTTCCGCATATCTTTCATATCCTGATATTACTCCAATCCTTCCCAAAAATCAACCCCTACAGCCATTGTCGCACATTTAATATCAATTAAAACAGCCCTTTCGAGCTGTTTTAAGCAATTTCAAGAAGAATTATTTTTCTTCTTTTACTGATTTTTTCAAAGGTGTAGCAACTTTTTCAAATTTACCACCAGCTTTTTCGATAGCTTCGATAGCTGATTTTGAAGCTGCTTGAACTTTCAAAGTAACTTTTTCGTTCAATTCACCTCGAGAGATAACTTTAACTTTGTGGAAAGGAGTTTCGATATATCCTTCTTCGAATAGTCGGAAGTTGTCAACTTCACCAGCTAGATCATTTAGATGATCAAGATAAACAACTTGAGCTGGTTTTCGCAAAGATTTGAATCCTTTAGCTTTTGGAGTTGCTTGAACGAGTGGGTTTTGACCACCTTGGAAAGTTGCACGAAGTTTTTTACCTGTTCGAGCACCTTGACCTTTTGTACCACGACCAGCAGTTTTACCACGACCAGCAGCGATACCACGACCAGCGCGGATTCGATCTTTATTTGCAGCAACTTGGAGTTCATTGTATTTCATTACTTAGTCTCCTTTTTAGCTTTTTTTGGCGCATTTAGCCATTGGTCTTTAGGTACAAGACTCTTCAAAGCATCAACTGTTGCATAAGCAATGTTAACTTTGTTTGTTGAGCCAAGAGATTTCGAAAGCATGTTTCGAATACCTGTTACACCAATGATTTGTCGAACAACACCACCAGCGATAATACCAGTACCAGGAGCGGCAGGTTTCAAAAGAACGTGTGCACCAGTTACTTTCTTTTCAACTTCGTGTGGAATTGTGTCGCCTTCAAGCGCTATTTCAACCATATTTTTCTTTGCAACATTTGTTGCTTTAGCGATAGCTGCAGTCACATCTTGACCTTTAGCTACACCAACACCAACTTTGTTTTTGCGGTCACCCACAACAACAAGAGCTTTAAAGCGGAAGCGTCGTCCACCTTTAACAACACGAGAAACGCGATCAATATTGATTACTAATTCTTCGAATTGCTTTTCTTCGCGTTCTTGGCGTCGGTTATTGTTTCGGCGGTCGTTTTTTCGACCATTATTTCGACCGTTGTGTCGGTCGTTGTTTCGGCGTGGAGCCTGAGTTTTTTGAGCTTCAGCCATAATTAGAACTCCAATCCTTCCTTACGAGCAGCATCTGCTAGGGCGTGTAGACGACCTGCATATTGGCGACCATTTCGGTCAAATACTACTGTATTAATTTTAGCTTTCTTTGCTTTTTTGGCAATTTCTGTACCAATTTTTGCAGCAAGTTCTGTTTTTGAACCTTTAGCTTTTGAACCAACAGTTGTTGCTGAAACAAGAGTTTTTTGAGCAACGTCGTCGATAAGTTGAGCTGAAACATGCAAATTACTAATAGTTACAGTTAAGCGTGGGCGTTCAGCTGTTCCAGAAATTTTTGCTCGAACGCGACCTTTTCGCAAAGCTAAGTTTTGTTTCTTAAGTGCTAATGCTTTAGACATTACTTACCTGCCTTTCCTGCTTTTCGCAAGATAACTTCATCAACATATTTAATACCTTTACCTTTGTATGGTTCAGGTTTCTTCAAAGCGCGGATTTCTGCCGCAGCTTGACCAACAGCTTGCTTGTCGATTCCTGCAACTGTAATAACCATTTTATCGTTAGAAAGAGTGATTCCTTCTTTCGCTTTATAGATTACAGGGTGTGAGAAACCAAGTTGCATTTCAAGCTCTTGTGGATTGTTAGTTTGAACACGGAAACCAACTCCGTTAACTTCCAATTTCTTTTCGAAACCTTTTGTAACACCAATAACGGCATTATTCAAAAGAGCTCGTTGTAATCCGTGTTGTGCGCGGGCTACGCGTTCGTCATTTTTTCGAACAACTTTTAATGTTGTGCCGTCAAGTTCGACAGTTACGTCTGACAAATGAGGCACAGTTAGCTCGCCTTTAGCGCCTTTAACTGAAATCTCGTTCTCGTCAATCGTGATTGTCACACCAGCCGGAACCTCAATAGGTAGTTTTCCGATTCGACTCATTGAACTATTCCTTTCATTTAAAGAGTGTTTGTTTGTTTCGTGCTGGTCATTTCTTCCGAAGAAATGAGGCGCAAAATCTCCCAAATTTCACTCGCATTTAATATTAACCTTATAATTTTAGCATAAAAAAACTTTTTTTTCAAGCTTTTATCTACTTGAAATATTTGTAAAAAAATTGTATAATAACAATTATCTACTTTTAGCGCACTTTATCATAGGAGGAATAAATTATGAAACTTAAAGATGCGATGTTCTATTATAACTTAGAGAAAGTTATTTCTTCGATTAGTAAAAGGCAAAAAATGCTTTCTTCTAGCTTTAGCTACGAAGAATTTCTCGAAATCGAATTATCAGATGAAAGTGCTAAAATTCTTCGTGAAATTAAAATTCCAAGCAAGCCTTCAGAAGATATTTTGCAAAAAATTGAAATAATCATCTTGTTGTTGTTAAGAATTGATCCGGAAGCTCCCGATAAAAAACTCGGTTGGCGCTCTAATGAGAAACTTCATTCGTTCTCGATTGAAACCATTAAGGCTCTAATACCGCTGTTGTTTTTCCCTAAAGCTTCGCCTCGTTTTTTGGTTGAGTTAGTGAATCTTCTTACCACTAAAAAACTGCCCGAAGAAATGGCTGCTGTATTTGTGCTTTCTTTGATTGATGTTGGTAAAATACAAAGTTTGCAGATTTTTAACGATATCGATCATCACAATATTAAAAAAATCGATAACAAGCTTATTGGGTTTATCAATGAGAATATTTCGTTCTATTACTATAATTTATATATGCTAATGGGACCAGATTACCGACGCGAATTCTGGAAGTGGATTTCTTTAAGAGGCTTGGATATTCTAAAAAATCCGGCTGCACGCTTTTTTGAAACTAAATCATATTTTGAAGATGTTTATGAAGAAGAATCAAAAAGGTATATTTTAGAAGAAATTCGTCGTCGTCGTCGTCAAATAGAAGTATTTTCGAAAGATTCAAACGGCGAATATATTACTATTTCGAAAATCTACAACTGGAGTGAAGAATACGAAAAGATCACTGCAGAAATTAGAGACTTTCCAAGGAAATTTCAGCGATCAAAAGTTGGTGAAAGCAATAAGCATCATATGTTTTTACCTTCAGGAAGCTATAAATCACCGTTCCCAATTTTTGAATATCGAAGACGAAAGATAAACAAAATTAGAATTTCAAAACTAGCCCATGAACAAATGAATTCTGCAATTCACAAGTTTAGTAGTAAATATGAAATTCCAATTCTAACAAACGATTTTCTTTCAGTTTTAAGAAATCACCGTGAACCTTATAGAGACGAATATCTTAATTTCTTAGGTTTAATGCAAGCTTTTTGTGAAATTTGTTTAAAACTTGAGCCAACGGAAGAACAGATCGAGGAAAACAACGTTTCAGGATTCTTTATGTTATCTGCAAGATTTTATGATTTATTTGTTCTACAACACGAATTTATCAATCTTAAAACGATTCGATAAATAAAAAATAAACCGCAAAGTTAATTCATTTGCGGTTTTTTAAAATCGAAGTTTTAGAAGTCGTACAAAACTCTTCAGAATTGGCTCTTTCGAACGATCTTCTTTTTCGATATCTTCAATCATTTGAATCTCATCTGAAATTATTCCATCAATCGGCTCTTGAAGATATCTAGAGATTTCGCTTTGCGTATTTAATGTCCAGACAAAAATTTTGCGATGTTTTTTGTGTGCCTTGAATGCCAAACCGCTACGATATGAAAAATCTTCAATCACATAAAAATCAATTTTAGAATCATCAAAGTCGCCAAATTGAATTGGAATCACAAAACCAGTTTCAATCGCAGGATCAATTCTTTCAATCTTTCTCATTAAATCCAAATCTAAAGACATCACCTTGAAAGTTTTTTCAACGCCAAGTTTTCGAAACTTTTTTATAAACATTTCTGCAAAATCTTCGGGCTCATCACCGCTTGGCTTGATTTCAACTAATAGTTTGATATTTATTTTTTTAGCTTTATTAACGTATTCTTCGAAAGTTGGAATTCGGCTTTCAAAATTGTTTTCGCGGATAGTTAAAGTTTTAATTTCATCAAGTGTTAAATCTCGAACACGTGCGTTTCGGCCAGTCAATCTTTGTAGATTATAGTCATGCATAACGACGAAATGATTATCACGAGTTAACTGAATATCCAGTTCGGCATAATCGGCGCCAATCTTCTTTGCGGATTCAAGCGCCTCTAACGAATTCTCCACGCCACCATGAACATTTCCACGGTGCGCAATTTTCAAAATTTTAGTATCAACCTTTCGATAATAGATTTGAATCCCGTTAGTGAAAGTTGCCCCCATTAAAAGCACAATCATCAAGAGTGCGAAAGTTTTCGAGTGCTTTTTTTGCTGAGTTGGTTTTGGGTTGCTTTTTAAATTTTTCGAGTCTAAAATTTCCAGCAAAACAATCACGATCGATATCTTTGTTAACACTGAAAGCGCAAAAAAGGCAGCATCAAAGATTGTCTGTAAGATTGTTTGCACAATTAAAAAGCCTAAAATTTCTTTTAATCCTCCAAGAAGCGTAACGGTTATCAACATAAAGATTAGAGTTGCAGTAAGAAAAATAATTTCGAAAATACCGATTGGAATTAAGATTTGCGCCATCTTCTTATGAGTATCTTTCCAGCTCGCCTTAATACTTTTCGAAAGTGGTTCGTCTTTTAGGATTGTTCGTGGTAAGGTAAAAATTAACCGAAGATTAACATAAAAAATCATTATAACCAAGACAATACACATTATTAATCCAGCTGGCGTTTTTGATATTTCACCAGTAATAAAAGCCGGAATTCGAAGTTTTTCGGTTATAGTTGAAGAAAGGCCTAGATTTTCAAGGGGTACCATCGATATAAAATAAACTATAAAAAAGAAAATTTGAAAGCTAAGTAGGCTTCTCATTTTTAAAAATGCTTTCGAAAAAACTCTTTTTAATGAAAAACTTTCACTATCTTTACGTGAATTTATAAAAGTTACTAGAACAAAAAACTCAATAAATGTTAAAAATGCCACTAGAAGAACATATATTGCACAAAATAAAAAGCTCAAGGGATTTGAGAATAATAAATAAAAATTATCTTTAGTAAGGTTCTCTTGGTTTGAGAATAATAAAATCAATTTAAAAACCCAAAAAAGCGCATTAACTCCAAAAATAGACATTGTAAAATGCAGGATTGAAGTTCCTATCAAAAAACCATATTTATTCTTATAGAAATAACACCAAGACCGTTTAAATATTTTTATTGCATTCATAATTATTTTTAAGATTATAAGTTATTCATAGATTTTAACACACTTTCCATTAAAAATAAAGCTTACATTTGCCTTAAAGCCTGAAAAATGATATAATAACAAATAGTTCATATTTTTGGAGGTACTTTTATGATAATGAGAATTTTTAAACCTAAAACTAAGTTAATTGAAACTTTTAATAATTTAGGCGATGAAAAAGATAAAATTGCAAAACAAATCACATCCGCTTTAGAAGAAACACACAGTTGGTATAGACGTACGGATTTCTTTTCAAGGGATGAGTGGTTTTTTATTCGAAAAAAAGGAAGAGTTGTGGCAGCTATAGCTCTACAATCTTTTAAGAAAGTCAAGAAAGAAAAAAGAATCATTGATATTTATGAAATTATCGACTTTATAAATATCAGCAATGGCGAATATAAAGCTACACGAGAAGAGTTATACCGACTATTTAATGAAATTGTAAACTATGCAAAAAAATCACAAAAAATTGATTATTTAGTTTATGCAATTCCAAAAATTGATGCACGACTAATGGTAGAAACAGGCTTTAATGCACATCTGTTAAGTAAAACAATTTATATTAATGCTGGTGTTATAGACACACTACTAGATCGACTCGCGGAAAACATTGATAAAGATTACTCTAACGACGAAGTTTTTGCGCTTTTTAATGAGGAGCTATTTCATCGAAATCAATGCTTTAACCCAAACGACATACCGAAGCCATTGAAAAATGAAATAAAGGTTATTCAAAAGAATAGAAAGTTTTTAGAAAAGTTCTCAGAATACCATCCGGATAAACCTATTTATCCAGGACTACTCGTTGGCCTCAGTGTACGGTCAAGAAAATAATTCTAACCCTCGGTGAGGGTTTTTTATTAATTTAAAAACTGTTATAATATATTACATGAAACATATCCGTACAATAATTTTTAGAAACTTTATTTCACCAATATCGATTGCTATCTTTATTCTTGCTGGCGGGCTTTTACTTGTTGGCGAGCATCGTGATGCGTGGTTTATTTCTTTTGTGATTTTAGTTAATTCGTTCATTGGTAGCATTCAAGAAATCCGTGCCTATTTAACTCTTCGAAAAATCGAACTGATGAGTGCTCCACGTGCTCGAATTTTTAGAGATGGACAAACAGAAGAAGTCCTCTTCACTGAATTAAAAACCGGTGATAGAATTTTACTAAAAACCGGTGATGAAATTCCTGCGGATGCAAAAATCATTAAATCAAACTCTTTTGAGGTTAACGAATCTATCTTGACTGGTGAAAGTGATTCAATTCCTAAAAAAGTTGGTGATAAAATTCTTTCGAGTGCAATTGTTGTTGCGGGCGATGCTGAAGCAGAAGTCATTGCTGTCGGAGATGAAACTGAGGCTGGCCAAATGACAGCTAAATTAAAAAACTACAAACCAAAACTAACACCAATTCAACAAAAAATTTCAAAGCTAATCTCCCGATTAAGCTGGTTTGCTCTTGCACTTACAGCAATAATTTGCGTAGTTTATTTCTTTATTTTTAAAGAAGACCCTACTACTATTCTAAAAACAATCACATCTGCTGCGGTCGTTGTGGTGCCGGAAGGACTTTTGTTGGCAAGTTCGCTATTTTTTGCCTACGGTTCTTTAAAACTACTTCAAGCAAAAGTTTTACCGCAAAAAATTTCTGCCATTGAGGATATGGCTTTATTGGAAGTTCTAGCGACAGATAAAACCGGAACGTTAACTTCTCCCGAAATCAAGTTTAATTCTTGTGAGATTTTAGACAAAAACCTTTCTAAAGAACAAATTGGTGAAATCTTAAACGCTTTAAACTCAGAATCTGCCGAGAAAAATGCAACAGCACAGGCTATTCTTAACGAGTTTTCTTCAAAAGGAAATATAAAAATTACAGACTATATGGCCTTTTCGAGCTCGCGAAAACTTTCCGGGATGAGCTTTCGAAAAGACTCCACAGATGAACAATCTATAGTTTTTGGTGCCCCAGAATTTATCTTAAGAAACCTAGATAATAGCATAAAATCTACCGATATTACAGATAAAATTAATGATTTAGCATCACAAGGTTTTCGTGTTCTCTTGCTTGCAAAATTCAATAAAGCTGGAAAAATAAAAGATCTGCTAGAATCTGAAAAACTTCAACCTCTTGCAGTTATTACCCTTAAAAATGCTTTACGTGAAAATGTTCAAGAAACGGTTGCATTTTTGCAAAATAGAGGTGTTTCGATTCGTGTTATTTCCGGGGACAATCCTCGAACAGTTAGCTTTATCGCTTCTGAAGCAGGTATTAAAAATGCCGAAAAATATATTACCGGCGCAGAATTAAAAGAGCTTTCGAAAAAAGATTTTGAGAAAGCGGTTCTTGAAAATACTATTTTTGCACGTGTCCTACCGGAACAAAAAGAGAAAATTATTGGCATTTTTCAAAAAAATAAATTCTACACCGGAATGATTGGTGATGGAGTAAATGATGCTTTAGCAATCAAAAAGTCCGACCTTGGAATTTCGATGTTTGATGGTGCTCCAGCAACTCGACGGGTTGCAGATTTGGTTTTAATGGATAACTCTTTCACCTCTTTACCTAGTGGCGTTGAAATTGGTAACAGAATCATGCTCTCAATTGAGATGATCGCAATTTTGTTCTTTCATAAAATCATTTTGGGTGTAACAATTCTTTTTGCCACAATGATTGCGGGAATAAACTATCCTTTTCTACCAAGACATATCACTTATATGAATTTTATTTTAGTTACATTACCAACGGTTTTAACCACACTATTTCCACCAATCCCTAAACATAAAATTAACCCAAAAAATTTCTGGCGCGATACGCTTTATGCAATTTTACCAATTGCAATCTTGAGCGGATTGGCCATTTCGTTCATTTATATCGGTCTTCATGTCCGAACTGGCGGACTACTCACTAATCGGGCGATGATGCACGGAATTCTTGCAACAGTAGTAATTACAACTGCTTGGTTTGGTGTTTTTGCGACGATTCTAAGCGAAGTATTTTTGGGCTCAAAACCGTCAAAAAATAACGACATTCGAAGAGGCTTATATATATTAGGAACACTATTGTTTACCGCGGTTATATTTAGCACACCTATTTTGCGTGAATTCTTCGAATTTAATATTCCAAACACTAGCCAATTCTGGTTTGTCTCTTCAGTAATAATCCTAGTATCTGTAGCTCAATTATTTATTGCTTCGCGGCATCATGAAGAAGACTAATCAGCAGTAATAATATTTATATTTTAAAAGACAGCCCTCGTTTGACTGTCTTTTATTCTACATTGTTATTTTTTTAGTTGAAATAGATTTATTAGATATTCGATTTTGTTTTAACGCTCTGCGGTCATCCTTCAGAGATTCAAGTTTATCCTTGATTTCTTTCGCTTTCTCAAGATCTTCAACCTTTAGATATAGAGCGCCTAGACTCCGTAGAATTTGTGGCCTTTCATCCAACTCGGCTGCTTTCTCTAAGGCGGAAATAGCTAGTTTGTCTTTTCCTAGTTTTTCAAGTGCGCGAGCATATGCAATGTAGCGTGTTGGCATATTATCTTCAATTTCAAGAGCCTGCTCGAAAGCTAAAGCAGCCTTCTGATAGTTCTCTGTTTCAAGATATATGAGTCCAACATTATGCAGACTTGATGCACTGCTTTCTAAACTTTGTGCAATTTCGAAACACTCAATAGCGTCATCAAATTGCTTCTGTCCTGCATAAATGATACCTAATCTATTGTATGCGGTAGCATTTCGTTCATCAAAGCGTAAAATAGTTAATAAAACTTTTTCAGCACGAAGATACTTTCTATCAATAATCGCTTCTTGAGCAACTCGCCACAGTTTATCAATCTTAGCCGAAAGATTATCTGGCAATGTATTTTTTAGAACCTCATCGGATTTCTTCCAAAAAATATAAATACTCAATGCGATAATTAAAATCAACACTAACATGATTACTATTATACCACAAGCGGTTATTTTTTTGCAAATCTATACTACCGCCACTGCGAGTAGAATCAGACTGACATTTCCATTTTTTGAAATTCTATCAAACGCATTTAAAATCTCCCTTGTTTTAAGCGCATTTTCTTTTGGACTTTGAGTAAAAGTTTGGCTTGTTATTTTTAATAGAATTTCTAGCACTTTTAAGGTTTTATCTCTATCGGATTTTAATATTTTTATAATTAATATTTTATCAAAGCGAGACCCCATAAACCATCGCTTAGCAATTTCGGCGTTCTCTATTTGCTCATTAAAGTATTTTTTACTATTTGAAAGTTTTTCAATTTCGCCAGGTAAACCATCCGCTAAAAAAAGAATTTTCTGTCTGTCTTGATCATCTAGCTTTGTTTTTTTAAACATATTTAATGATTCTATGGTGGAAATTGGTGGAATTCTTAAAATCTGCGCCCTCGATAAAATTGTTTTTTCGAAAGCATTTTTATTCTCGGTTAAAAGTAAAAATGAAGTATTCTTAGTAGGTTCCTCAAATATTTTTAAAAATTTATTTTGAGCAGCTTCATTCATTTTTTCTGCATTTACAAAAACAAAACAGCGCTTTTTCACACTTTTAACTTTAACTTTCTCTTGCAGAATTTCAATATCTTCCACATTAATACTTTCAGTTTTTTGTGTGCTGTGAATAGTTGGCTTAAATTTAATAACTTGTATTTCTTTTGGGAAATCTATCTTTTTTAAGGCAAATTCAAAACCATATCCACGGGGAATTTCAATAATCGTGGCGTGTGAGTTTATGATAGTATTTTTGAAAAAATCATTCATTGTGGTTTAATTTAAAACCTTCAGGAATTTCAGCTTCAAAAACCATTCTTTGCGAATCTTTTTCACCATTTTTTGGAGGAATCGTAATCTCGAGTGTTTGGGCATGTAAAAACATTCTTTGCTCAGATTCGGCTTTTGTGATAGTTTTATCGTAAACTCTATCGCCCAAAATCGGATGTTTTAAGTAACTTAAATGAACACGAAGTTGATGAGTTCGGCCAGTTTTTGGTGTTAGTTTTACCAGAGATAGTTCATTATTCTCATCTATAACTTCATATTTAGTTTGAGCGGTCTTTCCTTTGGCGTGCACCATAAAAGTACTCGGCGCAGAACCATTTCGTGCAATTGGTAGATCAATAATTGCTTTTTTAGGATTTAAGCTACCCTTAACTATTGCAAGATATGTCTTTTTTGTAGTTCTTTCTGAAAATTGCTTTTGTAGTTTTTTTGCAGTTTCATCGTTCTTTGCACCAATAATGACTCCCGATGTTTCCCTATCGAGACGGTGAACAATACCGACACGATTTGTACCTTTTGCAAACTTAGCACCACGACTTTCAAAAAAATCTGCAACAGTAAATTCATCATTTAAAACTCCTTTACTGTGCGTTAAGACACCCCGAGGCTTATTAATCACAACAACGTTCTCATCTTCAAAAATAATCGAAAAATCAACCTTTTCAACCTTTTTATCTGGAATACTAATTAAAATTTTCGATTTTTCGTCCACTAAATCTTTTGGTTTTTTCGCAAGTTTTCCATTAACTTCAACAAAACCATTTTTAATATATTTTTGAATTGTAGCACGTGAAAATTCTGGATATTTTTCAGCTAAATAAACATCCAAACGCTTTTTCGACTGAATATTTTGGAAAAGATAAACGTCTTTACCTTCAAAAGGTATCGCGAAGC
This sequence comes from Candidatus Nanogingivalaceae bacterium, assembly GCA_015257795.3. Taxonomy (NCBI): domain Bacteria; phylum Candidatus Saccharimonadota; class Candidatus Nanosyncoccalia; order Candidatus Nanogingivales; family Candidatus Nanogingivalaceae; species Candidatus Nanogingivalaceae bacterium. The sequence continues at coordinate 330,506 of CP072208.2, forward strand.
TCATCATTGAATCTAATGGATTTTCAATCAGACGTCCTTCGATTTCGCCAAAATTCTTACGCAAAATCTCTCGAATATAAGACTCATCATCTTCCGCGGTCCCATCAATAATAACAAAAAATTTATTCTTATTAAATTTAAATGTAAATATTTCTGAAAATTCGTCAGCCGAAATCTTTTTAAGCTCTTCAATATTTCGTGGAACATTGTCTTCGTTCGCGATATTGAATTTTCGCAAAATCTTTAAAATATCACTCGAATTAAATTTCGCCATTTTTATCTCCAAAATAGTCAATTTTCATTGCACGTTTAACTTCTTGCAAAGTTTCCGCTGCAGCTTTTCGTGCCTTCACACTTCCTTCTTCGAGCATTTTATAAATAGCTCCGGGATCTTTCGCAAGCTCTTCACGCCTTTCTCGAATAGGTTTTAAAATCTTATCCATTTCTTCGATAAGGTATTTTTTAACCGCAACATCACCTAGTCCACCTTTTTGATATTGCTTTTTCATTTCTTCAACCTTATTTTTATCTTCAGCAAAAACATCTAGATATGCAAAAACAACATTTCCTTCAACCTTACCCGGATCTTCAACCCTAATATGATCTGGATCCGTATACATTTTCATTACTTTTGCACGCATTTCTTCAAAAGAATCTGCAAGATAAATTCCATTATTTAAACTTTTACTCATCTTAGCATTCATACCATTAACACCCGGCAAACGGCGCTCAAGCCCTTCTTTCGAAAGAATAATTTCCGGCTCAACGAGAACTTCTGAATTATAAGCTTGATTAAAAGAACGCGCGATTTCACGAGTTAATTCAATCATCGGCGATTGGTCTTCACCGGCAGGAACATGAGTTGCTTTAAAAGCCGTAATGTCTGCGGCCTGCGAAATCGGATAAAACACAAAACCGCTTGGCACACCTTCGCCAAAGTTTTTCTGTTTAATCTCGGTTTTAACTGTTGGATTGCGTTCAAGACGCGAGATAGAAACTAAATTCGCATAAAACATTGCCAATTCAGGAAGTTGTGGAACCTGACTTTGAATAAAAATTGTCGTTTTCGAAGGGTCAATTCCAGCAGCTAAATAATCCAATGCAACCTCAAGAACATTTTCACGAACTTTTTCAGGATTTTTTGCATTATCTGTTAAAGCTTGGGCGTCTGC